>JABDPB010000096.1 GCA_013042995.1 Ignavibacteriaceae bacterium | reverse complement strand
TAGTGGTGTTTATTATTATAAGGTTTCAGTAGGAGACATAGTGGAAACAAAAAAGATGTTGCTTTTAAAATAACTTGTTATAAATGTTTTTTACTAATCCCTGCTTAATATTTAGGTGGGGATTTTTAATTTAAAACTCATCCTCCACCAGCCAGCCCTGTGCCTTGTCGGTTGAAATTTCTGAAATAAAGCGTGAAGGTTTTGAGAGTGTTATACCGTCAATCCTGTTATACATATGCATAGGATAAGTAACAAAGAGGTTTTGCTTCGCACGAGTTGAGGCAACGTACATCAATCTTCTCTCCTCCTCCAATGACTCCAGACTCTCCGCCGCTCGTATGGAAGGGAAGTAACCCTCTACTGCGTGAATGACAAAAACAGAATGCCATTCCAATCCTTTTGCTGAGTGAATTGTGGAAAGTGTTAAGAAATCATCTTCTTTATCTGTTTCACTGATGTCAGTTACGCTGTCTATTATTGGCTCAATAGCCATGTCGGCTAAAAACGAATCCAATGACCGGTAATTTTCCGAAATATTCTGCAGAGTTTCAAGGTCTTTATTCCTTTTATGATAATCATCGTATTTATTTTTGAAAAGAGGATAGAAATAATCGAAAACCATCCCAATTCTTTCCGATGGTGGTGCATCGGCAGTATGAAGTTTATAAAGGAAAACAAAAAGATCTTTCAGTTTTTCAAATGAAAATTCTTTTTTATTGCCTGGGTTATTTTCAATTGAAATTTTTGCATTGGCTAGTTCATCCAATACTCTTTGGGCTGTTTTAGGTCCCACACCTTCATGCAAAAGCAAAACTCTGTACCAGCTTACGATATCCCTCGGATTGGATGCGATTCGTAAAAATGCAAGCACATCTTTAACGTGAGCAGTTTCGATGAATTTTATGCCACCAAATTTTTGAAAAGGAATTCCGGCTTTCGCCAATTCAATTTCTAAATCGAAAGAGAAAAAGGACGAACGGAAAAGAACAGCCATTTCATTTAAATTCACTCCTTGCTCATTTAGGTCTAAAATTTTTTCAACTATAAATCTGGATTGCATATTTTCATTTGCAGCTGCTACTATAATCGGTAATTCTCCACCGGTTTTCTGAGTGTAAAGAACCTTTGTGTATTTTTCAACGGCACCATCATAAACGTGATTAGCAAAATCTAAAATAGTCTGAACGCTTCTGTAGTTTTCTTCTATTTTAATTATTTGTGCATCAGGGAATAATTTCGGGAATTCGATAATATTTTTAAAGTTTGCGCCTCGAAAGGAGTAAATTGACTGAGCATCATCACCAACTACCATTACATTTCCATTATGATCTGCAAGCCCTTTTACAATATCAGCCTGCAGTTTGTTCGTATCCTGGTATTCATCAACCATTAAAAAATTTATTGAAGAGAGTAGTTTTTTAGAAGCAGCATTTCCGCTTAAAAGAAAATCTCTTAAATAAACTAACAGATCATCATAATCGAGAAGATTATTTTTTCGCTTGTAGCTGGTGAAAATTTTCTGCACTTCTAATATCTGATCGAGCTCCAATATAAAATGAGGGAACTCTTCTTCAATAATTTCTTCAACAGACTTTTCTGTATTTACGTTTAAACTGAAAACTTTATTTAAAGTTTCTTTTTTGGGGAATCTTCTTTCTTTGCTAATTAGTCCTTTCTGTGAGCGGATTAAATTGATTATATCCTGATTGTCGCCCTGATCGAGAATTGTAAAATTAGAATCTACGCCCAAAGCTTTGGAATATTTTCTCAGTGTAATATTTGCAAAGGAATGAAATGTGCCGCCACGAATTTTTGAACAGCGGTCATCAAGCAGAGCAGATGCACGCTTTAGCATTTCATTTGCAGCTTTGCGGGTAAAAGTTAAAAGAAGAATGGAGTTCGGATCGTAACCTGACTCGACCAATCTTGCAACGCGGTATACAAGGGTTCTGGTTTTTCCAGTACCTGCACCTGCAATAATTAAATATGCACCGTTAACTGCCGAAACAGCTTCATATTGTGAAGCATTAAGTTCCTGCTGATAATTAATTGAAAATCGGTCTTCGTCAATTTTTTTTTGAAAGGGGGCTTTACCTAATCTTTTAAGCTTATACTTTTTTTGGTTCATCTACGAAAAGCTTTTGGCTTGCCCATTATTTCTGCTATAACTATATAGTCCTTTAATGATGCTGGTTTCTTAAGTCTTTCTTTTATTTTACTGCTTATTTCCCTCTTAGCTGATTTGTTGCGCTTTAAATGTTTCTCAAATTCAACTGCCTGCTGTTCAATCTCAGAATCAATTTTAGATTTTTTAACCTCTACTTCCTTTTCTTTTTTCTTCCATACATCTGTGTATTTATGTTCGGAAGCTGTTGGCTGATGCCATTGATCTGAATCAATGTGTTCTTTATAACTAACTCTTTCTTCTGTTTTAGGCAATGATGTTTGCTGTGGTTTTGCTTCAGTTTTTTCATCACCTACTTTAAAGAAATCCTCAATCTCTTTCAGGACATCATATTCTTCCTTTCGCGGAGTTTGAACTGCTACCGGTTCACTATCAACTGAATCCTGGGTTTGAGGTCTTTGAAGTGGCGGTCTCTTCTTTTTATTTTTTTTCTTGAAAAGACCACTGAGAAAACTTATAATTATAAGTACGTAGATTAATATTTCAAAAAAATTATCCATTATTGCTCTTTCTTCTTATCCTCTGGCTTTGCTATTGCATCTCTCATATCTGTATCAGCTTGAATATTTTTCAATTGATAGTAATCCATAATTCCAAGCCTGCCTGATCTAAATGCTTCTGCCATAGCTCTCGGAACCTCTGCTTCTGCTTCAACAACACGTGCACGCTGCTTAGAAACTTCAGCAACATTCTCCTGCTCAGTTGCAACTGCAGCAGCTCTTCTTTCCTCAGCTTTTGCCCGAGCAACTTTCAAATCTGCTTCTGCCTGATCAGTCTGCAATATTGCACCAATGTTTTGTCCGATATCAACATCTGCAATATCAATGGATAGAATTTCAAATGCTGTTCCCGAATCCAATCCTTTTGATAATACACTTTTAGAAATTCTATCGGGATTCTCGAGAACTTCTTTGTGAGTATTGCTTGAGCCGATAGTTGAAACAATCCCTTCACCTACTCTTGCAAGAATTGTAGCCTCCGTTGCACCTCCAACTAACCTATCTATGTTTGCACGAACGGTAACTCTAGCAATCGCTTTTAATTGAATTCCGTCTTTAGCAACAGCAGCAACTAGTGGAGTTTCGATTACATTTGGTAATACAGACATTTTAACTGCGTCAAGCACATCTCTTCCTGCAAGATCTATTGCAGCAGCTCGTTCAAAAGGGAGATCAATATTTGCTTTATCTGCTGAGATTAATGCGGCGACAACTTTTTTAACATTGCCTCCAGCCAGATGATGGGCTTCAAGTAATCCTTGATGGACATCAATACCAGCTTTTGTTGCATTTATCATGCTATCTACAATTATGCTTGGTGGCACTCTTCTTAATCTCATTCCAATTAAATCTTTAAAGATTCTTATTCGTACACCCGACGATATTGCAGCGATGTAAAGCCGCACGGGAATGAAATACAGAACTAGAATAAGGAATAGTGCTACGCCAATTATAATAACAAGTGATAATCCTGTTAATGCTTCCATTTTTTACTCCAATTTATACTCTATTTGAAATATTCTTATTGAAATGAATCGTTAATATAGTTGTTTCTTAAACAATTTTATTGGTTGTAATTTTTCCTTTCCAATTCTGTTTTTTTGTCATTAAAGCAAGCCGCAAACATTTAATTGATGACAGAATGTCTATTTGACGGAAGTTCTATCATTATTAACTGATTTTAGAAAATCTAAAAATTGAATTTAAGTTCAAAATAAGCGATAAATTTATCTGTATGATGGTATACTTTTTGTCTCTTATCATGAGTGCAACCAACAAAATATGTTGAAATTTGCGAGAATGAGGGATAAAATTACTTAGTAAATAAGCAATAATTTGAATTATTCCTAAATTATATGTTTATATTAGTTGAACTTTTGTCACAATTATCTGTTTAATTAATAAAAAGGATTTAAGGAAAATAAATGGACGGAAATTTTTCGGATAGACTACAAGATGTAATTAGGTTAAGCCGCGAAGAAGCACTTCGATTAGGGCATGACTATATTGGAACAGAACATCTACTTCTTGGAATTATACGTGAAGGGCAAGGTGTTGCTGTAAGAATTCTTAGAAATCTTGATTGCGATCTTATGAAACTTAAAAAAGCAATTGAAGATACGGTGCGCACCTCAGGAGGAACTTTAACCATAGGAAACATTCCTCTCACAAAGCAAGCAGAAAAAGTTTTAAAGATTACACAAATAGAATCTAAAATTTATAAGGCTGAAGTTATCGGAACTGAACATCTTCTACTTTCGTTATTAAGAGATGAAGATAATATTGCCACACAAATACTTCATCAATTTAATGTTACTTACGACACAGCACGCTCAGAATTAAATTCACTGCTAAGCAGTAAAGGATCGAAAGATACCGGTGGACCAAAAACAGCACCGCCTGATAGAAAATCTGATAAAACAAAAACACCTGTGCTTGATAATTTTGGGAGAGATTTAACAAAACTTGCTTCAGATGATAAACTTGATCCGGTCGTTGGAAGAGAAAAAGAAATTGAAAGAGTTGCACAAATATTAAGCAGGAGAAAAAAGAATAATCCAGTTTTAATAGGCGAGCCCGGTGTTGGAAAAACTGCAATTGCAGAGGGCTTAGCTCTGCGGATAGTCCAAAAGAAAGTGCCAAGAATTTTACAGGATAAAAGAGTTGTAACTTTGGATTTGGCAGGACTTGTTGCGGGAACAAAATACCGTGGGCAATTCGAGGAAAGAATGAAAGCATTGATGAATGAACTTGAAAAAGCTAGCGAAGTTATTCTCTTTATTGATGAGCTTCATACAATTGTAGGTGCTGGAGGTGCATCAGGCTCTCTCGATGCGTCAAATATGTTCAAACCTGCTCTTTCACGCGGTGATATTCAGTGTATTGGAGCAACAACCCTTGATGAGTACAGAAAATATGTTGAAACAGATGGAGCACTTGATAGAAGATTCCAGAAAGTTATGGTTGATCCTCCCACTTATGAAGAAACAAGACAAATCTTAGATAAAATTAAATTCAAGTATGAAGAACACCATCACGTAAAATATTCTGAAGATGCTGTTGACTCTACCGTTAAATTAAGCAACAGGTATATAACGGACAGGCATCTTCCTGACAAAGCAATAGACGTTTTAGATGAAGCAGGTTCGCGTGTTCACATGGGAAATTTTGAAGTTCCGCAGGACATTCTTGATTTAGAGGATGAAATTGAACAGGTAAGACGTGAAAAGGCTGCTGTTGTTAAAAGGCAGGATTATGAGGAAGCTGCAAGATTGAGAGACAAAGAAAGAAATCTACAGGCGGATCTTGAACTAGCTAAAAGAGAATGGGATGCTAAAACTAAAGATATAGTTCACGATGTAACAGAAGATGATATTGCAACGGTAGTAGCAATGATGACTGGTATTCCAGTAAATAGAATTGCACAAACTGAATCTGATAAATTACTTAAAATGGAAGATTCATTGAAAGAACACATTGTTGGTCAGGGTGAAGCAATTATTAAATTAACCAAAGCAATCAGGAGAACACGTGCTGGATTAAAAAATCCTAACAGACCAATCGGTAGCTTTATTTTTCTTGGTCCAACAGGCGTTGGGAAAACTGAACTATGCAAAGCCCTTGCTCGTTATCTTTTCGATTCTGAAGACTCTCTTGTTAGAATAGATATGAGCGAGTATATGGAGAAGTTTTCTCTTTCAAGACTTGTAGGTGCCCCTCCCGGATACGTTGGTTATGAAGAAGGCGGACAGCTTACTGAAAAAGTAAGAAGAAAACCTTATTCCGTAGTTTTATTCGATGAGATTGAAAAAGCACATCCGGATATTTTTAGCATTCTTCTTCAGGTTCTCGATGATGGAATTTTGACTGATAGCCTTGGAAGGAAAGTTGATTTTCGTAATACAATAATTATTATGACTTCTAACGTTGGGACTAAAGATATCAAAGATATCAGTTCCTTTGGTTTTGGTGATGGGGAAGAGAAAAACCACTATGAAAAGATGAAGGATACTGTTGAAGATGCAATGAAAAAATTGTTTAATCCTGAATTTTTAAACAGGATAGATGATACAATTGTTTTTAGAAAACTGGATAAAGAAGATATAATGGAGATTATAGGCATCGAGATAAAAGATCTTTACAAAAATCTCGAAGAAAATAAAATGGATCTCGTTCTTGACCAAACGTCCAAAGAGTTTTTGGTTGAGAAAGGCTATGATGAAAAGTTTGGAGCAAGACCATTACGAAGAGCAATTCAAAAGTATGTTGAAGATCCACTCGCTGAAGAAATTCTGCGCGGATCATTTAAAGAAGGAACTAAAATAATAGCTAAGCATGTTGAAGGTGCAGAAGAATTGGTTTTTTATGATGAAGCTGCAGAGATTTCTGATTCTGGCGAAGAAACTAAAACTCCCGGGCAAATTGAAGGAGCTTAATCGCCAACAAAAACAATTTGTTATAAGCGTACATTAATGTGCGCTTTTTTTATAACTAATTTTTAGTAAAGGAGGTTTCACTTGGCTGTATTAAATGATAGTGAAATTAAAAATAAATTAGCTTCAATTACTGGCTGGAATTTTTCTAGTAATCAAATCGGGAAAGAGTATCAATTAAAAGATTTTGCTGAAGCTCTGTCTTTTGTTAATAAAATTGGTGCTATTGCGGAAGAAATGAATCATCATCCCCACATATTAATGCATTCGTGGAATAAAGTTAAAATAACTGTATCAACTCACAGCGAAGGGGGAGTAACTGAAAAAGATTTTCAACTCGCCGTAAAACTTGAAAACATTTAAATATAATGACTGAAACCCAAATTCTTGATGTGTTCAAAAAATCAGAAGCGCTTTTAACCGGACATTTCCTTTTAACTTCCGGCAGACACAGCGATAAATATTTTCAATGTGCAAAAATTTTACAGTATCCTGATCACACTGAAAAACTGTGTACAATGATTGTCGATAGATTTAAGGAAGCTGAAATTGATACGGTAATTTCGCCTGCAATTGGAGGATTGGTTGTTGGGCAGGAAGTATCAAGGCAACTAAACAAACGTTTTGTTTTTGCTGAAAGGGAAGATGGTAAATTAACTTTACGAAGAGGCTTTTCTTTAGATAAAAACGAAAAAGTATTAGTATGTGAAGATGTCGTTACAACCGGAGGATCAGTTTTTGAGGTTATTGATATTGTTAAAAACAACAATGCAGATGTAGCAGGCATTGGATTTATCGTAGACAGAAGCAATGGTAAAGTCAATTTCGGTTTTCCGCAATTCAGTGCACTTAAAATGAATGTTGCATCATATCCACCGGAAGAATGCCCGCTTTGCAATTCAGGTTCAAAGCCAATAAAACCAGGCTCACGGAAATTATAAAAACATCATCAACTACTAAGAACCGTTTGTACAGTTTTTGAATGTAAATCAGCCAAAAACCATATCTTTGTGTAATATAATTTTCCCCAATAAATTCAGGAATTAAGATGAAATCAGTTATTCTGTTTCTGCTTCTTACAACTGCTGTTTGCCCTCAAAATATTTTTAATGATTTTTTTGAGGATAAAACTTTACGGCTGGATTATTTTCACACTGGTGATAGTGTGAATTCATTTTATTCAATTGGTGAATTGATTGAAGAACCATATTGGGGCGGATCAAAAGTTAACTTGATTGATAAATTTCCTTATGGCAAGTACAGGTTTGAGGTTTATGATTCTGCAACAAATAAGCTTATTTACTCAAGAGGTTATTCAACATTATTTGGAGAATGGCAAACTACAGATGAAGCAAAACAAACAGTAAAAACTTTTATTGAAACAGTCACATTTCCGTATCCTAAGAAATCGGCGGTTGTAAAATTTTATGAACATAACAAGAAAAATGAATTGATTGAAAAATTTGAGTATAGAGTTGATCCTGAAAACTATTTTATTAAAACTGAAAGAGTGAATGAATACTCAAGCTTTGAGGTGGTAAATTCTGGTAATCCTTCTGAAAAAGTAGATATTGTCATCATTCCAGAAGGTTACACTAGCAAGGAAATGAGTCTCTTTGAAGAAGACTGCCGAAAGTTTGCGGGCTATCTTTTTAACAGTTCGCCGTTTAGAGAAAACAAAGAGAAGTTTAACATTTGGGGAATTGAAGCACCCTCTGCCGAATCCGGCACGGATATTCCGGCAGAAGATCGTTGGAGAAAAACTCTGGTTAATTCTACTTTCTACACATTCGATCTTGATAGATATTTAATGACTTATGACAACAAAACTCTAAGGAACATAGCTTCAAATGCGCCTTACGATCAGATATTTATTTTAGTTAATTCGGATAAGTACGGCGGTGGGTCAATATATAATCACTATTCTACCTGCGTAAATGATAATGAATATTCTGAATTTGTTTTTGTTCACGAGTTTGGGCACGGATTTGCTTCCCTCGCAGATGAATATTACACATCGGATGTTGCTTACCAAAATTTTTATCCATTGGATATAGAACCTCTGGACCCGAATCTTACTACTTTGGTCGATTTTGAATCGAAGTGGAAAAATTTGGTTGATGATGATACACCCATCCCGACTCCCGATGCGGAAGAGTATAAAGGTAAAGTCGGTGCTTTTGAAGGCGGCGGCTACATGGAAAAAGGAATTTACAGACCCCGACATGATTGTACTATGAAATCAATTGTTGTTGATAATTTCTGTCCTGTATGTAAAAGAGCAATTCAGCAAATGATAGATTTTTATTCAGAGTAAAAAATGGATCAGAGAAAATTACATAAGCTTGTTGAAACCATTGCCTCCGGAAAGTTTAAATCCGCAGAGGATATGCTAATAAATACAGTTGAGGGTATTATAGCAAACGAAAATATTGATGTAACGGGTGGAAGAATTTGGAAACTTGATGAATCAAAAAAATCTTATAAACTTCTTTATCAAATCGGTAACATTGAGAAAATTGATAGTAGTTTCCGCATTGATATTACAAGGTATAAAGTTTTAGATCTGGTTGCCAAGCAAAGAACAATTTTAGGAAAAGAAACTATTACTGCTCTTAGGGAAAAAGGTATCTTTAAATATTCTGCATCGGGTGTGGGCAGCAGGATTAAAATAGATGAAAAATATTATTACGAATACTTACTTGCACTTAACAGCGAAAACTTAAATGAATCTTTTTTACTTAATTTGAATATTATTGCCACGGCGCTAACTTCAAAAATTAAGCAAATAAGATCTTCTGCAAGTGTGAGTCATCTTAGAGCAGATATTGATAAAGCCCGGCACCTTCAAAAGAGCATTCTTCCGGAGCATGAATACAACTTTCACGATTATGAGCTTTACGGCATTACTCAGCCTGCGGAAATTGTAGGCGGTGATTTTTTTGATTACCTGGAACATAGTGATGAGGGTGAACGTTTGGGTGTTGCAATTGGTGATGCTGCAAGCAAAGGTGTGGGAGCAGCTGCTGAAGCAATGTATATTTCAGGTGCACTACGAATGGCAAGTAGTTTTGAGATAAAAATCGCTTCACTTATGAAAAGAATGAACGAACTTGTTAATAAAATTTTTGAAGACGATAAGTTTACATCTCTTTTTTATGGTGAACTGACTACTCACACAGGCGGTCTTTTTCTGTATTCAAATGCCGGACATAATCCACCCATTTTTCTGAAATCTGATACCGGCGAAATTGAATTACTAAACCCTACAGGACCTGTACTTGGTCCTGCACCCAATGCAAAATATTATCTTGAAAGTGTGAATTTTTCAAAGGGAGATATCTTGTTGTTATTTTCTGATGGCATTACCGAAGCTGCTAATAAAAAATTTGAACAGTACGGTGAAGAAAGACTAATAAAAAAACTGAAGGATTTAAAAAATTTATCTTCAAAAGAAATCGCTCTGGCTATACTGGATGATGTAATTAGATTTTCGAAAAACGGAAAGTATACTGATGATATTACAATTGTTACAATTAAAAAGATCAAATAAAAAATAAATATGGATTCGTTGAACAAAAGAGAGAAAAATGCTTAAATCAATAAATCCTGCAACAGAAAAAACAATTAGTACTTTTCCAATTATGCAGTCAGATGAAGTTAATTCAATATTAGAATTAACTGATACTGCACATAACCAGTGGAAGAATACCAACTTCGATTTACGCTCAAAATTAATGCAGAAGGCTGCAAATGTATTAGCTGAAAATATTGATGAGTACTCAAAACTAATGACTGATGAAATGGGTAAGCCCATTGTGCAGTCCCGATCAGAGGTTGAAAAGTGTGCATGGGTTTGCGAATACTACGCAGAGAATGCCGAGAAATTTTTAACTGATGAAATCATTAAAACTGATGCATCAAAAAGTTATGTGTCTTTTCAACCCTTCGGGGTTGTACTTGCTGTAATGCCATGGAATTTTCCTTTCTGGCAGGTCTTCAGATTTGCGGTACCAAACTTAATGGCAGGCAACGGTGGAATTTTAAAGCATGCTTCAAATGTTTCGGGATGTGCTTTAGCTATAGAAGATGTTTTCAGGAAAGCCGGTTTTCTTGATCATATATTCAGAACAATTTTGCTGCCGTCATCACAAATGGAAAAAGTAATTAGAAATGATAAAGTGAAAGCTGTTACATTAACCGGAAGTGTTCCTGCTGGAAAATCAGTTGCAAAAACTGCAGGCTCAGTTTTGAAAAAAACAGTGATGGAACTCGGTGGCAGCGATCCTTACTTAATATTAGAAGATGCTGATTTGGAATTAGCAGCGGATACTTGTGTTAATTCTAGATTGATTAATGGAGGGCAAAGCTGTATTGCTGCAAAACGATTTATTGCTGTTGAAAAAATTTACAATGAATTTGAAAAGCTGTTCGTTGAAAAAATGAATTCAAAAAATATGGGTGATCCATTTGATGAACAAAACGATTTGGGACCTCAAGCAAGTTTACAATTGAGAGATGAGCTTCACGAACAAGTTAAAAAATCAATTGAAATTGGAGCTAATCTGCTTTTAGGTGGAGAAATTCCAGAAAGAAAAGGTGCATTCTATCCGGCAACTGTCCTGTCTAATATAAAAAAAGGAATGCCTGCGTACGATGAAGAACTATTTGGTCCTGTTGCTGCATTAATAAAAGCTAAAGACTTAGATGATTCTTTAGAAATTGCAAACAATTCAAGTTTTGGTCTTGGAGCTGCAATTTTTTCATCAGATGCCAATAAAGCAGAAAAAATAGCCAAAGAAAAATTAAATGCGGGAAGTTGTTTTGTTAATGCTTTTGTTAAATCCGATCCGCGACTGCCTTTTGGTGGAATAAAAGAATCAGGCTATGGAAGGGAACTTTCTGTTTTTGGAATTAGAGAATTCGTAAACATTAAATCCGTTTACGTTAAGTAACTTCTTTTCCGTTTTGCTTCGAAATTTCTTTTAACAATTCAACAATTTTTTCTTTTGTAAATGGCTTTGATAAATAGTGTGTGCAACCAGCATTTAAAAATTCTTCTCTATCTCCGCGCATTGCAAATGCAGTTAAAGCAACAATTGGAACGCAAGAATAGCCGTTAATGTTTCTGATTTCTATTGCAGCATCAAGTCCGCTCATTCCCAAACCAAGGTTTATATCCATCAAAATTATATCGTAGTGATTTGAAGCAGCAAGATTAACGGCGGTTTCACCATCAGCTGCAAAATCCAGTTCGTACAAATTTCTTAAGAAAAGTCTCGTTACCTCTTTACTTGCGTCGTCGTTTTCAACAACTAATATTTTAGAAAGATTTGCAGGATCGTGTCCGTTATTTCTTTCATCAGTGTTTAATTGTGGTGAAGATAGTATTTCTTCTCTTATTTCCGATGTTTTTACTAGCGGAAACAACAGTGTAAAAACAGAGCCTTTACCAACATTGCTGTCAACAGAAACTGTTCCGCTCATAATTTTAACAAATTTTTTCGTAATGGTTAAACCAAGACCGGTTCCTTCAAAGTGGCGATTAAAACCTTCACTAACCTGCCTAAATTCATGAAATATTGTGTGTAAACTCTCTTTTGGAATTCCGATACCTGTGTCCTCTACTTTTATCCGTGCAAAACCTATTGAGTCTGAATTTATTTTATCGACAGTAATTGTCACGCCTCCGCGATCTGTATACTTCAGTGCATTGTTTACAAGATTGTTCAGAATTTGTCTGAATATTTGTTCATCGGCAAGAATATAAATCCCTTCATTAGGAATGTTGGTTTTAAGATATAAATTTTTTCTCTGTGCGTACGCTTTAAATAATTCAACCTGAGTTTTTAGCATTGCTGCAACATTTTTGGTTCGGAAGTTGAGATCAATCCTGTTTGCTTCTATCCGGGAAAGATCCAATAGGGAGTTAAGCGTATCCATTAATCTATTACCGCTTATTAATATTTTATCAGCCATCCCAATATAGCTTTCATCGCTAAGTTCATCTTTGAGCAATTCAGCAAATCCCATAATACCAACAAGCGGTGTTCTTAGCTCGTGGCTCATATTTGCAAGAAAACTAGATTTTATTTTACTCATCTCTTCAGCTCTTTCCTTCGCTTCCATTAGCTCTATTTCAGAATTTTTCCGATCTGTTACATCCCTTAAAGTTAGTAATATCGCAAGATTATCTTCAAAACTAATCTTTGATCCAAGGCTTTCTACCCATTTTACTTCGCTATCAATAGTTGAGATCATATATTCATCCATCAAAGGCTCATCTTTATTACGTGCTTTTGCAAGAACCTGAAGAACAGGTGCAATAAAATCTGGGTGTAGAAAATCGAAAACTTTTTTTCCTATACCCTCCTCGGGAGATTTTAATCCGACTATTTTTGCTGCGCTCATATTTGCAAATAAAATTTTTCCAGTTAAGTCTATTATCAATGCTGCTTCAAGCATGTTTTCAATTAGTGAACGGAAACGTTCCTCACTTTTACGCAGTTCATCCTCAATCTGTTTTCGTTCAGTTATATCCAAGGCAAATGTAATTAACACATCTTCACCAAAGTAATTACCTTTTTGAACTCTGACTAATTTGGGGAATATTGTCCCATCTTTCTTTTTACCCCAAAATTCAAATCGTTGAGGTTTACCATCAAGTGCTGCTTGAAATTGATTCATTATTTTATTTAAATCATTTTTACCAGGTGCTGATAAAACCTCAGGTGTTTTTCCAATAAAAAAATCTTTATCATAACCGTACATAGCAACTGCTCCCTGGCTGACCTCAATAAATCGTCCTTCGATATCCTGTAAATAAATCGCATCACTGGCATTATCGAATATACCCCGGTAGTTTTCTTCAGATTGTATTAATTTCTCTGCTGCCATCTTCCTATCAGTAATATCAATTAGTGCTCCTACAACTGCAACTGTTTTTCCGTTCTCTAAAATAGGTGCTTCATTCACTTCTACCCATATTATTCTACCATCTTTTGTTTTTAGCTCAAGCTCGTATGGAATCTGGGTCTGTCCTGTCTCTATAGCAAGTTGAGATTTTTCAAAACCTTTTTTGTTAACTGGGTTGTCAGTAACAAACTCGGTCCATCGGGTTTTGGCTTCTTCAGGTTCACAACCCAAAAAATAACGACTTTGCGGGCTTACAAAAGTTAATACATGTTTATTGGTATGAGAATAAAACAAGTTTGAACTGTGTTCAACTATTTCGCGAAGTTTTTGTTCTGCAGATTGTAAATCGTTTTCTGCTTTTTTACGTTCTGAAATATCAGCTGATACACTTACAAATGCTATTGGTTTACCAGCATCGTCTCTTATTAATGATGTTGATAGGGAGACAGGAAATTCTTGTCCTGTTTTTTTTGTGTGATATAATTCGCCTGTCCATCCTCCTTTTAAAGTTGATGGTAAAACACACTGAACTAATTTCTTTGGATTGTTTTTTGAGACAAATTCTGAGTAATGTTTTCCTGTGATTTCATCAAGAGTGTAACCATAAGTATTACAGAATGAGTTGTTTATAAATATGATATTTTCAAGCATATCAGTTATACAAACAGATTCGTGTATGTTCTTTAAAGCGTGGGCAAGAATAGATATTTTATTTTGTGCATTTTTTCTGTTGGTTATATCCCTTACAATTGCTTGCAAAATAGTTTTGCTGCCCAGATCAACTTTACTCAAACTTACTTCAGCGTCAAATAGAGAGCCATCGAGCTTTTTGTGTTTCCACTCAAAGAACTGCGGTTTCCCAGCTAATGCAGCGCTGATTTTTTCAAGTGCTCTTTCTTTTGAACTGCTGCCATCCGATTGAATTGCAGGCGAAAACTCGTATGGGGGTTTATTTATGATGTCTTTTCTTTTACAACCGAACATCTTTAGTGTCTTTTCGTTACAATCAATAAAAATATCTTCATTCATTAAAAAGATGGCGTCATTAGCAAATTCAAATAATGTTTTATACTTCAGTTGATTTTTTTCAAGATCATCAAGCGCTTTTTTCTTCTCTGTTATGTCTGTAAAAAACGTAGCCAGTCGGTTCGGTGCAATTTGAATTGCTGATACATCAAATGCTCCTTCAATCAGTGTATCCTTATATTCTAAAAGTTCATTCTTAAAACCCGTACCATTTTTAGTAATTTCTTTAAATACTTGCACTAAGCCGCAACTCTTTAAATCGGGAAAAGCATCTTCTATTTTTTTATTTATAAATTTTTTATGGTCTAATCTCAGAATTTTATTTGCTGATTTATTGTAACCGACAAAAATTAAGTTTCCTGTTTCATCTAAATCATATATGTGCACTCCCAGAGGAGATGCATCGAGCACTTGCTGTACTTTAGTAATAGTTTCCTCAACTGATTCTTCAGCTTTTTTAAGTTTAGTTATGTCTTTGAAAACTCCAATCGATCCAACTGGTTTATTGTCTCCACCTGTAATTTTGGATATTGAAAGCAGATTGAATTTCTTTCGTCCCCGAGATACAGCAATGACTACCTCGCCCTCCCAAAACCCTGTTTTTTCAAGTTCTTCTCTAATTTCATTACGTTCAGATGAGTTATTTGCAATTGTGTAAATCTCTTCCAGTTTTTTACCAATCATTAGCGGAGCTTTTTTGTTAAAAAGCTTTTCAGCTGCTTTGTTGCCATAAATTAATCGATAACTGTTGTCAGTTATTATAAACGGATTTTGTGATGTATCAAAAAGGTTGTTATAAGTTTTCGCTCTATGAATATTTTGATGCGAATTATTAGTCTGAATAAAGTTTATTAGAAGTTGCTTTTTGTCATTAGACTTGATTTGAGTTAGGTCTGCATTCAAATTTATACTGTTATTTTTTTTAGCCATAAAATCAAAAGGTCCGATAGAAGATGATTTTTTTGTTTTTAATTTTCTTAACTGATATAAAAAATCATTTTGTTGCTCGGGGAAAAGAAGAGCTTTAATTGTAAGTTTATTTCCCTGCAAGCTGTTTAATTTAAAAAGTTTACGGGCGGCTTTATTTGATTCGATTATTTGGTATGATTTATAATCTAATATTAGCTTAGGTTCTGGTGATTCCTCAAAAGCAGATTTAAAGTGATCGGACATTTTACAGATGCTTGTTATTCAAATACTGATGCATTTTGTTAATTTGTGCAATATTAGTGCCATTTTACCTCATTTTTTGAATGTATTTAAACAATAGAAATGAATGAATTCAAAAGTTGTAAATAAATTTCTGTAAAAAATACATCTCGTTCGAAAAACAAGTTCTTCTTAGTAAGTTTGGGAAATGTTTAATTACAAAATGAAAATAAAATACGACGGAACGAACTATTCTGGCTGGCAAATACAGGAAAACGCACAGACAATCCAACAAGTTTTAAAAGATTCCATTGAACAAATTACCCGGCGGGAGATTAACCTTATCGGATCAGGAAGAACTGATGCAGGCGTGCACGCATTGGGACAAGTTGCTAATTTTAAATTCGAAAAAAAATTAAACTTGTTTAAGTTTAAAAACTCTGTGAATTCAATTTTACCCACAGATATTTCTGTTAGTGAAATATCTGAAGTTAATGAAGATTTTCACTCCCGTTTTAATGCAAAAACAAGGTCTTACCTTTATTTAATCTCCAAAGAAAAATCACCATTTTATCATCGTTATTCATATTTTTATAAAAAAGAAGTAGATTTTGAAAAGTTAAAATATCTAACAAAATTATTTACAGGCAAAAAAGATTTTACATCGTTTTGTAAAGTAAATACCAAGGTTGAATCAAAGATTTGTAATGTATTAGAAGCAAATTGGAGAAAGAGCAAAATATTTTTTCTTTTTTATATTGAATCAAATAGGTTTCTGTATGGAATGGTTAGAGCAATAATTGGTACTCTATTGCGAACTTTAGAAATTGAAGATTCAGAAAATTATATAAAGGAAATATTCGAAAGTAAAAACCGAGAATCTGCAGCGGATGCAGCACCTGCAGAAGGTTTATTTCTCTTTAAGGTAAAATATTAAATATGATTACTTTTAAAGATAAAACTGTATTAATTACAGGTGGGTCTAGGGGAATAGGAAAAGAATGTGTTGAATTATTTTTAAATTTAGATGCGAATGTGGCTTTTACATATTTTACCGCAGAGAAATCATCCAATAAAATCTTAGAAAGCTATAAAGGCAATTCTAAGTTAAAATCATATCAAGTAAACAACTCAAACGCCAAAGAGATTGAACAATCTGTAAAGCAAATTATTTTAGATTTTGAGACGATTGATGTACTAGTTAATAACGCAGGAATCTGGAAGGAAGCTTCAATTGAAAAAATGAGTATTGATGAGTGGAACGAGACTTTAAATATAAATTTAACAAGTGCTTATTTGTTCAGTAAATTTGTCGTTCCAAAAATGAAGACAAATAATTTTGGCAGAATTATTAATGTTGCTTCTACAGCAGGACAAAGAGGCGAAGCTTTTCACTCACATTATGCTGCTTCAAAAGGTGGAATGATTTCTTTGACAAAATCACTTGCAGCGGAATTGGGCGAATACGGAATTACGGTAAACTCTGTTGCCCCCGGATGGGTTTATACGGAGATGACTAAAAATTCATTGGAACAAAAAACCTGTTTTGAAAAAGTTGTTGGAGATATTCCATTAAAGAAAATTGCACAGCCGGGAGAGATTGCAGGACCGATTATTTTTCTCGCTTCTGATCTTGCATCACACATTACGGGTGAAATATTAAATGTTAACGGCGGTTCTGTATTATGTGGATAATTAATTAAACTGAAATGGACTCAAACTTTTTAGCCGAACTACATCCGAAAATTGTACATTTCCCCATTGCTCTCCTCTCTACTTATGCAGTACTGGAAATAGTTGGTATATTCTTTAAAAAAGATTTTTTAACTAAAACTGCATTGCTGATTTTATGTATTGGAGTGGTCGCGGCATTTGGGGGAGTTCTCTCAGGCAATGAAGCATTTAGTTCCTTCAATTTTTGGAATATAGAAAGTACAGCTGTGTTAAATGATCATCAAATGTATGCAACGTTTTTGCTCTGGTTTTCTCTTTTCATTTGTGCGTTAAGATTGTTTTTGACATTGAAGAAAAAGTTTTTGGGCATTAAAAAATTTATGTTTATAATTTTTGCTTTTATTATTTTATTCCTTGTTTACCAAACTGGTGAGCATGGAGGCAAATTAGTCACTAAATTTGGTATAGGAACTGAGTTAAATATGAAGCAGAATGTCGAAACAGAATAATGAAATTGTTCAATCTCATTAAATATCTCATTATAGTTTTCATTTTTTTATCATCGGAATTTTTTGCTGATGAGCCGCCGGCAAGTAAGGCAGTGGGCGTTTTTCTAACTGCAGGCGTTGGTCCAAGGATTCCAGTTGGAGATTTTTCAAACACTACTGATCTGGGCTATGGAATTATTGCTGATATTTCTTACACCGACAGCGATTATCTCCCCTTTTTTATTTTTGCCCGTCTCGGTTTTGAGCAGTACCCAGGCTCACAGGATTTTTATTTAAGTTCTGATTATTCCAACTTCTCTACAATGATTGTTCCCGCAAGCTTAGGTGTCCGTTACTATTTCAGTCCTTTGGTAGAAAGTATAGTACTGCTGATTCCTGTTGTGGAAGCATCTGCATCATTTACATATATGAAAAAGCTGCATGAATTTAAAATAGGAACTCAAAGAAATAACTTTAACGAAGAAGTACTGAAATTTGGTGCAAGTGCGGGAGTTGGAATTTCAATGTTTATTCTAGAGATAATTGCTCATTACAATTATTTTCAATCAAACCAGTATATCTCATTTAATCTTAATGTAAGACTACCACTATTTGTTAATCTATGAGGAAAACAAAATGAAATACAATAATCTTCTTATTGAAATTAAAGAACACACAGCAGTAGTAACTGTAAACAGACCTGACAAGCTTAATGCTTTAAATGCAGATACTATTAACGATCTTGAAGGTGCTTTTACTGAACTAAAAAATAAGGACGATGTTTTCGTAATTATATTAACGGGCAGTGGGGAAAAAGCATTTGTTGCAGGTGCAGATATTTCAGAATTGAGTACACTGGATGTTTTAGGTGCAAAGCAATTTTCTGATCGTGGTAATTCGGTTTTTGAATTTATTGAGAATTTGGATAAACCTGTTATTGCCGCAGTAAACGGTTTTGCACTTGGAGGTGGATGTGAACTTGCACTTGCATGCCACATTCGCGTTTCTGGTGAAAACGCAAAATTCGGGCAGCCGGAAGTGAATCTTGGTTTAATACCGGGTTACGGTGGAACGCAGCGATTGGCACGAACTGTCAATTCTGCTAGGGCTTTGGAATATATTTTAACAGGAGATATGATAAATGCTGAAGAAGCTTTCCGAATAGGATTGGTTAACCGAGTTTACCCGCAAACAGAATTGATGAATAAAACTTTTGAGCTTGCGGATAAAATTGCAGGAAAAGGACAGCAAGCAGTCAGGCTCGCATTAAAATCAGTTCGTGCAACACACCAGATGGCTCTTACACAAGGTCTAAAATACGAAGCAAGCTTGTTTGCACTCGTTTGTGGTACTGAAGACTTTAAAGAGGGAACTATGGCCTTTCTTGAAAAACGGAAACCTGATTTTAAAAATAAATAAGTTAATTATCTCACTTTTATTTTAATTTTTTAAGTTGAAAATATTTCAGCAGAAGACTCTTTGGTTTTTATTTATTGCTGCGCTGGTACTACTTATAATTAATATTTTAATTGATTATACATTTAAAGAAAACAGAGTTGAAAACAAGTTTTCATTATCTTCACAAGATTTACAAACACGATTTGAATCTTCACTAAAAAGTTTCGGTTTAAAAGAAGAATGGCTGAAAAAAAAATCAGAAAAAAATAAAATATCAAATAGAAAATATCCTGTATACAAAATATTCCTGCCTGGCGATTTATCAATCCCTGTAGTTCTTCTCGAAATTTATAAAGAATTTGAAACCGACAGCATTTCAATTGAATCAAAAGAAATAAAGACTGGTGGAAGATCAAGATTAACTTTTAGAACGAAAAATCAATTGCTTCTCTCCGCGGAGTTTATTTACGGCAAAAAAATTAAACGCGAAACTGGGAATTTATCATTTGTAATAAAAGATATTGAACTTGCAAACCTCAATGATTCATTACTTATTGAAACAGCAGATAAATTTAATGTACTTGTTACTCCTTCAGAAGAAAATATAAATTACCTTCCGTTTATTGTAAAACACAGAAAGAACTATTCAATCCTGATTAGTGATGAAATCAGTGAACCAAATTACAGTCTCGATGCATCTTACTCAAAGTTAAGAATCCTGAATGTAATCAAAGCGCTCTCAGTTGATTTTGCAAACGCTGCATTTTTTGTAATTGATGATAATTTTGATTTTATCAATTCGGATAACTTTGAATACTTTGAAAATGAGCTTGAAAAAAGATATATAAAATTAAAAAAGCTTTCTGATTTTATTTTGTTACATAGTGAAGAAAATTTGTCGAGTGTTTTTAGTAATCACGTAAAGGAATTGGGAAAAGGTGAGTTGAAGATTATTGTTTTATCTAAAGCAGATTATTTACAATTAAAACCTGAGATTTCTCTTTTCAAAAAAACAGGAATTAAGATAGTTAACACTTCGGAAAATGGTAGTTAATTACTATTCAGAATAAATCTGTTCATAATCTACACTTACAACATCTCCCAAATTTAAACTACTCAATTGTTCATTTATTTTTTTTTCATCTCCGCAAAGAACAACTAAAGCTGATTCGGGTATGATGCTTTTAAATGCCGCACTATTCACCTCTTCAATTTTTATATTTAAAATATTAGTTAAATATTTTTGGAAATAATCATCGGGTAAGTTGTGTATTATTTTACTTGCGATGTTAGATGCAATTTGTGAGTAGGTTTCGAAGTTAAGTGGAAATCTTCTGGAAATTGAAGATTTTGCAAATGTAAGTTCTTCATCTGTAATTCCATCACGAATTTTATTTAGCTCTGTAAGAATTTCATTTACAGCAGCTGCAGTATTTTCCGTGCTTACAGAAGTCGAGACTGAAAAATACGCATCATCTTTATAGTAGTTAAATTGGGATCGTATTCCATAAGTATAGCCGTGCTTTTCTCTTAAGTTTAAATTTAATCTGCTGGAAAATTGTCCGCCTAAAATCAGGTTTAATATATGCTTTTGAAAATAATCCAATTCATCCCTTTTAGAGGAATTATGCCCTAGCCGAATTTCAGTTTGAACAGAATCTTGCTTGTTAACCACATAAATCTTTTGTTTATTTTTATTTCCATTTAGATTTTGTGTTGATATCTTTTCTCCATTATCCCAGTTTTCAAATACATTTTCAACCTTTTTTAATAACTTATTATCATCAAAATTACCAACTGCTACAATTGAAGTGTTGCGTGATTTGAAGAATCCTTTATAGAAATTTTTAAGATTTGAAATTTCGATTTCTTTAATGCTCTCACTTATTCCAATAACGGGAAAAGCGTAAGGGTGAGCCTTTCCAAAAAGAAAATATTCAAAAGCACTGTTAGCAATATAATCCGGGGCGTCTTTTAACTGCTCAATTCTAGTTTGAACTTTTCTTTTTTCCCGCTGAAAATCATTTTCATTAAAGTGCGGTAATAAAATTACAAATGATAATAATTCAAATGCAGCATCAAAATTTTCTGTTAATACCTGCAATGATAAAACAGTAATATCGGAATCTGATTGAATGCTGAACTGTGCACCAAGAAAATCAAATTCATCTGCAAGCTGAAGTGCATTGTATTTTCCTGAACCTTCATCAATACACATTCCTGTTAAATTTGAAACGCCATTTTTGTTTTTAGGATCAAACTTACTGCCGCTGTTAATTATAAAAGTTATTTTGATAATCGGCAGGTCTGTTTTTTTTACAGTATAAATTTCCGATCCGTTTTTTAAAAAATACTTTTTAAATTTAGGAAGAGAAAATTTTGTTTCGACTCCTGTTTTTGGTCTTTTATTTCTTCTAATTTCCATTTTTACCTTTTGGAACAATTCTTAAATCAACACAATTTGCTTTAAGGTATTTGGCGGCGACTTGCATAACATCAATTTCATTTACAGCATTGTACCGCTCTAAATCAAACATAAATGAATTAGGTCTTCCAAAATAAAAGTTGTAAAGGTTTAAGTGATCAGCAAGTGAGTCTAAGTTCTGAAGGGAAAAAATGAACCCGGATTTAATTCCGTTTTTAGATTTCTTTAACTCTTTACTGGAGATACCTTCGTTAATGATCAAATCTAATTCATCATTTATAACTTTATTTATTTCATCTAAAGATTTCTTGGGTTTAGCTGTTGCAACAATCATAAAATGCCCGGCATATTTGCCAGAAAATTGCATTGCATAAATATCCTGCGCAATTTCAAGTTCGTGCACTAATTTTTTGTGTAGCCGCGAATTTTTTGAACCTGCAAGAATATCCGACAAAATATCCAGCTCAGCATCATCTTTTTCAAACGCTTTAACAGAATGCCAGGCTAGATATATTCTTTCAAGCTGAACACTATCTTCATGAATTATTTTTTTTGATGACTTTAGTTGCTCATTTTTTATTGAGATATTTTTTACTTCAGAATTTGCTGTGATAGATTCAAAATATTTTGAAATCAATTCTTTAACTTTCCCTGCTTCAAAATCGCCTGCAACAACCAAAGATGCATTATTTGAGGAATAATATTTTTTAAAGAAGTTTTTCACATCATCAAGTTCATAATTTTTAATATCGTTTAAATATCCAATTGTAGCCCAGCTGTAAGGATGACCTTCATTATAAAGATTTGAAATAAGTAGCTCCCAGGCTAAGCCGTATGGCTGATTGTCGTATCGTTCCAATCGTTCGTTGTACACAACGCTTTTTTGGTTTTCAAGTTTTTCCTGATCCAATGAGTTCAGTAAAAAACCCATCCTGTCCGATTCAAGCCATAAAGCTAATTCAAGTTCATTCGAAGGGAGTTTTTCAAAATAGTTTGTACGATCAAAGCTTGTTGAGCCATTTAAAGTACCGCCTGCTTCCTGTATAAATTTAAAGTGCATTTCTTTAGGTACATTTTCAGAACCTTGAAACATCATGTGTTCAAAAAGATGAGCCAAACCAGTTTTACCTTTTTCTTCTTGAGCCGAACCAACTTTATACCAAATGTTTACTGCTACTAAGGGAAATGAATTATTATTATATAAAATAACTTCCATTCCATTTTTCAAAGTATATTTTTCGGATTTTATATCGAGTAGTTTCATATAAGTTATAAAAGAATTTTATTAAGTACCTAACTTTCAAATTTCAAATATAGTCAATTAGAATGGTTGAATTTTTCGCAAAATTTTAGCCCAATCTTGAAACTTTCGTACAGATTAAATCATCATTTTGAAACAATTTAATGTTAAAAAACTATTATTCTTTAAATTTCTTAGGCAGCTACTTGAATTCATTTGATATAAGCAGAATATTTGCTAAGGACAAAATAAAAATTATTGTCCAAGGGCGAATTAACCAATGAGTAAAATGCAAACTCAAACTAATCATTTCTTAATATTTTCATCATTTAAAATCAAAGGAGAGGATACATGAACATTTCTTACAAATTCATTGTTACGTTCATACTTCTTCTTTCATTTACAGCATTTGCTGAGACTTATACAATTTCAGGCAAAGTTGTAGATGGAAGTACTGGAGAGCCGCTTATAGGGGCAAACATTTACCTTCTTGGTACATCCTGGGGTGCTGCCTCAGATGCCGACGGTAACTATAGAATTGTTGCAGAGCAAGGAAACTATTCGATTACCTGCAGCTATATTGGATATGAGACAATTGAGCAGGATGTTGAACTGATGGGAGATTTAACTCTCAACTTCACCCTTAAAGAATATCAGTTTACACTAAATGTAACTGTTATTTCGGATAGAGCAAAAGATAGAGAAACTCCTGTTGCATTTACAGACATTAGTAAAAGGGATCTTGAATTTCAACTTGGTTCAAGAGATATTCCTCTTGTTATGAATACTGCACCTTCAGTGTATGCAACTGGTCTTGGTGGTGGAGCTGGTGATTCAAGAATAAACGTTCGCGGTTTCAGCCAGCGTGACTTTGCAGTTTTAATTAATGGTATTCCCGTTAACGATGTTGAAAATGGATGGGTTTACTGGTCTAACTGGGATGGATTAGGTGATGTAACCTCATCTATTCAGATTCAAAGAGGATTAAGCGCTACTACGCTTGCCACGCAATCTATCGGAGGCACAGTTAACATTATTACTGACCCAACCAAATTAAAAGGCGGAGTACTTTTTCAGAATGAAATTGGAACTGCTGGTTTTGGTAAGCAAACATTGTACGCAAATACAGGACTTATTGATGGTAAATGGGCTATGAGCTTTGGTGGTGTCCGAAAAGTTGGTGACGGTTATGCAGATAGAACATGGACAGATGCCTGGGCATATTATTTTGGCGCTGCTTATCAAATAAATAATAATAACAGGCTAGAGCTTTATGCAATGGGTGCACCGCAGAGACATGGACAAAGAAGATATGCACTTAATTTAGCTACGTTCAGCCATGAATTAGCACGTGAGAATGGATACCAGGACAATTGGCTTAAGGATCCTATTTTAAGGGAACAGGGACCTTTATACAATGCTAATTGGAGCCCTGTCGATCCATCATATAACGGTATGATGTGGGAAAGATCCTATTGGAATAATGATGTTAATCAAAGACCATTTTCTAACTTCATCAATGAAAGACAAAACTACTACCATAAACCATTAGCTAACTTAAACTTTTATTCCCAGTTTGCTAAGGACTGGAGTTTATATACAACTATTTACTACTCAGGTGGTCTCGGTGGCGGATCTGGTACTTTTGGAAGTATGAATTATGATTTCAGCTTGCTTCAGCGAGTTGTTGATTGGAACTCAACAATTGAAGAAAATCAAGGCAACATCGTTTTCGACGATCCATTAGGATTTGGAGATTCATCAAACTATGCGATCTCAACTGATATAAGAGATCAGGGAACCTATAATCGTAGTGGAATTTTAAGAAATAGTGTTAATAAGCAATGGACAGTAGGAGCAATTGCTAAAACATTCTGGAAGGCCACTGACGGTCTAAATATGTCTTTTGGATTGGATTGGAGAACCTCAGAAATTGAGCACTATCGAGAGGTAAGAGATTTATTGGGAAATGATTTTTATTACCATGAAAACAATGCTTTTGAAGTAAATGATCCTTCAAAACGATCAATGTTATTTAAAAAGCTTGGCGATAGAATAGATTATAACAATGTTAATAAGGTAAACTGGTACGGCGGTTATGTGCAGGCTGAATATACTGAAGAGAAATATACTCTCTATGGAAACGTTGCATTGTCTACAATAAAATACGATTACACTGACTTTTTCAGAGTAAATAATCCAACAGACCTAACCGATATTTCATCTGGATTTTTGAAGCAAGAAACAGATTATATAACTGGTTATCAATTTAAAGGCGGTGCAAGCTATCGAATCACTAACGAATGGGATGTATTTATTAATGGTGGTTATGTTAACAAAGTTCCTATTTTTGACCAGGTTATAAATGACGTAAACGGAACAAAAGTAGATAATCCAGTAAATGAAAAATTCTTTTCCTTTGAGGCAGGTGTTAATGCTAGATTGGATCAGAATAGGGTAGTGATAAAGCTAAATGGTTATTTTACCAATTGGATGGACCGTGCTAGCAGTATTAATGTACAAAACGCAGATGGTAGCGATGGATTAGTAAGGTTAGATGGAATCAACTCACGCCATATGGGTGCTGAACTTGAATTTGCATGGCAACCGGTAAGGTGTTTCAGATTTGATATTGCCTCCAGTTTGGCTAATTGGACTTACGTTGATGATGTAAGTGGAAGCTATATACCTGATTTTGGTGATCCAAATTCTGAAGAGAAATATACTTACTATATAAAAGATTTGAAAGTTGGCGATGCACCCCAATTCCAACTCGCTGCTGGAGTTACATTTTTCTTCCTAAATGGTGTGCGGGCTAATTTGACCTGGAGACTATATGATAACTATTATTCGCAATTTGATCCATTTGATAGAACCGATTCTGTTGAAGTTGCAAATAACGGTGGTGTAGCTCCCCAAGTTTGGCAGATACCACAGTACAACGTATTTGATCTTCATTTCAGTTACAGACTCCCTGTTACTGTTGGCGGTGTAAGAGTAAGTGTATTTGGTCATGTGTTTAATGTATTCGATGATCTCTTCATCCAAGATGCTACTGATAATAGTTCATTCAACGGTTATGAGGATGAAAATGGTGATTACTATCAACCTCATTCAGCAAGCTCCGCTGAAGTATTCTTAGGATTACCAAGATCGTTTAATGCTGGTTTCAGATTAGAGTTCTGATCTTAGATTTGGTTTAAATGTAAAAAGGCTGCCAATGGCAGCCTTTTTTATTGAATCTTTTAATAAAAAATTAATGCAGCAAAAGTAAAATCCTGTCAAGCCTGATTGATCCAAGCAATTTAAATAGCTGCGTAAAAGGTATATCCCTGTCCCACGAAAAGAGAGTAATAAAAGCTTGCCCAACAACCAAATCACGCGGTACTAATCCCCAAAATCTACTATCTAAGCTGTCATCCCTATTATCGCCCATCATAAAATAGTAGTCTTTTTTGAATGTATAAGATGAAACAGGAACCTCTTTAATTGTTACCACACCGTTCTTAATACCAACTACTTTTGCTGCGAATTCTCTGTCAATAGTAGTTCTCCACTGCTCAACATTATAAATGTTCAAAGGTATTGTTTGTCCTTTTCTTGGTATAACAAGCGGACCATAATTATCCTCATTCCAGGACATACCTTTTGGAAAAATTCTTGGTTCCGCTACTCCTTTTGGAAGCGGTTTTAAATAATCTCCGTATCGCCCTTTATAATATTTTATAT
>JABDPB010000149.1 GCA_013042995.1 Ignavibacteriaceae bacterium | reverse complement strand
GATTTTCATTTTTGAGTGAAAATAATTAATCTAGGCGATGAATTCGGCTCAAAAATATTGCCATTAAAGTCTCCAAAAGTTTTTAATAAGCGAAAACCTACTGATTGAAGGATATTATTAAGTTCATCAATATCATACAATCTGACTGACTCAGAAAAATGCTTAATTATGCCATCTTTTTCAATGGTAATTTTCTTTTCTACTCTATTTCCGTTTATGCTTCTTTTTTGAGTTATAGTTGTAGTATTTTCACTTAATGTGGATAGTGGGATAAGATTTTTTTCAAGGAACCCTTTATTTAAAAAGTCTATTATAAAATAGCCACCAGCTTTGAGCAAATCTTTTGCCTTCTTAATTACAATAATATTTTCTTCATCGGTATCGAAGTATCCAAAACTTGTAAATAAATTTACAACCAAATCAAACTTTTTTTCCAGTTTCAAATCGAGAATATCGGATTGAATGAACTCAATATCCACATTCGCCTGTTTTGCATTGTTTTTTGCTTCAGAAATTAGTCTTTCACTTAAATCTACTGCAGTTGCTTTAAATCCTTTTTGCGCAAACACAATCGAGTGCCTTCCGGAGCCACATGCCATATCCAGAACAAGACTGCTTTTAGAAAGATTTGTATTTTTCTGAATAAGCTTTACAAGTGTTTCAGCCTCTACAATATCGCGGTGTTTATAAACTTGCAGGTAATCTTCTGAATTGAACCAATCCCTATACCAGCTCATTCTAAAAGTCGCCTCTGTTTAGGATGGCTCTTCCAATTGTGGCTTCGTCGGCAAATTCCAAGTCCCCGCCAATGGGCAGACCTCTTGCAATTCTTGTAACCTTTATTCTAAGAGGTTTAATAAGTTTCGATAAGTAAAGTGCTGTAGCTTCGCCTTCCGTATCAGGATTAAGTGCTAGGATAATTTCTTTAGCTTTTTCCTTTTCAAGTCTTTTTAAAAACTCTTTTATTTTGAGTGAATCAGGAGTAACGCCTGTTAACGGCGATAAAACACCACCAAGCACATGATATAAACCGCTGTACTCATGCGTTTTCTCAATAGCAATTACATCACTTGCTTCCTCAACAATACATATTTTAGACTTGTCCCTTTTCTCATTTTTACAAATAATACAAAGTTGTTCCTCAGAAAGGTTAAAACATCTCTCACAGAATTTGATTTTTGCTTTTAAGTCCTCTAATGCTTTAACCAAGCTTTCAAACTGTTCACCGTTAGATTTTAAAAGGTAGAGAGCAAGCCGCTGTGCAGTTTTTTTACCAATGCTGGGTAGCTTGCTGAGCTCTTCAATTGCAACAAGAAGTGGTTCTGCGATTTGCACGCTACAGTCCTGGTATATTTACACCTGGAGGAATCATGCCTTTTGTAACTTTAGCCATTTCTTCTTCTGCAAGTTTAGCTGCAGATGAAACTGCTTTATTAACCGCTGCTACAACTAAATCCTCTAATATTTCTTTTTCATCCTTTGAGATTACCTGTGGATCAATTTCAATAGAAACAATTTCCTTATTCCCGTTCGCTGTTGCCTTAATCATACCACCGCCAGCTTCTTCAGAAACGGTTAAATTAACCAGTTCAGCCTGAACTTTTTGCATCTCAGCCTGCATTTTCTGAACTTGCTTTAACATATTTTGCATTCCGCCCTTCATTAAGAACCTCCTTGGCTATAACATTTTATTTCAATTAATTCTATGATTTTCGCCTAAATATACAATTATTGATTGACTTTATACACTTTATTTTTATAATTTCTTTGATGAATTTTTATTAAAATTAAAATATGGAACCTGAAAAATATTTATTTAATGATTAATCCAAAGCACAAAAATAAACTCCCATTTGATGAACAAAATTACAAGCTTATTGAGTATGATGACTACTACTATTCTGAAAAAAACAAAAAAATTAGAATTAAAGACCTGGGGAAAAAGTTTGCTTCAATAAATTCTTTTTTTTACGAATATCTGAAAGAATATAATATTCCCTGTGCTTATGTTAAAAAAACAGGGACTAAGTCGTTATTATTCATAAAATACTCTCCTCTTTCATTTAGAGTGAAGATATTAAACTCGGCAGACAGGCGAATTTCTAAAGTTTTTAATGTTAAACAGGGTGCTGAACTTACATTACCCGTAATTGAATATCATTACGGAAATGAAAAGGAATCTGTGATTTCCGAAAGTCATTTAATTGCGTTTAATCTTTGTAATTATGATGACTTAAAATTTATAAATAGGCTTTGCTCAAAAATTAATGCAGTCGTTAGGTCTTTTTTTGAAAGAAGAGATGAAATAACCGCTGAGCTTACCTGCGGCTTTGGTAAATATGAGGGGAAAGTTTATTTGACAGATGATTTCAGTCCAATGAGTTTAAAGATATTTAAGATTAGTGAAGATGGAAAACTCCCCGATCCTTATAAGCTAGAAACTGCTGGACAGATGAATAAGTATACGGATCATTTATACAACTTTACCAACGGATAAATAAATGTTTACAAAATACGGCTACACTACAATTGGTGTAGTTGCAATTATTTCTTTTGTGCTGATTGTACTTAGTTTTTTCATTCAAAACACTCCTACTAAAGTTGTTCTTTTACTTGCTGCTGCCGCAATTTTATTTTTCACACTAAATTTTTTCAGAGATCCTGATAGAAACACGCCAGTTGAAGAAGGCATTATTGTTTCTCCGGCTGACGGAAAAATAATTGTGATAAAAAATAATGTGAGTAGTGATTTTGCGGGACAAAAATTAAATCTCATTTCAATCTTTATGTCTCCTTTGGATGTTCACGTAAACAGAATTCCATTAAGCGGTACGATTGAATATTTAAGATATCACCAAGGAAAATATTTGGCAGCCTTCGATGAACATGCAATGAGTAAAAATGAACGAATGGAAATTGGAATTGCAAGCAAATATGGCAAAATACTTTTTACACAGGTTGCTGGTTTTTTGGCAAGAAGAATTGTCACTGAGCTGAAAATAGGCGATGCAGTAAAAACTGGAACCAGGTTTGGAATGATTCAGTTTGGAAGCAGAGTAGATGTTTTTGTACCTGCTAAGTTTAAACCTTACGTTAAATTAAATGACAAAGTTAAAGCCGGTGAATCAATTCTGTTTGAGTTAGTTGAATAATGAATCGTCCACGGCTTACTCGCTCAGTAATTCCCAATCTTTTTACCGCATTAAATATGTTTTGCGGTTTTCTTTCAATTTTGAGTGCAAGCGAAGGGAATTTCAATTACGCTGCTTGGCTAATTTTTGTTGCAGGACTCTTCGACGCACTCGATGGATTGGTTGCAAGATTAACAAATTCAACAAGCGAACTTGGCATTGAACTCGATTCACTTTCAGATATAATCAGTTTTGGTGCGGCGCCCTCATTTCTTATTTTCAAAACCTACTTTTACCAGATGGAAGTTTGGGGAATTATTTTAGCCTCACTTATATTAATTGCTGGTGGTTTCAGGCTTGCGAGATTTAATATTCAGATGGTTGGATTTGAAAAATCTTTTTTCATTGGATTGCCAATTCCATCTGCAGCACTAACAATTGCTTCTTTTGTGCTCGCATTTTATAGCAATGGATTTACTGAGCCGATTTCGTTTATGATTATTCCTCTTATTTTTGTTCTTTCTTTTTTAATGATTAGCAATATTAGGTTCGAGACAATACCAAAATTTTCAATAGGGGGACTAAAAGAAAAACCTTTTCACTTTCTATTTCTAGCTGCTTCTGCAGTTCTTATTATTTCTATGTATAAAAGAGGCATCTTTCTTACTTTTGTTTTCATGATACTGATTGGTATTTTTAGACATCTTTATCACAGAATAATATCATTAAAAAGAAATAATATTTAATCCGGAAAGTAAATTGTTTAAAGCAAAAGTACTTATAAAACGCAGAGCCACTATACTCGATCCGCAAGGTAAGGCTGTTGAAATCGGTGCAAAACATTTAGGATTGAAAAATATTAAAAATACCAGGATTGATAAATATATAGAGTTTAGTGTCGATACAATGGACAAAAAATCAGCTGTGGATGAAGTAAATGACTACTGCAAAAAACTTTTAGCAAATCCAATTATGGAAGATTTTGAATTTACTGTGGAAGAAGTAAAGTGAGCAGTAGACCAAAATTTGGTGTAGTTGTTTTCCCTGGTTCCAATTGCGATCACGATACATACTACACATTAAAGAAGATTCTAAACTACAATGTGGTTTTTCTGTGGCATAAGCAAACGGATATTAATGATTGTGATGTTATAATTTTACCGGGTGGATTTTCTTACGGAGATTATTTACGAACAGGATCTATTGCAAAGTTTTCACCAATAATGAATGAAGTAGTAAATTTTGCTCATAACGGCGGCTACGTTTTTGGAATTTGCAACGGTTTCCAGATTTTACTTGAAGCGGGATTACTACCGGGAGTAATGATAAAAAATCAATCACTTAACTTTGTTTGTAAAGATGTTTATCTTTCAATTGAAAATAAAGCAACTGCGTTTACAAATGGAATCAATGGTAATAATCCACTAAAGATTCCTATAGCTCACGGTGAGGGAAATTATTTTGCAGATGAAGAAACACTTAAATCACTGCAAAATAATCAACAAATAGTTTTTAGATATTGTTCAGATGAAGGCATAATAGCAAAAGAATTCAATCCGAATGGTTCGGTTTTTAATATTGCAGGTATAACAAATAAAAATAAAAATGTATTTGGAATGATGCCGCATCCTGAAAGAAGCAGCGATCCAGTTTTGAAAAAAACAGATGGCAGTCTGGTCTTTAAATCACTGGCAAATTATATCTTAAATTAAGAGGTAATAACATGTTTGGAAATTTAGGTGCAGGCGAAATAATTTTAATTCTGCTTGTAATTTTAATTCTCTTCGGAGCAAAAAAAATCCCCGAACTTGCACGTGGCATTGGAAAAGGAATGAGCGAATTCAAAAAAGGAATTAAGGATGTTGAGGATGAGATAAAATCATCAGACTCAGATTCGAAAAAAATAGACGAGAAAAAAAGTTAATAATTTCATCCACGTATAAGCAGTTTAACCTTAAGGTTATTTTCAAATAATGGCTTTATATCGTCTAACGATTCTATCTTCTTTATTTTTTCATTTCAATTCATTGTACCAAAAGAATGATATTAATTTCAATTTCATTAAATTTAAAAACTAAATTTTCATACTCTTCCTCAAAACAGGGAAAACAAAATGAGCATTCTTGTAGATAAAAAAACACGTCTTGTTGTGCAAGGAATTACAGGCGGTGAAGGTTCATTTCATACTGAACAAATGATTGACTACGGAACAAAGATAGTAGCTGGAGTTACACCAGGGAAAGGTGGCCAGAAATTCAACGGTGTTCCGGTATTTAATACAGTTGCCGAAGCTGTAAAAGAAAAAAAGGGAAACACTTCTGTAATATTTGTTCCGCCTGCATTTGCGGCCGATGCGATTCTTGAAGCAGCAGATTCCGGAATAAAAGTTATCATATGTATAACAGAAGGTATTCCAGCTGCAGATATGATCAATGTTTACAACACTATTAAAAACAAACATGTAACACTCGTTGGTCCAAACTGCCCGGGAGTTATTTCTCCCGGCAAAGCAAAAGTTGGAATCATGCCAGGATTTGTACATAAAAAAGGGAAAATCGGTGTTGTTTCCCGAAGCGGAACATTAACTTATGAAGCAGTAAAACAATTAGTCGATGCAGGATTGGGACAATCTACAGCAGTTGGAATCGGTGGTGATCCTGTTATTGGTTCAAAATTTATAGATATAATAAAACTATTTAATGAAGATCAGGACACCGAAGGAATAGTAATGATAGGTGAAATAGGTGGAAGTGCAGAAGAAGAAGCCGCTGCATTTATTAAAAAGAATGTTACAAAACCAGTAGTAGGATTTATTGCTGGAAGAACCGCTCCACCGGGACGAAGAATGGGTCACGCAGGAGCTATCATTTCCGGTGGAAAAGGAACAGCTGCAGAAAAAATGTCCGTGATGAAAAAAGCAGGAATTAAAGTCGTTGAAAATCCTGCTGATATCGGCAGCACAATGCTTAAAGCTTTGGAAAAAGGCAAAAAGAAAAAGACTTCAAAAAAGAAAAAAGATAAAAAGGCATCTGCTAAAAAAGCTGCAAGTAGAAAAAAAACTGAAAAGAAAAAATCAGTTTCAAAGAAGAAGAAGAAAAAAAAATAGGAACTTTCAAAATATTACTCATGTTCATCACAAAGCCCGTTAGTACGGGCTTGTGTTTTATTTGATTAAAATAGTAAGGAGAAAATTTTGAGCAATAAAACTCTTGCCATCATTAAACCTGAGGCGGTTGAAAAAGGTTACTCTGGAAAAATTATTGCAATGTATATTGAAGCTGGTTTTAAAATTAAAGCTATGAATATGACTCATTTAACAAAACCGTCTGCAGAGGGATTTTATGCTGTTCACAGAGAAAGACCTTTCTTTAATGAATTGGTAGCATACATGACTTCAGGTCCGTGCATTCCAATTGTACTTGAAAAAGAAAATGCAGTTGAAGACTACAGAAAATTAATCGGTGCTACTGATCCAGCAAAAGCAGATGAAGGAACCGTTAGAAAACTATTTGCAGTTGACATCCAGCATAATGCTGTGCATGGCTCAGATTCTGATGAAAACGCTTTAAAAGAAATTGCCCACTTTTTTTCTTCGGATGAGCTTTTAAATAACTATTAAGCTTGATCGTTAAATTAAAATATTTTTTTACTTTACTGCTAATCAGCACTTCACTTGTAAACTGTCAGCAATCAGAAAAGGTAGAAACCAATTTCAAACTAGGTACGGATGTTTTAATTGATGAATACTTAAATTTATTATCTGGTAAAAAAGTTGGACTGGTTATTAATCACACTTCAGTTCTATCAAACGGAACTCACATTTTAGATACCCTTTTATTATTAGGAGTAAATGTTAGCGCTATATTTTCACCCGAGCATGGCTTTTACGGTGATCTCGAAAGAGGAAAAATTATTTGGGATTCTGAAATAGAAAATGTACCTCTTTATTCACTTCACGGAAAAACAAAGAAGCCAACGAATGATATGATTAAAGATCTAGACTTAATAGTATATGATATTCAGGATTTAGGTGTGCGTTTTTATACATATGTTTCAACGCTTTACTACGTCTTAGAAGCTTCTGTTGAAAATAATGTTCCGATGATTTTGCTTGACAGACCGAATCCAAACAACGGATTAAAGGTTGGAGGACCCGTTCTAGAAAGCGAATTTAAATCATTTGTAGGATTAACTGAAATTCCCGTTCTCTATGGAATGACAGCCGGAGAACTTGCACAGCTTTACATGAAAGAATTTATTCTCAATTCCACATCAAATTTTGATTTGAAAATCATAAAAATGAAAAACTGGTATCGGAATATGTTGTGGTATAATACAGGAATGGAGTGGATATTACCTTCTCCTAATATTCCAAATCCTCAAACCGCAATAATGTACGCGGCAACTTGTTTTTTAGAAGGGACAAATATTTCAGAGGGAAGAGGAACAGCAAAACCTTTTTTGCAAGTAGGTGCTCCGTTTATTTCATCCGAAGATCTTATAAGTGAACTAAACAAGTTCGGTTATGAAACTTTCCAAATGCATCCAATCTCATTTACACCTAAAAGTATTAAAGGAAAAACCGAAAAGCCGAAATATGAAAATGAAATCTGTAATGGTATATTGATCGAAGTAATAGATGAAATGAATTTTAATTCTGTTCAATTCGGAGTTAATCTTATTTACGCTTTCTATAAATTGTATCCAAATCAGTTTGAATTTAAAGAGGAACATTTTGATCTACTGGCAGGAACAGATCAATTTAGAAAATCAATTTTAGAAAATAAGACACCTGATTATATCATTAATTCCTGGCAGGCAGAATTAAACTATTTTAAATCAAAAAGAGAGAAGTATTTACTTTATTAAGGAGAAAAATGAAAAAAATAATAGCTATAACAACCTCTATTTTAATTTTATCAATTGCGTGTAGTGATAAAAAAGAAACAGAAGAAAAAAACATCAATGAACTAAGTTCAACATTTGACAGCACCGAACTACAGACGACCGAATTAGAGGAAAAGGAAGAGTTAGACAAATCATTTTTTATGAACTATAAATTTAAACCAGGTGAAGTGCTTAAATACAGAATGACTATTTTCTCACGCAGCGACCAACATATGGAAGCTGATACAATAATGGATAATTCTGTTGAGCAAAAACTTATTTACATTTTAAATTTGAATACTGTTTCAGTAGATGAGGAAAGTATTGCGGAAATTCAATGTACGGTTAAATCAATCAACATGGAAGCTAGTGGAATGGGCAATGAAGTTTCATATCAATCGGGAATTGAAATTGATTCGTCCGAATTAGCAAAGTTTGCAGAACATGAATCGTTTATAAATACTCCATTTAGCTTAAGAGTAAATAAAAACGGCAGGCTGATTGAAATTTATAAAATTGATAAAATTATGAATAGGTTTTTAAGCTTGAGAGGTCTTCAAGATTCTGTAAGAACAGAAGATTTACCTATACTCAAACCGGATTTATCAGAACGCGTTATTAAACCGTTTATTTCTCAAATAATTCGTGAATTTCCAAATCATAAAATGGCCATTGATTCTATCTGGTCTTACCAAAGACAATCAATTCCTGTAATGACATTTAATATTGAATTTACAAATGTCTATAGAGTTGGTAATCTTGAACTATTTGAAGATGAAAAAGTTGCGGTTATTGATCCCACTGTTAAAACAAAAGTTACAGGCGAGTCAACCTACAGTGAAGGTGGTGTCAACTATCAATTTGAAAAACCAATATCTTCTGCGAGCGGAAAAATTTATTTTAATCTTGACAGAGGATTGGTTCAAAAGAGCAGGACTGAAACAAGAATGGAAAATGCATTTACTGTTGAAATGCCCACACCGCAGGGAATGCAAAAAGGAGATACAAGAGAAGTGACTACAAATGTGAATGTTCTGGAGTTATTGTAACAAAAAGGATGAGTTTTCTCATCCTTTTTCATATTCATTATCCAGGTCTTTTATCTCCCGGACAACAATCCTCATCCCTTCTACTTCTATTACTTCAATCTGTTTTCCGTTTTCTATATACTCTGAATCGGTTACAACATCTACTCTTTTGCCGTTTATTTTGGCAGTGCCGGCAGGACGTAATGTTGTAAGTGCGATACCTTTAGCACCTAAAAGTTCTTTTGCATCTTTACGAGAGGTATAACCAGCAATTGCTCTCTCTTCTTCCGATAAAATGAATTTTTTAAATATATTGGATTTTGGAAGATACTTTGCGAGCAGAAAAATAAAAACTAAAGACATGAGTAACGCAACTGAAAGCTGAATAATTGCAAATGAAACTGCTTCCATATCTAAAAACGGGTCCTCACCTACCATTGCAAGAAACAGCGAAGCAATAATCAAAATAATTCCGCTGATGCCCGCTACTCCAAAGCCAGGAATAACGAAAACCTCCACCAGAATTAATCCTAGACCTATAATAAATAGCAGTATCTCAATAATAGATGCAAGCTGTAAAATATATGCTGATCCAAAAAATAATGAGAGTGCAACTAATCCTGCTGTACCGGGCAATCCCCATCCGGGAGATTTAATTTCTGCAAGTAAACCGAAGAAGCCAATCATAATTAAAATAGAAGAGATGATGGGATTATTTAAGAATCTAACTACATCTTCTGCCCAGTTAGATGTATGTTTCACAGTTTCAAAATCCTCCAATTCAAAATATGCAAGTACTTCATCTAAACTATTGAGAAGAGTATCAGCAATTCCATAGTTGAAAGCTTCTTCTGAGGTTAGTGTGATAAGCTGTGTTGAATCTACTAAACCTGCAACAATAATTCTTTCATCAACCATTCCCTCAGCAATATCAACTCTTCTTCCGTTTCGTTCTGCGGTAGATCGCATTTCTGAACGCATATAAGACTGATATTTCTCGCCTACTTTTTCCCCGGTTTGATCAACAACAGTTGCGGCACCAATCGAGCTCCCCTTTACCATTACAATTTTATTGCAAGAAATTGCAATCAATGCACCTGCAGAAATTGCCCGGTTGTTTATAAATGCAATTGTTAAACGGTCTGTTCCAATAATAGCATCTTTTATTTGTGTTGCAGCATCTACTCTGCCGCCAAAAGTATTTATTTTAAATATGATAGCAGCAGCTTCATCATCTTCTGCGTTTGCAATTACTCTGCTAATATAAGGTGCCAAGCCTAAATCAATATCACCTTCAATATATGCAACGTAAACTTTTTGCTGTGCAAAAAATGAAGACGTAAAAAGAAACAACAAGCAAATGTGTGTTAATACTGATTTCAATTTAGCATCAATCTCAATTTATAAATTATTCACTCTTTTTCGAAAGTACAGTTGTAATGGCAGAGCGTTCAACTTTTACTTTTAAATTGTCACTTATTTGAACAAGAGCTGTTTTTTCTTCTAAGCCAGCAACTATTCCATGAATACCACCACTTGTGACGACTTTATCACCTTTTTCTAAATTTGAAAGCATTTTTTCTCTTTGTTTAGATCTCTTTTGCTGCGGTCTGATTATCATAAAATAGAAGATTAAAAAAATCGCACCAAACATTATCAGTGTGCTGACTAATCCACTTCCGCCGCCTTCTCCGCCTGATGGAGCCATAGCTAATAATAAATCCAATTTATTCCTCCAATGTTATTTTTTTAGATACTAATTTAACTATTTTTTCTTTCCAATCTCTAAAAGTACCCTGAATTATTTTATTGCGAGCTTCTTTTACAAGCTTTATGTAAAAATACAGATTATGAATACTTGCAAGCTGCAAAGCTAATAATTCTCCAGCGTTAAACAGATGCCTTAAATATGCTCTTGAATAATTTGTGCAGGTATAACACGTACAGTATTCATCGAGGTTATTTAAATCCTCTTTGAATTGAGAGTTTCTCAGACTCAAAACACCTTTGGATGTAAAAATGACTGCGTGCCGTGCATTTCGTGTTGGCATAACACAATCAAACATATCAATCCCACGTTCGATTGATTCCAGAATATTTTCAGGTCTCCCAACTCCCATTAAATATCTTGGTTTTTCTTCAGGCATTAATTCCGTGGTGAAATTCGTAATATCGTACATCTCCCTTGCAGGTTCTCCTACTGCGAGTCCACCAATTGCATAACCATCAAAATTCAATTTTATAAGATCTGCCGCTGATTTTTCTCTCAAGTCTTTATAAACACTTCCCTGAATTATTCCAAAGAGATATTGAATGTGACTATATAGTGGATTTGATTTTTCAAATGCTTCTTTATTTAATACACCCCAGTTGCTTGTTAGTTCAGTTGATTTTTGCGCATAATCATAATCACAGGGATACGGTGTGCATTCATCTAAAACCATCAAAATATCTGAGCCAATGCTTCGCTGAATTTGAATTACTTTTTCAGGTGAAAAAAAATGTGATGAACCGTCTAGGTGTGACCTAAATTCAACACCTCCTTCTTTTAATTTTCTTAAATTAGATAAACTGTAAACCTGATAGCCACCGCTGTCTGTTAGAATCGGATTTTTCCAATTCATAAAATTGTGAAGCCCGCCAGCTTTTTCTAACACTTCAGTCCCTGGTCGTAAGTATAGATGATAAGTGTTTGCAAGGATTATTTCTGATTTTATTTCTTCTGCAAGAAAATTTTGATTAACTGCCTTTACAGTCCCCTGCGTACCAACCGGCATAAAAGTAGGAGTTTCAACATTTCCATGATCAGTTTCAAAATATCCTGCACGTGCTTTGGAATTCTTATCTTTTGCAGTTAATGAAAATTTAAGCAAATCTATATGGCTGGTAATTTTTGAAATATAAAGTGAACAAATTTAAACCAAACAAGATGAAGGGCAAAAAATCCAAAACATAAAATAGTGATTTTCAAGATTTGAGATTAGGAAAATTAAGACAAAAATTTCTGCTTTTCTTCTTCAGTAGGAATTCTGCAAGCATTCCGCTTTCCAAAAAATCTATACCTATTTTTTGCAATTATCTCATAAAAAAAATCACGCAATGTTTGCGGAATGAAAATCAAATAGTAAAAGTACTTCCAATAGCTCTTTAAATCTTTACTGATTTTAAGAGCAGCAGTAGACTTTGTATAACTACTTCCTACATCAATTAAAATAAAAGTATCAAAGTTGTTTTTGTTGAAATTAATTTTTCCCAGAATTTCCTGCCCTTTTTCTGACTGCAGTGCAGCAAATATGAATACATTTTTACTATCGCGATCAATTATAAAATTTACCCAGAAGTTGCAGAAATTGCATACTCCATCAAATAAAATAATTTTTTCTTTTGTCACTATGTGGTAATAGGATTAATAATAAGTTTAACGATATCTACTTTTTGTTTTGAAGAGCGGGCAACAAGAATTGTGAAATTATCAATTTTGATTGTCTCTCCTTGATCGGGGATTCTGCCAAGCCGTGTTAAAATGTACCCCGCAAGCGTTTCATAATCTCCCTGCTCAATTTTCAAATCGTACTTTTCATTTAGATGATCGATTTCGATTTTACCGCTAATAATAAAAGTGTTAGATGAAATTTTTCTGCATATGTTCTCATCAACATCAAACTCATCTTTAATTTCACCGAACAGCTCTTCAAGTATATCTTCCATTGTAACGATTCCTGCAGTTCCTCCATGTTCATCAACAACAATTGCAATGGATATTTTTTTATCTAAAAATTCATTCATCACTTCAAAACTTTTTTTCTTTTCAGGGATAAAGCTGACTTCTCTTAAAATTTCTTTTATTGTTTTTGGTCTGCTGAACAAATCTTTTGCTAGTGCAATACCCTTTATGTTATCTAAGTTTTCTTCGAACACAGGTATTTTAGAAAAACCTGATTCAATAAAAGTATTAATCAGTTCATTCATACTTTTGGAAATTTCCATACCAACAATATCAATGCGCGGTGTCATAGCTTCGTAAACGCGCTGCTCTCCAAGTTCAAAAACTCTGCTTATAAGTGTGCTGTCTTTTTTATCAACCATCCCTACCTTTTCACTTTCTTTTACTAATCCTTTTACATCCTCCCTGTCAAAAAGATGACTTATGTTATCTGATTTCTGACTGGACGCTTTTGTAAATTTATCTGAAAAAGTAGATGTTAACAGAACAAAAGGATATAGTATATAAGAAAAGAGCCTTAAGGGAATAGCAGAAATCAATATAACTCTATCTGCAAGTTCTCGAGAAAAATATTTTGGAAGTATCTCACCAAACATTAATAAAATAGCACTTGACACAATTAAAATTGTTATTTCTCCCCATCCAAATATTGTAGCTAAAAAAATCGCACTTAAGGATGCAAGTGCAATATTCACAATGTTATTCCCAATAAGGATTGTTGAAAAGAAATTTTGAGGATGTTCAACAAAAAACTGTGCTTGCAAGGCAGTAAAATTTTTCTTTCGAGCTCTCACCTCGATCTTAAGCTTATTCGCAACAACATACGCCAATTCAGTTCCTGAAAAGAAGCCGCTAAGTACTAATAGAATTAGCAAATATATAAGTTCGATATCCATTATTAAATAACTTTATAAATTATTAGTACCGTTGCAGCAATGTATAAAATAACAGTAACAATCATTGGGACATCCGTGGCAATAATTTTTGTGGTGTTCTCACCTTTATTGCTCATATATTCTAGATACATGTACCGAAAAATTCCGAAAACGACAAAGGGTGTTGTATAAATTAAATTTTCAGTTTCAAATACGGTAATTGTACGCGGTGCAACTGTGTACAGTGCATAGCAAATTATAACTCCTGCTGCTGCAACCGTTGCCATCTGATCTGCAAAATTAAGTGAATATTGTGCAAGAACTTTTCTACTAGATGAATTATTGTTCCCGGAAACAACAGTAAGTTCGGAGTGTCTTTTCATAACACCTAGAAAGAGAGAAATAAACATTGTCGTTAGCAAAAGCCAGCTTGAAATTGGAACTTGAATAACAAATGCACCAGCCAGTACTCTCATTGCAAATCCTGCTGCAATCGAAAAGACATCAAGAATTACAACATTTTTGAACCAAAAGGAATAAAATACATTTAGAAGAATAAACCCGGCTGTAATAAGTATGAATTCGATATTAAAATATAACATCGAAATGGAAACTAAAATTAAAAGAATAACCACGACTGCCAATGCAGTATTAACACTAATTGCACCAGATGGCAGCGGTCGGTTTTTTTTAACGGGATGAGAGCGGTCGGCTTCTATATCTACAATATCATTTATTACATAAATTGTACTTGAAGCAAGACAAAAAATAAAAAATGCAAAAAGCGTTGTTAAAAGGTAATCATTTTCGAAAAGATGAAGTGAAAAAAGAATCGGAACAAAAACAAAAATATTTTTAATCCATTGATGAACACGGATTAATCTTAAATACTTAATCATCAAAAGACGGCGATTTCTTCATAAGTACCGAATACCTCTTTCAGTTCGCCAACCATTTCGCCCAATGTAACTTTGTTGTGCGCAGCTTTAACAAAAACGGGCATTAAATTATTTCCATTTTCTCCAGCTGATTTAATCTCTGCAAGCGTTTCTTCTACTTCAGATTCGTCCCTACTTTGTTTTAAGGTTGCAAGTCTTTTCTTTTGAGCAATTTCAACTTCAGGCGGAATAGTTAATAAAGGTATTTCAATTTTTTCATCCTCTTCAACAAAATCATTGATACCAACTATTATTTTTTCTTTCTTTTCAACTTCTAGCTGATAATGGTAAGCTGCATCTGCAATTTCTTTTTGAAAATATCCTGCTTCGATTGCAGGAATCACCCCGCCAATTGCATCAATCTGATCGAATATTTTATTTGCTTCCCTTTCCATTTTGTCAGTTAATGATTCAACGTAATAACTTCCCCCCAGAGGATCGACAGTATTAATAACACCTGTTTCAAAAGCAATTAGCTGCTGTGTGCGAAGCGCAATTTTAACTGCCTTTTCACTCGGGAGAGCGAGTGTTTCATCCATCGAATTTGTATGCAGTGATTGTGTTCCACCAAAAACACCAGCAAGCGCCTGAAACGCAGTTCGAACAATATTATTTTCAGGTTGTTGTGCGGTTAATGTACATCCCGCAGTTTGTGTATGAAATCGGAGCCACCAGGAACGCGGATTTTTAGCACCGTATTTTTCTTTCATTCTTTTCGCATAAATTTTTCGCGCCGCACGGAATTTGGCTATCTCTTCAAAAAAATCTAGATGTGAATTGAAGAAAAAAGAAATCCTCGGAGCAAACGCATCAACATCCAAACCTCTTTCAATGCAAGCTTCAATGTAAGCAAAACCGTCTGCAAGTGTGTATGCAAGTTCTTGCACGGCAGTCGAGCC
>JABDPB010000146.1 GCA_013042995.1 Ignavibacteriaceae bacterium | reverse complement strand
CGCGTGTATATGGATACTCACCGGGGAAACCGATTTCACTTAAGTAATTTATGTTTTCAATATCGTCCGGTCCGTAAAGCGGTTCAATTTTTTCGTCGCTTACTGATGTAAATTTCAATCCGGTTGTTTTTAAACCTTTTGTTTTTTCATCATATTCTGCTCTTTTATTCAGATATTCCTTATCAAGCATAATTGAATCCTTTTAGCTAGTTAATTCCTTATAAGCTTTAAATTTAACTTAAAATAATAATTAATTTACGTTCTGCCGAATCTTCTGTCAAATTCATCTATTGAAATTTTTACGATAATTGGTCTTCCGTGCGGGCAAACATATGGCATTGAGGTTGCAAATAGCTTATCAATTAATAAACGCATTTCCTTTTCTTCCAGCTTATCGCCTGCTTTAATCGCAGTTTTGCAGGAGTACGATTTTGCAATGTTATCTTTTTCCTCCAGTTTTTCTTCTCTCTGATTTGAAACGTACTCTTCTAAGATATCCTCCAAAACTTTTTCCTCCGTTCCCTTTTTCACATCATCCGGAACACCTTCAATCAATACATTATCCTTCCCTTTCAACTTAAGTTGAAATCCAATTCGCGATAAATAATCATTTAACTCTTTTAACAGTTCATTTTTAGAAGGATCTAATTTAATTTTTTTAGGAAAAAGAAGTTGCTGCGAAAAAGGTATGTTTGTATCAAGTCTGCCCAAAGCCTTTTCGTATAGAATTCTTTCGTGTGCAACATGCTGATCAATTATCATTAATCCTGACTTTATTTGCGAAAGAATATACTTGTTGTGCAACTGTATTATAAAAGGCGATACTTCAGTTTCTGTATTTTTTGGAGCAGTTGAAATTTGATGATCAATTTCTTTTTTCTCTTCCCTTCCGAAAGGTTGTTCAACAGTTTCATTTGGAGATTTCGTAATGACATCATCAGTTATGCTGCCAAAAAGCAAATCAATTTCTTCGTTTGAAAAGCTTTTAATTTCAGGTTTGTACTGCTTTGAAAGTGGGCGATCGCTGAAATCATTTTTATCAGATGGATGAAATTTATCAACGACCAGTTTCTCTTCAGGTGAATCAATTTCACTAAATGCCATCGATGGAACTAAATCGAACGAGCCAAGTGAGCGCTTAATTACTGCCAGTACAAAATGATAAACATCCTTCTCGTCATCAAATTTTGCTTCAAGTTTTGAAGGGTGAATATTTACATCAATTCTTTCAGGATCAATTTCTAAAAAAAGAATAAAAAACGGGTAATCCCCTTTTTCAAGTATGTTTTCGTAAGCCGTAAATACTGCATGATTAATATTCTTATTTAATACAAATCTAGAATTAAGAAACAAATACTGATCGCCGCGACTTTTTTTAAGCAGACTCGGCTTACCAACATAACCATGAATATTTATATAATCCGTTTTTTCATTCACCGGCACCAATGCATCAATTATATTTTCAGAAAAAACCTGTTTAACTCTTTCTTTCAAATTCCTAGAAGCATAATCATAGACAAGATCAACGCCGTTAAAAAATTTGAATCCAATTAAAGGATGACTAAGTGCCATGCGGTTGAAACTGTTAATTATATGCTTCAGTTCTGTTGTATCTGTTTTTAAAAATTTTCTTCTTGCAGGAACATTAAAGAAAAGATTTTTGATCGTAACGCAGGTTCCTTTTGGAAACGAACCTTTTTCAATTTTAAATCCGCCGCTTTCATCGTTTTTGATTGCAGTTCCGATTTCATCGTCTTTGGTTTCACTTTTTATTTCCAATTGGCTTACGGCTGCAATTGAACTTAATGCTTCACCTCTAAAACCAAGTGTTTTGATCACTTCCAAATCTTCAAAAGCAATAATTTTGCTAGTTGCATGTTTTAGAATACACAATTTCAAATCATCTTCAGTCATTCCATTTCCATCATCGCATACTTGTATTAATGATTTTCCTGCACGTTTAATAACTACCTCAATATTGTTTGCACCGGCATCAATTGAATTTTCCAAAAGCTCTTTTAGTACAGATTCTGGTCTTTGCACAACTTCGCCGGCAGCTATCTTGCTTGCAATATTTTCAGGCAATATTTTAATTGTACTATTCATCAGATCTTACATATTTTACTATTTCAAATTGATCTCTTTCTTCAGTTGAAACAACCTTCCAGTCACTACTATTTATTTTGGGAAATTTAATTTCACCTTCGGCATCAAACTTTAAATGAGATAAAATCAGTTCATCAGCCTTAGGAATGCCCTGCTTGTAAATTTCGCCGCCGCCGATGATAAAAATTTTTTCATAATTTTTATTTTCACAATATTCAATACTTTCATCTAACGAATAAAAAATCTTTACATCATCAAAACTCACTGAATAATTATAATTTCTTGTAACAATAATATTTTCTCTTCCCTTTAAGGGTTTACCTAGCGATTCAAATGATTTTCTGCCCATAATTAAGGCAGAACCCATCGTAGTATTTTTAAAATGCTGAAATTCTTCCTTAATGTGCCAGGGCATTTCACCGTTTTTTCTGCCAATTACTCCATTCTTTGCAATTGCAGAAATTAAAATTATTCTCAAACTGCAACCTCAAATTTAATCTTTTCGTGATGCTGATAATTTATTAAATCAAAATCTTCGAATACCAATTCACCAATCCGTTTGTTGGCAATTTTTAACTGCGGAAGAGGGAGCGGTTCGCGTTTAAGCTGTTCTGTTAATCCTTTAAGATGATCGTATTTTTCCATTTCAGTTCCTTTATCCCCTACATAAATATGTGCATCAACAATAGTATGTGCAAACTGTCCGAGTTCTAAATTAGTCTGCTGAGCAATAACTTGTGTTAAAAGAGAATAGGCTGCAAGGTTAAATGGAATTCCAAGAGCTATATCTCCTGACCGCTGTGTTAAATGGCAATTTAATTTTCCATCATTCACATTAAATACAAATGAATAATGGCAAGGTGGTAATTTACTTTTTGTAGCGTTACCAGGTTCCCAAGCATTAACAACCAATCGCCTGCTGTTTGGATTTTCTTTTATTTCATCAATCACATACTTAATTTGATCTACTTCGCGTACGTTCCATTCTCCATTACTATTTTTTTCCGCACTAGGGAAATGACGCCAGTAGTAACCATAAGCAGTTTCAAGATTTCCATTTTCATCAGCCCATGCATCCCAGATTTTTGTATACTTACGCAAATTCCTGATATGATTTTCACCCGACAAATACCATAAAACTTCACGTAGAATGGAATTCCAGTGCATCTTTTTAGTTGTTAAAAGTGGAAATCCATCATTTAAGTCTACCTTATAGAACGCTCCGAAATAAGAAATTGTGTCAACTCCAGTACGGGTTTGTTTTCGAACTCCACTTTCGATTACAGATTTAACCAGATCTAAATATTGCTTCATTTTAAGGATCTTTAGGTTACAAGTATGCGTTTAATTTGTACTAAATTTACCAATTTTTTTATACGTGATAAAATTCTAAAATTGAATCAGATTTGAGATTTCTTTGCATGCTTTTGTAATTCCTAGTTCATAATTTCTAATTGATTCTTCATTAGATTGAAAATAATTCGATAACTCTATTGAAATTACATTTTCCGGTAGGACTTTCTTTAAATCATCTTCAATTTTCCCACAAACAAGAAAAACATTTTTAACCTTATTGACGTAATACATAGTTATCAATCCTGCTCCTTTACCAAACAAAGTCTGCTTATCAAATGCTCCCTCTCCAGTTATTAGATAATCATATCTGTTCATTCTGTCAACTAGTTCTAAATCGTTTAAAATGAACTCCCAGGATGATTCACAATAAGAATTGTAGTAAATTTGAAGTGAAGCCGGAATTCCACCTCCAGCGCCAGATAAAAATTCAAGTGATTTGACTAATTCTTTGTTTTTTAACAAGTTAATGACATTATTAAAACCAGATTCAATTTCCAATAGTTGGTCAACTGATGCTCCTTTTTGCTTGCCATAAATCATTACACCATTATCTTCACCTGTAAGTGAATTCTGAACATCAGCAACGGGAATAACCTCAAAAGGAAGCTCAATCTTCGTCCATCCAATTTCCCTGACATTAGTGAAATTTTGTGGGAGCACAGTCAAATCATCTCCGCTATTATCAAATAATTTTAAACCTAATATATTCATCATGCCCAAACCCATATCAATTGTAGTTGTTCCCCCAACTCCTAAATACACTCTTTTTACTGTGAACCTATCTTTTTTTACATCATCTGAAATTTTCAATAGCAATTCCCCTATTCCTTTTGAGGAGAGCCGCATAGGATTTCGATATTTCTCAGGCACAACTTTTAATCCAAGCACTTCCGCAGATTCGATATAAATTGACTGTTGAACCTCGGAATACAGAATAGGACCATTAATTGTTGACTCATCGTATGCACTTGAAATTTTATATTTAATTATTTCTCCGCCAAAATGATATTTGCATACATTTAAAAACCCATCTCCCCCATCTGAAATAGGTTTTTTAATCAATTCAGTTTGAGACAGATCTTTAAGATTTTCACTGAATAATTCAGCCAAGGTTACAGAATCCGCACATTCTTTAAAGCTATTTGGAGCAATTAATATTTTTACCATTTAGTCTGCTAACTATCAATCAATGTTTTAATTTATTTATATTTTAGTGTAATGCTAATTAAGTTAATAGTTTTTTTAACTTCTAATCTGAGATATGTAATTGTCATTTACATAATTACCGTCTTGGTTTTAGTTTTTTCTTTTGATTTAACTTACTCAAGCGATTCACTTTATTATTACAAACTTGCGCAACAGTGCATAGAGCTAAATGAATATTATCCTGCTGAGCAGCATCTATATGAAGACTATATATTTGCCCCTCTGTATATCAACGTAATAATCATACTGCTAAAAGTATCCAATTCACCTTTGACTATAAGTGTTTTCAATTTTTTGACCATACTTTTCCAATTATTAGTTCTTTATAAAATTGCTTCTAAAATCTTTTCAAGTAGCGTTGCTCAAATTTCAATTCTAATATACATCTTTTACTTAAATACTGTTGGTCTAGTTTTACAAAATTACACTGAATTATTTTTTGTACTCATGATCTCACTATCAATTTATTTATTTCTGCTCAATAAAAATCATTTTTTAGTGCTGTCGGGTATAATCCTGGGGGGAGCCATTGCTGTGCGACCCACAGGCTGGGTATTACTTCTTGCATTCGTGAGTTTACACATTTGCGTTAGTTTCAAATACAGGAAATTGATTTGGTCATATTTCTTTATATACACCGGAGTTTTTATTTTCATACTATGCTTTGGAGGATTGATTTATTCACACTTTGGAAAATTTGAATATCAGTCCACCACAGGTCCGGTAAATTTACTAATAGGTGCAAACGATGATGCTACAGGTGGATTCAAATCAACAGTTTTCGATGAAGGTAAGGCCGGCTACATTGAAAATCCTGATACCCTGACCTACATCCAGAAAGGAGATTTCTATCAGGGAAAAGCATTAGATTGGATTAAAGAACAGTCGGTAAAATGGATATCCCTTGCACCGTTAAAACTTCTGCATGCGTTTGGTTGGGATGATATCGCATTATCACATCTTATAGGATTTCACGAATTGAATTTTGGCAGAGCACTTAAAAATTTATTTACCGGGAAGAGTCTTTCAAATCGGTTAGGAAAAGACTCCTGGACTACTTATGTTTTTTACTTTTCAATCTTATTTCTTAATCATATTTATTATTTCATTGTTTTGGTAACTATAGCTTTGGGAATTATTCATTTAGTAAAGAACAAATCACAAAATGATGGTACTAAATTAATTTTATTTTTCCTTGTAATATCGATTGTAGTACTAATGATAATATTCGGATCACCCCGTTTTAAATATCCTATTTTTATAATGTTATGTCCATTTGCTGCGTATTATTTAAAACTGAAAATTATTGAAGGAAAAAAAATCCTTGAATAAAAAGAATACAAGTTATAGGCAAATCCTTCTTGCAGGTCTAATTATCATTCTCGCAATTATAGTCCGAGCTTATTTTTGGACAGGACACATCTTTTCTGATGATGCATATTATTCTTATCTAAGTCACACACTTTTTGAGGGTGATTTCGTAAAAGATTATTTGGGTTATCCAGTTTTCCCCTTACGGATTGGACAGATATCTCTAACTTCATTCTCTTTCAGTCTTTTCGGTTCAAATGAATTCGCGACGGTGGTTTTTCCATTTTTATTCTCTATATTCAATTTAATTCTTGCCTACAAACTCACACATTTGATTACAAATAAAATAAATACCGCACTTGTAGCAGTATTATTAATTGCACTCTTCCCCACCGATGTTTTATTTGCAACAATGAATTTTCCTGACTTGATTAACGTATTTTTTATCAATCTTGGAATTTACTTTCTGCTAAATTCATATTACAATAAAAATAAAAAGAAAGCACTAGTCGGTGGGATATTCTTATTCCTTTCAATGCAGTTTAAGGAAAGTATTTATTACGTTTTAATATTGCTATTAATTCTTCTTGTATATTCTTTAATAAAGAAGAAACAAATTACTTATCAAATCGTAATAGGAATATTATTCGTTGGGATAAACTTATTACTGGAAGGATTTATCTATCTTTTTCTTCACGGTGATTTTTTCCACAGAATTACAATTACATCTTTAAACTTTCAGTACAGCTTTTATGATTTCTTCCCTTACACAGCACAAAAATACAGCGGTTCTAAAAATTATTTTAAAATTTTATTTGATCAGATATTTTTGATTAATGTTAAATCAATTTATCTAAGAAGGTTTTATCTTTTCCTGCCAATTATTGCTTCAATTCAGAGTTTTATTCATTTAAATAAAAAAGAACACAAGTTTCTAATCTATTGGTTTGTTGGATTAGCAGTGTTGATGATTACATTCACAACCTCGTTTACAGAATTTAAACCACTAGACTTGCAGAGAAGCTGGTATGTTTATCCTCTGCTAATGCCGATGATAGTTCTATCAGCACAATTTGTTTTAAGATTTAAAAAACAAATATCCATTTTACTACTTATAATCTATACATTAGGCTGTTTAATTATGTGCCATCATTATGATATCTATTTTGATAAAAGTAATCTGATTTCGCTGAAATCCTTTTTAAGAGAAAATTCTCATAAGAAAATTTTTACGGATCATTTTACAAAATACAGCGTTGATTTAATCAGGAGTTATGAAGCAACAAGTAAATCAAATAGAATTTTAGGCAAAGGTTTTAATTTTAATAAAGTGGAAAAAGGTGATTGGATTCTCTACAGCAAAAAGCATATTGATGAACTGAAACTGCAAAAGCACGAGTTTCCTGATTTTTCAATATTGAATTCAATGAGTTTCAAAAAGATTTCAGAGTATAATGATTTTATTTTTTACGAAAAAACCGTTCAATAATATTTGCATTCATACCTGAAAAGTATTTTGTAAATTTACTCTTGATATTTTTCAACAGCACAAATTTTGATGGAAATAATAGAATATTCTGAAAAGTGGAAAGAAAAATGGGACCAGTTTGTAATCGAATCAAACAACGGAACCATTTTTCACATGCAAAAATTTTTTAATTATCACACTCCCGGTAAATTCACTTTCAATCATCTTATTTTCTTAGAAAAAGGAAACGTAGTAGCTTTGCTTCCCGGCTCACGCATCGGAGACATTTACGAATCACCAATTGGGGCAAGTTATGGCTCCATAGTTACTAAAGACGTAAAGTTTGCAGAAGCAATGGAAATTATTTCAACCTTAATTGAATACGGAAAAAAAATAGGCTTAAAGGAACTACTTTTAACCTCTGCACCGCGTGTTTATGAAAAGCATCAAAATGAAAATTTGGATTTTGCTATGCTATGGCAGGGCTTTAATTATGATTTGCATTACATTTCTAGCGCAATAAAACTCGATGCTGAAACTGATATCATCTTACGATTTCAGCAGACGGTTAGAAGAAACATCAGAAAATCATTAAAGAATCCAGAAATAAGAATTGAAATCAATGAACGCTATGATGAGTTCTATCCAATCTTAATAGAAAACAAAGCCCGGCACGATGTAAAACCGACTCATTCTCTTGAAGATCTTATAAAATTAAACGAACTATTTCCGGATAGTCTAAAACTTTTTATGATTTACTACAAAGATAAACCGATCGCAGGATCATCGGTTTTTATTTGCAACGAAATTATATCTCTCTGTTTTTACAATATGCTGTTGTACGAGTATGAACATTTAAAACCAATTCATCGCGTTATGTATGAAGTTGTAAAATGGTCAACTGAAAACGGTTACAAGTATCTTGATATAGGAGTTTCGCAGGATACAAAAGCCGATAACCCGATGACTCCAAGTATGGGCCTAATTGATTTTAAAGAAAAATTCGATGCAAAAACCGTGATGCGTAATACATTCCGAAAAGAATTATAGTCAAATAAATAGAGCTAAATGAGAATGAGCTCAAAGCAAAAAGTACTAATCACCTTTCTCGGAAATATCAATTATGATACCCGCTGTAAAAATTTATACGATTCCCTTTTAGTAAACGATTTTGAAGTTTCTTTTCTAGGATTTGACTGGCTGACAAAAGATTTTAAAGAAACACATGGTGAAGTTTCAATTTATAAATTGAAGAAAGGGTTTCTCTCACTTTCATTTTATTTAAAGTTCATCTGGCACTTAAAGTTGAATTTGATAAAATCCAATGCGGGTATTTTCTTTGCTGAGGATATTTACACACTCCCATTTGTAGTAATACTCGCAAATCTTAAACGAGCAAAAGTATTTTATGATTCACGTGAATTGTTTGGACATCTTGCTGGATTAAAAGATAAAAAGCTAAAACAAATTTTCTGGCGTTTGATCGAAAAACTGTTTATAAACAAAGCAGATTATGTAATTGTAACAGGTGAAATGGATGAGAAGTTCATTAAAGAAAAATTTAATCTTACAAACACCATTGTTCTGAGAAACCTACCGCGTTATTACAAGTCTCCAATGCATATCGATTTGCATTCAAATCTACAGATTGATAAGAACAAAAAAATAATTCTATACCAGGGTATAATTCTAAAAGGAAGAGGAATAGAATTAATTTATAAAATTTTAAAAGAGTTACCTGAGCATGTATTTGTAATAGTTGGCGGTGGTGATTTTGAAAAATATTACAAAGAACTTGCAGTTAAAATGGATTTAGTTGATCAGGTTTATTTTTTAGGAAAGCTCACGCAGGAAGAGTTGCCAAAGGTCACAGCTGCGGCACACGTTGGCACAGCATTGATTGAAAATTTAAGCCTCAGCTATTACTATGCTTTGCCAAACAAACTATTCGAATATATAATGGCAGAAGTACCTGTGTTCGTTAGTGATCTGCCACAGATGAAAGAAATTGTTGAAAAATACGAAGTTGGATTTGTTGTAAATCCTGATAATGCAGATGAAATAGTTTCCACACTAAAAAATCTTTCCACAGATTCTGACCTTTACGATAAATTGAAACAAAATTGCACAAAAGCATCAGAAGAACTTAACTGGGAGAAAGAAGTTGTTACGTTATTAAATACGATAAAAACTTAAGACTTCTTTTTATAAATACAGATGATATGTACGGGTTTGTTGAAGAAAAAGTTTACGGATTTATCTTTTATCTTCCATAGCCAGAATGGAAAAAATTTCAGGATAACATAAGTCCGTAAAAAGATTAAAAGTCTATTTCCAAAAGTTGCAAACTTAAAACTCTCCAAATCATTTTCTTTGTAAAGACTTTTCAGTTTATTTTCATCAAATGAATGAATGTGCGAATTTGCGGGAGTTTTTTTATTACAGTGAACACACAGATAATAAATTAATTTTTCTTTGTAGGGAGTTGTGACAATTAAGCTTCCCCCCTTTTTTAGAACCCTGAAAAGCTCTTTCACAAATTTTGCAGGATCAAATACGTGTTCAATTATTTCCGAAGCAATAACACAATCGATTGAATTACTATCGAACGGTAAAAAAAACGAATTCGCTGTAATACCAAAATGATTCTCGGAAGGATAGAGAGTTTTTGCTTTAGATGGATTTGTTATCGAAATATCGAGTGAAAAAACTTGTTTTCCTTTTGGCAGAAATTCTTTTGCAGCCCATCCGTTGCCGCAGCCGACATCCAAAATACTTTCTACATTTTTCGGCACTTTTGAAATCACATACTCTCTTACCCGTCTCTCATCGTGCGCAGTTGCACCTTTTTTATTTTCAAAATAATCAAACTCAACTGCATCTTTTTTATAGTGCTCTATATAATTAAAGTCGCTCAAAACATTAAATCCTGTTAAAATTTATATTTAAAGATATAAAAAAACCTCAGAAAATTATTTTAATTGATTTTACAGGCAATATTCCTTACGTTTGAATCAACAAAGCAGGGAATGGTAGCTTGAAAACCATAAAATATTTATCCTGTCCTCTAATATTACTCCTCTATTGCTCACATTTTTTTTCTCAAAATTTTTTCCCCTCAGAAGTTGGAAACCGATGGGATTACGAGAGTATAAGTTTTGACCCTATGTTAGGTGAGCTCGATACAACATATTTTACAGCTGAAGTTATTGGAGACACAATACTAAATAACGGAAAAAATTATTCTGTAATAAGTCCAAGAGACTTGATTAGAGGAATATTCATTCGTGCAGATTCATCTTCGGTATATTATTATGACGAGAATGAACAAGAGGAAGATACTTTATTCAAACTTGATGCGAATGTTGGTGATATTTGGTACACGGATTTCGACTGGATATTTATTGTTGAGTTGGAGAAAAAAGATACAATCATTTTCCTTGGGCATTTAACCGAAACACTTCGATTTAAACTTGATGGACTTGCACTTGGTTGGATTACTCTTTCAAACATATTTGGACCTATAACTTCAACAGATTGGGGTGATCCACCAGGGAATACTCAAACTTTTACCTTTACTTATCATTGTATAATAAATGAAAAAATTTTTGGAGAACCGCTGCTAGCCCCCATAAATATTGCAATACTCCATAAGTTTGATCTTGAACAAAACTACCCCAACCCATTCAACCCAACTACAAAAATTAAATATCAAATTCCAGAATCAAGTTTTGTCAAACTCAAAGTTTATGATGTGATAGGTAATGAAATTGCAACACTTGTTAACGAAAAAAAACTAGCAGGCACTTATGAAATTGAGTTTTATGGAACTGGATTACCCAGCGGTATATATTTTTATCAATTGAAAGCTGGAAATTTTATTGAGACCAATAAGATGTTAATGTTAAAATAATTCTAATTAAGGTATTTAATGAAAAACTTCTTTCTTTCCACTATTCTGATTTTTTTAAGTGTAGTAATTGGATTTATTAATTTCTCCAATAAACCAATTAAGCAAAAAGTAGAAAAATATCCTTCCGATTGGTTTTTTATGCAAAGGGCATTTCCGCTTGGTGAAATTCCACTTGAGCAATATTATGACGCTTTACAGCAATCAATACAATTGCAGGAATTAAATAGATCTAATGAACTTAATCCCTGGATTTTGGAGGGACCAACAAATATAGGCGGAAGAATTTCTGACGTTGAATTAAGCTCAACAAGCTTCGATACTATTTATGCTGGTATTGCTTCAGGCGGAGTATTCAAATCTACGGATGGCGGAACGACATGGTTCGCAATCTTTGATGAAACTCTAGCTATGTCAATCGGGGATATTATTTTAGATCCAAGTAATCCTAATGTACTTTATGTTGGAACAGGAGAAGTAAACGGCGGTGGTGGTTCTGTTACTTACGGAGGTAACGGAGTCTATAAATCAAATGATGCAGGTAATAGCTGGACCCATCTCGGATTGGAGGCTACTGAATATATTTCACGCATAATTGTAAATCCCCAAAATCCGCAAGTAGTATATTTAGGTGCAATGGGTAAACTTTGGGGGAAAAATTCTGAACGAGGATTGTATCGCTCTACCAATGGCGGCGGAAGCTGGGAAAATAAACTATTCATTTCAGATTCTACCGGCTGTATAGATGTTGCAATCAATCCAGCGGATCCAAATATAGTTTACGCCGCTATGTGGGAAAGAATTCGCAGACCGGACAGACGCTCTTACGGTGGAGCAACGTGCGGTTTGTACAGATCATCTGATGCTGGCGAAACTTGGACAGAACTCACTAACGGCTTGCCGAACAATTCTCCAAATGTTGGGAGAATTGGAATTTCCGTTTCTGCTTCTTCACCAAATATTATTTATACAATTTATGCTGATAACATTGGCTACTTTGCAGGAGTTTATGTATCCGCTAACGGCGGAGATAGCTGGACACGCACAAACGATGGTTCTCTCAGCAGTCTCTTTTCTTCTTTCGGTTGGTGGTTTGGTAATATACGTGTTGATCCCGTTAATCCGGATAATGTATTTGTTCTTGGATTGGACGTATATAAAACAACTAATGCAGGCAATTCCTGGTTTTACTCTTCTGGAAGTATGCACGTAGATCAGCATGGATTGTATGTTCATCCGCAAAATAATAGCTTTATAGTTGCAGGCAATGACGGTGGAATTTATAAATCAACAAATGGTGGCTCAATCTGGACAAAGTTTTCGATTATGCCAATTACACAATTTTACACTTGCGAAGTAGATTATCAACTGCCAGAACGGCTTTACGGTGGAACGCAGGATAACGGAACAAACAGAACATTAACCGGCAATCTAAACGACTGGAACAGGATATACGGCGGAGATGGTTTTTATGTTTTAGTTGATCCTACAGACAACAATTTTGTCTATGCAGAATCGCAATACGGTGGATTCGGAAGATCAACCAACGGTGGAAGTAACTTTACTTACGGATTAAATGGAGTTTCAGGTTCCGACAGGTTTAACTGGAGCACACCATATATAATTGATCCGACAAATCCTGCAAAACTTTATTTAGGATCTCATAGAGTTTACAGATCTACAAACAGAGCTGTGGATTGGACAGTTATTAGTCCCGATTTAACAAACGGACCGCCAACCGGCAACCAGGTTTACGGAACGATCACTACGCTTGCAGCAGCAGCTTCCGATACAAATGTAGTTTACGCTGGAACTGATGACGGAAATGTTTGGGTAACTCTCGATGGCGGAACTAATTGGACAAATATTTCAGCTTCTCTTCCTGTTCGCTGGGTTACGCGCGTTGCAGTTGATCCGTACGATGCTATGACAGCTTACGTAACACTTTCAGGTTACAGGTACGATGAACATCTGCCTCACGTTTTCAGAACTACAGACGCAGGAACAAGCTGGCAGGATATTTCTTCAAATTTACCGGAAGCACCTTTAAATGATATAATTGTTGATCAAAATATTGCAGGAAGATTATACGTTGGAACAGATGTGGGAGTATTTTACACCGATAGTTTAGGAGCAAGCTGGGATTATCTCGGTACTTCAATGCCTATTTCACCTGTAACAGATTTAGTTTTGCACAATCCAACACGAACACTTATTGCGGCAACTTATGGTCGCTCTATGTATTCAATTGATTTGACAATAATTACAGAGACTGAAAGCGAAAATTTACCCTTAGAGAATTTTGTATTGTATCAAAATTATCCAAATCCTTTTAATCCAACTACAAAAATGAAATTTACAATTCCAACCTCACCCTTAAATCCCTCTCCTTACCAAGGAGAGGGAAACAGGGAGAGGTTAATTACCCTAAAAGTCTACGATGTTTTAGGAAATGAAATTGCAACTCTTGTTAACGAAGAGAAACCTGCCGGTAGTCATGAGATTGGGTTTGATGCAACAGTATTACCAAGCGGTATTTACTTCTATAAATTGCAAGCAGGAAATTATATTGAGACTAAGAAGATGGTTTTAGTGAAATAACTTAATTTATACCTGTGCTAATTAATGTGACTAGACAAAACAAAATATTATTCCTCATCTTAGTATTTAGTAGCTCATATACTTTATCTCAGGATGTAAATACTAATCCGTTGGAACTTCAGAAACTATTGAACTACAATGAAGGGCAAATAAAGAAACGTGGTGAATATTTACTAAATACAAGAACTAGACAAATCTGGAATCAAAACTTGCAAAGCTGGGATAATGATTCACTTTTTGAATATACCTATAATAGCCAAGCCTTAGTTGACACCATTACTGCAAATACGTGGAGATATGGTGGTTCTTGGGGAAAATACAGCAGATGGATATACATTTATAACAGTTCAAATCAAGTTATCGAAGTGGACTTATATTTCTGGCATTCCACAACGTGGGACATATATGCTAGAAATATTTACACCTACATAGGGAGTAACTTATGGAGAAACTTATTGCAGTTTCGAAATGGTAGTACCTGGAGTGATGTAATTAGAGCCACCTACAATTGGAATTCTAATAACCAAATAACTATGCTTATTTCTGAAGTGCCTAATACATATTTTCCTGGCTGGTGTAATTTCTGGAAAACAGAGCACTTATATGATTCTACAAGTAGATTAGAGAAAATGATTGAATTCGATGGAGACTGTAGTTCTATATGGAAGCTTGAGAGACAAAATTTATTTACTTATGACGGTCGGGGAAATAAAATTGATGATATTAGGCAACTTTGGATAGATAGTATTTGGATAAATGATTCCCAATACAAATATGAGTATGACTCAAGTAATGTTTTAATTCGTACAGTTTTTTTGGATTGGCAACCAGACAGTTTAAAATGGGAAAATGTCTGGAGAGAGAGTTATACCCAAAATATAAGTAGTAATTTGGTTAGAACTTTAACGGAAATTTGGTACAATCAAACAGAATGGCAAAACTCAAAAAATAGAATAATAGGGTATGATGATAATGAAAATTGGATTCAAGATGCTACTCAGAATTGGGATAGTATTCAGTGGGTAAATCAGTTTAGATATTTAGCAACGTGGTATGAGCCTGTATCCGTTGATGATAATATTAATTCTGTGAATAATTTTAGCTTATCTCAAAATTACCCGAATCCCTTCAATCCAACTACAATAATAAATTACCAATTATCGGAACATAGCTTTGTTACAATTAAAGTTTATGATGTTTTAGGAAAGGAAATTGTTGCATTGGTAAATGAACAAAAACCAGCCGGCAATTATGAGATTCAGCTTGATGGAAATGGATTGACGAGCGGGATTTATTTCTATCAGTTAAAGGCAGGTTCTTTTGTTGAAACTAAGAAGATGGTTTTGATAAAGTAACAAATTTTTGGTAGTAATTAAGTGTTGAATTTCTGTCTTCTATTTTGATTTTAGAGATAAACAAAATCTATGTATTCTAAAAAATCATTTAAAGTGAACATACCTTACAAAATAATTTATTTTTTTCTCATTTCAATTATAGGAACAGTATATTCTCAAGCAGATTCCGTGCTATCCTATATGCCGTTACAGATAGGTAATCAATGGCAATACAAGGTTCATTATGTTGTAACGGGTCCTTCTAATATTGATACAACTTACTATTCTTTCTCATTAGTAGAACGTGATACAATTATGCCTAATGGATATCAATATCAAGTAATAAAAAACAGCAATCTTTATCAGGAGTATAATTATATCCATATAGATTCAGTAACAGCTTGTGTATATGAATATAGTCATGATTCTTCACGTGGATTTAAAACAGATAGTCTAAAATGTGTTGAGGGAGATTGGTTTGGAGCTGGAAGTTACTGTATGTTTATAGACACTTCTAGAGTATTAAATTATCGGACTTGGATTATGAGTATTGATAGGAGCCAGCCCGATATAACTGTGGCACACACACTTGCAATGGATATTGGTATGTCATATCACACGAAAGCTGAATCTGAGGGAACTTGGTGGGAAACAACAACCAGAACAGCAGTCTATGCAAATATAAATGGAAATGAATATGGAGAGTTGGTTAGTGTTAAAAATAATAGAAAAAGTAATCTTTTTGATTTTAACTTAGATCAAAACTACCCAAATCCATTTAATCCATCAACAAAAATTAAGTATCAGATTTCCGAATTAAGTTTTGTGACTCTTAAAGTCTTTGATGTTTTAGGAAATGAAACTATAACACTGGTTAATGAAGAAAAAACTGCTGGAAATTATGAAGTTGAATTTAATGGAACTGAATTAACAAGCGGGATTTATTTTTACAGAATACAAGCTGGTAATTATGTGGAAACTATGAAAATGGTTTTGATGAAGTAAGCATAAAATCGAATTATTCAAAGTGGACAAGAATAGATTTTCTAAAATATTATTTAGCCTTAATATTTTGCTTAATATAAATTATTCCAACATCGTTTGTTTTTAACTTCTTGAACTCAAATGCAGCTGGATTATTTATAAATTCATACCAGGTTGAATCTCTCTTTAACTGGGCAGAATTAGTTAGCTGATTAGAATAATATATCAAGTTAATTTTATTTTTATCAACAAATTCGCTGAAGTTTCCCTTTTTAGCTTCCAGTTTAATCCAATTATAATTATCAGGCAGATAAACATTTAGCCCACCTTCGTTTTCTAGTAAGTTAATTCTCTTTTTTAAATTCAGATTTTGGATACTTTGGACCGCAGATAGATTCTTAAAATTTGATCTGTTAATAACTGAAGATAATTGAGGTAATAGAAAGAAAGAAAGAAAAACCAATACACAATAAGGTATAAGATTCTTTATATAATTATTAAATTTTAACGGTACTATCAATTGAGCAACAATCAAATAAATCAATGGTAGAAGAAGCAATATATAATGAGCCCTAGGGAAATAAAGAATTATACTTGATAAAGGAGGGAGACTAAATATTAGAGAATAAATAATTAAATCCCTTTTTTCAGTAAACCCCTTATGAACAACTGTTCTATAATTGTTCATTTTGTTAAATAGCAGTAGAACAAATACAGATATAATAATTGATAGCACAATTAATATTTTAATTAATCTGCTAATAGGAAAAATTTTATTTGGCAATAATATTTGAATTGAGTTAATATAAATCGAGGGTAATTTGGAAAGATTAATCTCAATATGATTTATAAACTCTTCACTGTTAATTAAGATTGCGTCTACAATGTTTTTTGGGTCTCCAAAATTTTCAGAAAGAATTTCGTTCCAGTCTTTAGCTCCATCATCATTGATTCTATCTTCCAGATCGAGATATTTATGGTATGCTTGTCCAAAAGCTGTTAGATTTCTTCCGGGAGAATAGGGTATTCCAATTAAAAAGATAAAAATTAAAGTTGTTACTATCGCCATCATGAATCGCTTCACACCAAAATCATTTTTTACTGAGCGTTTTATTATTATTCCAAATAATAACATTGAAGATAAAATGAACTCAGGTCTTATATATGTTATTATTAGTGAAATGAAAAGGGCAACCAACAATTTTGCATTTTTCCCATTAGTACTATGAATTAGAATCAATCCAATAAAAATTAGTGTGAGTCCAAAATGTGATACTTTCGGCCACGTTGGTAGGTTGATCATTGAAATTAAAAGAGCAAAAGAAAAGTAAAAACTTAATGTGGGGGTAACTTTTATTTTCAGAAGGAACAAAAAAAGTGCAATACAAGGAAGAATAGTCATTAGCTTATAATTAAAATAATATAAGCTTATAGTATCCTTTGAGAACAAGTCTAGAAAGTAATACCAAAGTGAGTATAGTGGACCCCACGAAGAATCGGGAGAAGTTCTAAAAAAATTTACTCCTTGTCCTAAATATTTTGCTTCATCTCCTATTCCAATATCTATCCATAGCTCAATATCTCTTGTAAATAGAAATCCAAGGACGCAGATGAAAAAGACCCCTATTGTTATGTAGGATATTTCTTCAACATTCTTTTTCGAGGAAAAACAACCAAAATATTTTTTAATTATTTGAAAGAGATTAATCAAAAAAATCATTCAACAAAAATTAGTTTTATACAAATAAAAATAATATTTAATTATTTGAATTCATCCTTCCAGGCTACTTAAATAAATATCAAATGAACTAATTTCAAAATGTTTTTCAAAAAATAATATGGCACCTGAAATAATAATTTCATTAATCATTTTTAGAGAAATTTGTTAGACTCTAAAATATAGTATTTGGTCCAGTAGGATTACCAAATGATATTTGCTTTAGAATAAATTTTGATGAAGTAAAACACTTCTTTAAATTTCTACAGCATATTTAAATTAAATGGAGAGAAAATGAAAAGTGTTCTTTCATTAGTAATAATATTTTCATTTATAGTTAACGCTCAGCAATCTATAATGTTGCGCAATAATGAAATTGAACTTGGAATGAGTATCGATAAAGTCTGGGGATCAATAGATACAGATTTGAATGTAATAGAAGATGATGCAGGAAGCCTCTTCATTTCGGATAAAAATGATAAGCCAATAGGTATAGTTCAATTTGAGAATGAAAGAGTTAACAAAGTCTTAAAGGATTGGGGGACGGCATATAAAAGTAATGTAGGGCAGGTTTTTTTAACTTTATGGAGAATTTTCAGGCAGTACGGTGAAGAAGTTGAGCCTGTAAAAGTTTTACCTATACAGTCTTTTACTCCAAAAGGTGAAAAGAACAGTATGCAATTTGTAATTGATGAGTATCGGTACATTGATATAACTATTCAGCATAAAGTAACAATTTTTGAGGTACTCACAGAACCGGAGATTTAGACAATTGCTGTCAAACTGAGATCGTTGGAGACTGAAATTTAAAACTTAAATTGAATTGAAAAGAGGTTGGCATTCCCCAAGCCAAGTGAGAAAGGCATATAAGCATAATCTAATCTTAGCCCACCCCAGCTGATTCCAACTCCGCCTGTAAAGCTGCGTGCTTCGTATCCCGATTGATAGCCAACTCTTGCAGCAAAAACTTTATTGTATAGAATTTCCCCTCCCCCTGCTAAATGAATATCATCAGTATCAAGATATTTTTGAAATTCACCTACAAGAATAAAATCCAGTTTTGTTTCTTCTAAATCAAATTTGTATGCGCCGCCAAATCTTAATTCTGTTGGAAGTTTTGTTTTTTCATTTCGTAGTGCATTCATCGACCCAATATTTTTAATTACAGTCGATGCAGTTAATCCTTTTATTGGAGTCTGATAGTTGAAACCAAAATCAAAACCAAAACCATTAGCCTCATAATTTAAAAGGCTTTCATATAAATACTTTACTGTTACACCAAAATCTAAATCGTCCACAACTGTAAATCCGGATGATAGACTTCCGAAAAAGTAATTTGCATTGAATTTAGAAATCGGTTCGCCTGGTCTCTTTCTAACTTCAATATCACTAACCGAGGTTACGTTAAATCCTACAGCAAAAGGAAGACTAAACATGTTCCATTTTATTCCGCCAACTTCACTTCGCACATCCTGTATCCATTCATTATGCATAAACATTACTTCGTTTTGCTTGAAAGAAACCAATCTGGCAGGATTATAATACAATGCAGAAAGATCATTTGATACAGACGAACCTGCATCCCCCATTGCAATATTTCTTGCACCGAATCCAAATTTTAAAAATGATAGCCCGCTGCCACCAGCTGATTGGGCATAAGAAATTGAGGATGCTAGAATTAATATGTAAAAAACTTTTTTCATTCAGTTAAAAATTGAAGTTAACACTTACAATGTGTCTATCAGAGCTGGAATACGGTTCGATTTGAAATGCATAGTCAACTCCAATAACAAAGGTACCTAATGCTTTAAAAAACGACAAACCTAAAGCAGGTTTAATCGCCCAATCCATATTACTTACATTAAACTGATCAATACCGCCTCGGACAAAGAACTGATCGTAAATATTGTACTCAACTCCAACACGAATTATGTTAGTTTCAGCGCTGCTGTTTTCAAATTCTAGTGAACCTAAAATGCCAATTTCCTTGTTTCTGTAACTAACTGCAAGCTTACGCAAGTTAGGAAATTTATCCTCGCTAATAATACCATTTTGTTCGTAAACGGGAGATGTATCCCATTTATATTTGCTGTTAATATCGGCTACAACCAGCGCAACATTAAAATTCTCATTTATTCTGTAAAGAGCACCAATATCAAATCCTAAACTTGTAGAGCTTATATCTTCGTAAAGACTGTAGTAATAAAATTTAACAGAAACACCGAGTGATATTCTATTCGAAATTCTTGCAGCAAGCCCTATGAAAAACTGATTTTCAGATGTTGAAAGTTCACCTGTTGGCAAGCCATTATTATCTCTACCATCAATGCTTCCTACACCTGAATTGATCACGCCGATACTTACACCAGCGGTAGTTCGTGGTTTTCTGTTCTCTAAAACCGTATCCTTGCTTGAATAAAAATCAAATTTTCTTGTAATACTTAAAAAATTTAATGATCGATCCAAAGAAAGAAATGAATAGCCAGCCTGAACCGAGTTTTTTTCCTGGAACGGTGTAATTGCAGGATTGTAGTATGAAACAAGCTCACCTTCAATTACAGAAGACATTGCGTTACCCATTCCAATTCCGCGTGCACCAAAACCAATTCTGCTGAATGCTCCTGGCTTTACTGCCATTTCACTAATCTTAGGCTGAGCAATTGCAATTGCAGAGAGAATTAAAAGCGATATGAAAAAATATTTCTTCACTCTTATTGCATATAAATTATTTTTCCGAAAAGAGGTTTTTCGTCATCAATGTCTACTCTGTAAAAATAAACACCGTTGGGTAGCAGGTTTCCATTATCATCTCTACCATCCCAAAATTCCGGAGCACCCTCAATTGTTCTGCTTCGTGGTGCATTTTGGATTACCGTTCTCACATAATTTATTCCAAAATCGTAAATGCGAATTGTTACTGAGGCTTGTTTACCTCCTGTGCTGTATTTAATTTTTAACTGTTCCTGTCTCGGTGAAAAAGGATTTGGGTAACAGTAAGTTTCCCTTTCCGACTCTAAAGGCTGTGAAGCAAAATATACTTTCCACTCTCCTTCCCAAAAAGAAGTTTCCATTAACCTTGCAAGACCATCATCTGAGCCAAGCCAGATTTCATTTCCCTCAGATGAAGCACCAAAAAATATAGGTGTCGTTAGTGCTACACCTGATTCCGAATCAACGATGTTGTTTGGTAAAATCCAGCTATTACCCTGATTAGTAGATCTGAATGATCCATTATCTGTGGGAACAATTACTTCATCTTCCTTAAAACCAAAGTTGTGAGGTCTTTCCTCATTTAAAAAAGTTTTCCAGCTTGCGCCGCCATCTGTGGAAGCACTTACGCCATAAAACTCCAAGGGATCTTCAGCCTTCCAGGTAGACGCCCAAACAGTGCTTGTTTCAATATTATAGCCTAGTGCAGTAATAAAATTTCCACTTATCGGATCACTTTGGTTTTGATGATTAAACTTTACCCAGCTTGGATTTAGATCATTTGCATTTGTTGTTTTATTAATTCCGTTTGCTGTTCCAACAAAAATTGTAGAATCATCAACCGCTATAACAGAAAATGCACGATGATTTAAATTTCCTTCACCGCAAAAATTTCCCCCTACCGGGGTTAAACAGAAATCCAAAGTGTCATTCGGATTGATTGAATTTAAATTATCTGGAGGTAAAACGACCCTTTGCCATGTCTGTCCCATATCAGTGGATTTTCTAGTTCCACCAGCAAAAGAAGTAATCCAGACAGTTCCAGGAGTGAAAGCGATATCGTATGTAATATTTTGTTCTGGAACTGTAACGGGTAAAGCTGGGATGTTGTTTATACCGTATACTTCAACTGAATCATTTTTGTTATCTAACGGTTGCAATACTGCACTCCAATTTAATCCATTATCGGTTGTGTATTTTAATCCTGTCCCTTTGGGAACTGTTCCTCCGCCCGGAGCTTCTGCAGTAGTTGCAGTAGCAGCCCAAAGAACACCTTTGTTGTAACCAATTGCAGAAATATTATCTTCTCCAAAGGGAGTAATTCCAAAAAAGTTTGTCCAGTTTTCTCCTCTATCAAAAGAGACACTTACTCCTCTGCTTGTGCCAAGCCATACTGTATCACCGATTGTAATGATATCTAAAATACTGTTACTTACAGGATTCGATGCTGAAATTTTGTGGACAAAGTTTGCATCACTTGTTAGCTTGAATGATTCAGGTTTAAACTGTGAAAATGAGTTGGAAAACAGCAGCACTACTATTAAGAGATTTAGAATTACTTTCAGCATTAAAAGACAACAATGTTATGAATGATAGTATTACTCAATTCTTTACTTCTATCTCTTGCCCTAAATTCAAAACGCCAAGTGCCCCGTAGAGCTGTAGTGGGAAAAGTTAAAACAACTGTAAATATTCCATCTCCTGCCGTAACATCACCGTTCTCCGATGTATTACCATCATCAAACATAGGAAATTGTGAAACACCCGATGTGTTAACAATTTGGACACCGTTCGGATCAAAAGTTTCATAAAACACAAATTCAATATCAGACAAGCCATTGCTATCACTTGCTTCTACTGTAAAGAGAATTGTTCCTCCCGCTTGCACCGAATCAGCCATCATAAGGTTTGATACTACTGGAGGAACATTATCCTGCCCGTTATTAAAATTAAATGAGCTGGTTGCAACTAATTTGGTTTCACCGCTAGTTCCTTTGGCAATAAAATTAAGTGTATATCTACCGTTTGGAAATTCTCTTTTAAGTTCAAACGAGGCAGAGAAAAGGTTATTACTTATATCAAACATTTCTATCGGCGAAGAATTCAGGATTGAATTATCTGATGCAATAACATTAAAAAATACCTGCTGTATCTGGCTTAAACGTGTGAATCCGATTCGGGCAGTTAGTATTGAATCATCAGGATTTTTTAAATCATATGATGCTTTGTTTTGAGTTGCTGAAGTAACCTGGAAATTATCTGTAGATACATCTACTATGTTATCAAAAGTTTTTTCACATCCCCAAAGCAAAAGAGGGATAAGTAAGAAAAGTGATTTTTGCATACAATAATAATATTCCGCTATAATAGTTCTCACAAGGTAAAAATAAGGATACTTTAAAATTTAATTGGGCAATGTAAGCATAATAGGCATAGGAGAAAAAGAAATCAGAAAAATGAAAAAACTAAAATAGCCAACAAGTTTTCTTCTAGAATCAAGCTCATTAGAATCAGGAACTGGTGGATGTTTGAGCTTGATTACAAAGTAAAGAATCAGAGCCCAGAACAACCAGCCAGACCAGCCGATTCCGTAATTTAGTTCCAGCAAGCCATCAATCAGTCCAACTATTCCGAATATGAACATGGCAATAAACGCAATCACTGAAATTTTATAATGATTTTGTTCTCCAAACATTGAGTACGAAATGTGCCCACCGTCAAGCTGCCCCACAGGAATCATATTCATTGAGGTAATAAATAATCCAAACCAGCCAACACATAAATACGGATAGTGATAGATTTCTGTCATCGGCGGAAAGAACTGTCCGGGCTCGACAAAAACCCATTTGAAAAAGGAAAATAAAATTGAATCGCCAAATACTAATGCCAATCCTTCTTTCCCATATTCGGGAGTCAAATAATCGGGATGGATATTCGTAATGTATTCAATTCCAGGAACGTTTGTAAAACCATAAATCAAAAGTGCGATGCAAAAAATGAACCCGGCGATTGGTCCGGTAACACCAATATCGAACATTGCTTGTTTCGTGAAAATTCGAGAGCGAGTTCTGATAACTGCACCCATCGTTCCAAAATTTATAAAGTAAGGAATTGGCGGAAACGGAATGTAAAATGGCAAAGTTGACTTTACTTTATGAAATTTTGCAGCAAAATAATGACCAAACTCATGAAAAGAAATCATTAGCATAATTGAAATTGAATACGGTAAGCCAAGCAGCAGTTCTTTCAATTCATATGGACCGGGATTTGCGCTTGTCCATTGAACACCTGCAATTGTAGAAGTTATAAATGTAATGATAAATAATGACAGATGAAGCCACGGTCTTTCTTTACTAACTTTTTGTTTAGGCGTACTGTATGTGGATTGGTAAGAATCCCCGTAAGGTTCAGGCATATTTAAATATCCAGGTTAATTCCAATTGATGCGTAGTTTTCAGTTAAATCATAAAACTCTCCGTGCACACTTTTGCCGGAAAAGTAAGAAATTAAAATACTAAATCCGCGCGAAGTTGACTCACCAAATTTTATTCCTGCTGAAATAATATTATTACCGGAATATTTTTCTATTCCTGTTAATTTAAAGTCGTAAGCAATGAAAGGTGTAAATGTTGAAGTCCTCAAATGCTCGGAATAATAATCAAAGCCAATTTGCAAAATTCCTTTTTTTATTTCTTCCGGAATAATGTGAAAATTGTAAGTAAATCCTGCGTAGACTCTTAAACCATAAGTTTTATAGTATCCCATCAATTCAATAAACTCTTTGCTGAAAACAAATGGTTCTCTTCCGTCAAGCCACTTTTGAGTTTCAGAATCATAATAGCCATCAACCAAATGAGCACTGATGTGGCTGAGTCTTAATCTTGCACCCCATTCATTTTTCTTGAACGATGATTTAAACCCACCATTAATTCCAAACATGTAATCAATTGTTTCAACAGGAAATTTAAAATTATCCTCAGATCGTGCTCTTGTGTAAGTAAAAAAATCTGCGCCGATTGAAAACGATTGTTCATCTGTTTTCCACTTAACCAAATCGTGCGATGTGCCGATATCAATTCTGACTTTTTCAATTTTAAACAGGTATTGAAATCCAACCTTTGGCTCTAAAATATTTGCTGTAAATGGTTGAACATTTAATTCTGTAGGAAACCACTCAGTTATTATTTGTGCAGAATTAAATTTGGTAACTGATAGCAGAATAATTGAAATGAGAATAATTCTCATCAAGTGCTTTCCGTTTTTGTGCTAAGTTTCTTTTTTATTTTTTGCTTGATAAGCTTGTTGTAACTGTATTTAAATTTTGAAGTTAGACTCGATATGGCATATAGATTTGTAGGAAATGCAAATGACGGCTCAAAATAACAATTAACTGTGCATCCCTGGCAGAAATCAAATTTACCCTCATTTTCAATAAAGTCTTTTATCTTTCCTGATTTTCTGATTTCACTTATCTGTTTATCGATTTTGATTTTATCATTTGCAAAATGATAGCACGGAAGAAGGATTTCATTTTCCGGTGAGATAACTACAACACGTGAAACTGCTTTGCAGCTTGGATTGTAAATATCGTTCCCGCCGTCTCTTCTTAGTTTCATAAAACCTTTATTTAAATAAACATCCAGTTTTCCTTCACAATATTCATCAATAAAATCAATAGCTTCATTGGTTAAACCAGGGTTTCCGAAATAAGAAAAAACCGGATTAACCAGCAGAACCAGATCATGTTCTGCAGCTAATTCATGCATTCGAGGCAGCTTTTCATAAGTTTCATTTGTAACTGTAAAAAGTAGATCGGGAAATTCTCCAAGTGATTTTGCAATTTCTATGCTTTTAAAAATTGATTTATAACAGTCAACTTTTCTAATTCTGTTATGCTCTTCTTCATGGGGTGAATCTAGAGAAAAGTGAAGAAGATTAATTTTCCCAGCTAGTTTTTCAGCAAACTTGGGATAAAGTAAAGCATTTGTAGTTATGCTGGTTT
>JABDPB010000138.1 GCA_013042995.1 Ignavibacteriaceae bacterium | reverse complement strand
CATTACAAGCTGGCGGATATTTGCTGATTAACTCGCCATCCATTTACGGCGGTAGCGATGTGCAGCACGAAGAAGAGGAAAGCTTTATCGGCGAGCACGCTCGAGATGGTTATTCAAAGGAAGATTTGGAAACAAAGCTTCATCCAATTGGTTTTAAAACTTTTTCATCAAAATATACATACGGTTTTTGGGGAGACAAAGCATGGCGACTTGGAGTTAAATACCCAATGCTTCTTTTAAATGTTTCAAAAATATTTTTAATAATTCTACCCGTATATTACCTTTTAACATTGCCGTTTACTTTATTAATGATGGTACTTGATTTTTCAAGTGTAAATAAAACCGGTTCGGGGATAAATTTCATTGCAAAAAAAGAAAATTAATAATTATGGCATCACAAAAAAATAAGCAAAAGCAAAAGCCGGCATCCAAAGAGAAGCAGACTTTTTTAACAGGGTTTAATCTTGATAATTTTGTTCCTTCAAAATATCAGATAGTAGTATTAGCTGTAATCATTCTTCTACTGTTTCTCTACTTTTTTTCCCCCCTTTATTTTGAAGGAAAGACATTTCAATCTGGGGATATTATTACAAGCAAAAGCGCAACGACTTATATTGAACATCATTCAGACGGATTTACATTGTGGAATCCGTACGTTTTTGGTGGAATGCCTGCCTATGCAATTGCTGTCGGCTACAAATGGTTTAACATTATTTACGTTGCCGTTGATGGTGCCCGCAAAGTGTTCAGCAGCCCTTTTGCAGTTGATTATGCTAAATGGACATTCTATCTCCTTGTACTTGCATATGCGATGTTTGCGTTCTTTTATCTACAGACAAAAAATAAACTGGTTTCATTTTTAGTTGCGGTTGCCACAGCATTTAGCACAGGACTAATTGTATTTTTATTTATCGGGCATGTAACAAAGCTTGCTGCAATCTGGGTCTTCCCGATTATATTTTTGCTGTTGTTCAATTTTCAAACGCGCATAAAATTTTTGGATGTATTGATACTAATTTTCTTTATGGTTGCATTATTCCTTGGTTGGCATGTTCAAATAATTTTCTACATTTTTTTCGCGGTGATGATTTATTTCATTTATTTCTTTTTAAGATCGCTCTTGCAGAAAGACAATCACCTAAAAAAGCAAATACTAAAATCGCTTGCGGTATTTGTATTTACAGTAATAGTCGGATTACTAATTCAATCCGATAATTTAACGCAGATTTATGAATACACACCATACTCAACCAGAGGAACTGAAAGTTTAGTTGAAAAAGAAACCGGTCCCACTGAAAAATCGGAATCAGACTTTTATCAGTATGCAACAAACTGGTCGTTTTCTCCTGGCGAAGTACTTACTTTTGTTATCCCCTCGTACTACGGTTTTGGAAAATCAACTTATCAGGGTCCGCTTTCACAAAACCAACCGGTGGAAGTGAACACATATTTCGGGCAAATGCCATTTGTTGATGTTGCAATGTATATGGGTGTAATAATTTTCTTCCTTGCGCTTTTTGCTATTATAACTGATTGGAAAAATCCACTTGTAAGATTTTTAACAGTCCTTGCTTTAATTGCACTAATTATCTCATTCGGAAGAACGCTGCCGGTACTTTACGATTTAATGTTCTACTACTTTCCCTTCTTCGATAAGTTCAGAGTCCCTTCGATGATTTTGGTTTTAGTTCAATTAAGTTTTCCGATTTTGGCAGGGCTTGGAATTGTAAAAATTATTTCACTTCGTAATGAGAACAACAAAAAATTGGAATCACTTATTCGCAATGCAATGTTTGTATTCGGCAGCTTGTTTGTCTTAACCTTGCTTTTATCTTCTCCTATTAAAGAATGGTTTATTGGAAGAGTTGTTTCTGCAGGACAGCAGTATTCTCGTTTGCAGCCGCTGCACGATTATATGGCGGAAATGTTTATAAATGATTTTCGCATTGCAATGTTGTTTACAGGACTAACTTTTGGACTGGCTTATGCGTACATAAAATCAAAACTTAGTGCCGATTTATTAGTGCTGGCAGTTTGTTTGATGATTGTAATTGATCTTTTTAGAATAAATTCTCGCGGTGAAACTTTTACTGAAAACGCGCGCATCGAACAACTTTTCGAAAAACCAGATTACATTCAGGCGATAGAAAACACAGGGGATAAATCAATTTACAGAGTATTAAATTTAAAGCAGGATGGTTCGATTGGTTCACTTAATCAAAATTCTAATTTTCTCACTTACTTTTTAATGTATGATATTTACGGTTATTCTGGAATAAAACCGAGAACCATTCAGGATTATTACGATGCGCTTGGATCACCAGCCAATCCTACATTCTGGATAATGCTGAATGTAAAATATTTAATATTCGATCAACAGGTAAATATGCCTTCACTTGAATTAATTTATTCAAGGGATAAAACTTTCGTATATAGAAATAACGATGCGCTGCCAAGAGCTTATTTTGTAAGCACAGTTGCAAAGAGACCCTCGATTGAAATAATAAATATGGTTAAAGAAAAACGCTTCGATCCTAACTACATTGCTTTTGTTGATGAAGAAATTGGAAACATTGAGGCACCTGATAGCACTGCTTTTGTAAATATCCTTGAATTTAAAGCCGAACACATTGAACTGGATGTAAATGCAAGCGGAACTAACTTTTTATTTTTAGGTGATACTTATATGTCTGGTGAAGCGGATTACAAATTATTTAAAATACCAACAGGCTGGGATGCCTTTATTGATGGAGAAAAAACAAAAATTTATAAAACCAATCATGGTTTTAGAGGAATTGTTGTCCCAAAAGGAAATCATAAAGTTGTATTTAGATATCTACCGCAGTCTTTTGTTATTTCACAGTATTTATCACTCACTCTAAGTGCGCTTGTAATTATAGGACTTGTCATCGGTACGCTTTTCAATCTAAAGAAAAAGAAAGTTAAAACAGAAGAGCAAATTGAAGCTTGATTGAAAACCCAGATAAAATAGAATCAAAACTAAATTTTTCCTCAAGTTCGTTTAAAAAATATTTTGCCAACACATCGTGGCTCTTCTTCGAACGCGTTCTTCGCATTATAATTTCGTTTGTAGTTGTTATTTATGTTGTCCGCTATCTCGGTCCTAAGGACTTTGGATTATACAGCTATGTAATTAGTTT
>JABDPB010000092.1 GCA_013042995.1 Ignavibacteriaceae bacterium | reverse complement strand
GTATAAAGTTCCCACCGTAACTCGGCGAGAGCCTCAGAGTGACATTCACGTTTCCCTGAAAGTTTATGATGTCCTAGGGAATAAAGTTGCTACACTTGTTGATGAACAAAAGTATTCCGGAAATTATGAAGTGGAGTTTAATGCCTCTTCCCTTGCAAGTGGTATTTATTTGTACACACTAATTGCGGGAAGCTATACTGAAACCAAGAAGATGATTCTCCTTCGTTAGCATTTCAGCGGATAAATGTTGATCAAATAGTTCTTAAAGGCTAAAAAACAAATAAGCTCCTTCCCTAAATCAATTAGGATGAGGCTTTTAGTATAAGAAGATATTGAATGACAGCTTTTAACTAGTTAGTAAAAAACATTCCAACATTTATTACAGGCGCCGAGATAATATTTTTTCCGGCACCTCCACTTTCATAGTATCCTTTAATTCCAATATTATCTGTAAACTTATAAATCAGTTCTGCATTGTAAGCTATAAATTGCTGGTTATTTGAGAAAATACCAAAGCCCCCGTATACATTTTCATCACCATTCTCAAAGGTTAGCTGACCGTGAAATCTTACTATTAAAGATAGATTCTTTAAGAACTTGTAACCCGCTTCAACTGCGTAGTTAAAGTGATCGGAAAAACCGTTAGTTCTGTTGCTAAAGGAAACACCAGCATTTAAATAAGCTGGTATTGGATATAACGAATGCCCGTATTCAACTCCTATTATTTGATGAAAATCATTGCTTCCAATCCACAGCCCGCTGTCAGGTTCTGATTTACCGGTTGGTAAGACTAATATCAGTTTTCCACTTACAACAGAATTGTCAAATTTTGCAAATCTGTATTTTACACCTCCAGCAATATCGCCAAAACCACTCAGTTCAGTCTCCGATCCGAAAGCTGTAGATGTCGTATCAAGCTTAATTGATTTAAAAAGTGCTGCCCCTATAAATCCTGTAAACTCATTTGTAAATCCGTAAGAACCAAAAGCGCCTACTGTCATATCCGTAAATTTTGGTATCGGTATCTTTTCCCCGTTGGGTGTATAAATATTAGTACCGCTTACGTAACGGAAATCCAGTTTATAGTATCCACCGCCTTTTTTCTGTGTCCAGGCACCCGCCCAGACAGGCTGAATGGCTAAGCCGATTACAATAAAAATTATAAATATTATTTGCGCGGTTTTTATTTTGGATTTTATCATATCAATTTTACTTTATATTTAAATATTGAGTATACTTTTATTTAGAAATTTACAAGTTCTATAATAGTAAAATCATCGCAAAAAAATAACGAAATAATTTATTGTGCGTGCTCGCAAAAATGAAAAAGTAATAAAAGCTTTTTTAATTCCACTTATTTTCCCGGTTCTTCTCTGGATAGTCCATATAGGTTCCATCATTCTTGATTTTGAGCTTTTCAGAATGGGATTACTACCACGTAATCTTGCAGGTTTGCTGGGCATAGTTACTGCACCCTTGATTCATGGTGATTTTTCCCATTTAATATCTAATACCTTTCCTTTAATTGTTCTTGGCTGGATAATATTGTTTTTCTACCCGCGTATTTCTTTTTTCTTGTTTGTTTTTATTTATTTGCTAACAGGAATTCTTGTTTGGATTTTTGCACGACAGGTTTATCACATTGGTGCGAGTGGGATTGTTTACGGATTTGTAAGTTTTTTATTTTTTAGCGGCTTGTTTAGAAAAGATAATACATCAATTGTACTTGCATTGATAATTACATTTCTTTACGGTGGAATTATTTGGGGCATGTTGCCCGGGCTTAAAGGTATATCCTGGGAATCACATTCACTTGGTGCTTTTACAGGCTTATTAGCAGCTTTTATATTTAGAAATGTAGATCCACCTGCAAAAAAATATGATTGGGAGGATGAGCCTGACGATTTTAATGTTGATGATCTGGAAGTTTCTTATGATCCTGAAAAAAATAAGTTTGATATTTAATCAGAAGGGATAAATATGAAAAAATCAGTTCCGCGAACCAGAAAGTACAGATTGGAGATGAATGAAAAGATTTTAAATTCTGGTTTTAGAGACTTTAATAAATTCTTTGCGCTTGATAATAAAGCTTACATTGACGGTGCTCTAAATGCCAAAACAAAAGAACTAATGGGCTTGTCCTCCTCAATGGTTCTGCGCTGCAATGATTGTATATTTTATCATATTGATCGCGCAATTTCTGAAGGTGCAACTAAAGAAGAATTGTACGAAACTTTTAATGTAGCGCTGGTTGTTGGAGGTTCGATTGTAATCCCTCATTTAAGATATGCGTTTGAAGTAATGGGAGAAATATTGAACGAACATGAAAAGTAATATGAGCAAACAATTAATCATAGCTGGAAAAATTGTTTGTGCAGATGAAGCAAATACAATTTTTGAAAATACTGCACTAGAAATTAATAAGGGGAAAATTTCAGCATTTATTCCTTTTGCTGAAATACAAAAAGAAAATTACAGTGACGTTTTTGATTATCCTGAATACACTCTTATTCCGGGATTTGTTCAAACACACGTGCATCTTTGCCAAACTTTGTTCAGGGGACTTGCCGAGGAACTGCCGCTTTTGGACTGGCTTAAATATCGAATTTTTCCCTTTGAAAACGCGCACGATACAAATTCACTTCGGCAGTCGTGTAAATTGGGTTTAAACGAATTACTCTTGAGCGGGACAACGACAATTTGTGACATGGGAACTCTACGATATCAGGAGGTTGTTTTTTCTGAAATGATGAAAGCAGGAATCCGTGGTTTCTCCGGCAAATGTATGATTGATCAAAACGATCTGATGCCGGAATTTAAATCATCAACAAATGATGAACTTAAGGATGTTATTCAGCTTGTAAAAAATTATCATAATTCGAATGAAGGAAAAATTAAATATGCTTTTGCACCGCGCTTCGTACTTTCCTGCACTGAAGAACTTCTTAAAGAAACAAAGGAAATTGTGAAAGATTTTCCCGGAAGTCTTTATCATACTCATTCATCTGAAAATAAAATTGAAGTTGAAGAAGTGAGAAAAAGATTTCGAAAAGAAAATATAGAATATTTTGATTCACTGAATTTATTGGATGATTATACAATACTTGCACATTGTGTACACACAAATCAGAATGAGAAAGATATTTTAAAAGAAAATAAAACAAGAGTTGCACATTGTCCATCCGCAAATTTAAAATTGGGCTCTGGAATTGCACCTATCCCTGAATACTTAAATGAGGGTATATCCGTCTCACTCGGTGCTGATGGCGCCCCGTGCAATAATAACCTGAGTATTTTTAATGAAATGAGGTTAGCTTCGCTTGTACAAAAACCAATTTATGGACCTGAGGTAATGAGTGCTCTAAAAATTTTTAGAATGGCAACAATAGATGGAGCAAAAGCTCTTCATTTAGATGAAGAAACCGGCAGTATTGAAATTGGAAAAATGGCAGATCTTGTTTTGCTGGATTTAAATACGCCAATGAACTCTTTAGATGAAAAAAATGTTTATTCGAATGTAGTATTTTCTTCTAACCAACGAAATGTAAAATGTGTAATGATTGGCGGTGATTGGAAAGTGTTGGACAGTCAGTCACAAATTTATGATAGAAAAGAGATTGTATCCGATGGCAAACAGGAATTAGGAGATCTTCTGAAGCGAATTAAATGAAAAGAATAATTTTTGCATCAAAAAATGAGGGCAAGGTAAAGGAAGTTCGTAAAATTCTAAGCGGATTAAATTTGCAGATATTATCGCTTAACGATATAGATTACACAGTTGAAATTGAAGAAACCGGAAGCACATTTGAAGAAAATGCTAAAATTAAAGCTGAAGAAATATACAAAATATATAAAATGCCGGTTATCGCAGATGACTCTGGACTATCAGTTGAACAGTTAAACGGTGAACCAGGTGTATATTCTGCGCGATATGCTGGTGGTTCAGCAACAGATGACGAAAATAATTTAAAGTTGTTAAAAAATTTAGAAGAATTTCTGCAGCCCCATAGAGCTAAGTTTGTTTGTGCAGCAGTCTATTGTTTTGGCACTGATTTTTTCACAGCAATTGGCGAAGTTTATGGTGAAATAATCAAGGCTCCAAGAGGAACAAACGGCTTTGGATACGATCCGCTATTTGTCCCTTCTGGTCACAATCAAACAATGGCTGAGCTAGATTCACAAATTAAAAATAGAATCAGCCATCGCTTTAAAGCATTCGATCAATTGAAAATTTGTATTAGTGAGTAATTAATGATAAAAAAAAGTTTATTTGTTTTAATTTCAGCTACTTTCGTTTTAACTCTTAATTATTGTGCATCGGATAATTCAACAAATCCTCCCAATCAAAACTTAAAAAATTACTATCCCGGTGGAATGGCAACTACTTATAAATTCAATGTTCAACGAAGTGATTCCAGTGGTGCAACAAATACTTCAACTCGATATGTTTTTTACGGCGATGAGATTGAAATTAACGTAGTAGAATACAGAGAACAAAAAGATTCAATTGATGATGGAAGCAGCATTACAGAGAGCATTTCTTATTTCAGAAGAACAGATACCGGAGTTTTCTATTTTATTGATACTACAGGTTTTTTAAGTCTTGTGCCGGATTCACTCAGAAATTTAATTGCTCTGCAAGATGAAATGCGGCTGCTGCTTAATCCACTTGCAGCAGGAAGCATCTGGCCCGTGTTTAGAATAGAGGTAAATTTACAGCCTGGTATTAGTTTTAGTCCAATAGATATAAACGGATACTATGTATCAAGCGAAAGCTTAACATTAAATTTAGAAACAGGTGCAAATTCAGTTACTGCAGAAAAAATAAAGTATGATTTAGATATAGCCACAGATGTAAGTCAACCTGCACAAAGATTTTCTGCATACATTTGGTTTGCTGAAGAAATCGGTATTGTTAAAATGGATGGTAGCAGCGTACTGTTAGATATTATTTTATCAGGTAGACTAACTTTTGGTGATACAACAGCAACTTTAAAGCAGAATTTGTTAAACTTTGAGATTAAATGATGACTTAACTGCAATCAATACCTGCACAATTCCAAAAGTTAGTGAGTAGGATTCGATTTTTGAAAATCCAACCTCCTTCAGTAATCTGCTGATTACAATTTGCTCGTCAAACTCTTTTACAGATTGGGGTAAATAAGTGTATGCTGTTTTATTTTTTGAAAATAAACCTCCAACAATTGGCAGTATTTTATTGAAGTAAAATCTGTAAAGCCTTTTAAAAATTTTATTTTTTGGTAATTGAAATTCAATAATTGTTGCTTTGCCTCCGTGCTTTAGAAGGTTATAGAATGATGCAAATCCTTCTTCAATGTTGTAAAAGTTTCTCACACCAAACGCAACAGTAATATTTGAAAAAGTTTCATATTTAAATGGCATATTTTCAGCAACCGTTTGCACCACACTACCATCAATCCAATCACTTTTATCTTTAAAGAGCTGTAACATATTATGTGATAAATCTGCTCCAACAATTTTCGATGCACCTTGCTTCTTAGCTTCAATTGCAACATCGCCTGTACCGCAGGCAACATCGAGTAAAATTGAATCAGAGGTCAAACCTGTTAATTTTAATGCTTTTCTTCTCCAGTATTTATCAAAACCAAAACTTAAAAGATGATTCAGGAAATCATATTTAAATGCAATGGAATCAAAAATATTTTTTACTTTGTTCTTTTTTTCGTTCATATTAGAGCTAAAGGTTGAATACTACTTTTTTAACATTCAATAAGTGTTTCTCATAACTTGAATATATGAATAAATGGTTGAATGAAAGATATTTCAAAAAGTAGTTTAGTATTTGTCATACTCAAATTCAGGCTTATCAATTTTTCTTCGCCACCAATTAAAAATATATTTGCCCGACCAAACAGCGAATAACATAAAAGCCAAACCTCCAACAAGATCAATTACATAATGGTACCAGAGGTAAACAGTTGAAAAAATTAATAAAGTTCCAACCGGTACAAAGAAATATTTTGAACGGCTTTTTAATCTTACAGAAAGAAACATTACAATAAGTGTCATCATTGTATGCCCGCTTGGAAAAATATCACGCTGAACAACTTCTGCAGGATTCGGTGTACCGACAGGAATTGATTCACCAGCATTAACAAGCTCACGCAAAAAGTTTGTTAAAAATAAACCTGGAAGCTGTTCGTTGATTGTAGAAAAATCATGGAGAGTAAATCTCGGACCTATGCCTGGAAGTATAAAATACCCCAAATAGGAAAGATAGAATCCATAAACAAGTGCAAACACTGCGAAATCCATTGCAACGAATCTCCTCTTTCTAAGCAAAAATAAACCCAGTAAAATTGGTAGAAGATAAAAGCTGCCATAAACAATTTGTAATAGCTCTGTTAAAACAGGATTCGAAATTTGATAAAGAAGATGTGTTGGATCCGTTCCGAATAACCAGCGGTCAATATCAATAAAAAGATAATCATAATCGTAAACACGAATAGGCTTTACCATAAAATACAGCTGTTTGAAAGTAAGCAAAATTACAGGCACAATGTACCAATAGTGCACTCCGTTCCAGAATTCGTTATCGTATTTCGATTCAAGATAAGCGAGCAAAAAACTTGTTAAAATTATAGTGAAGTTAACCGCAATCCATATAAACCATGTATCAATTTTTGATCGGAAGATAACATGAACAATCGAAAGAATAATGTAGAATATTACAACTACAACATCAAAGGCTTTAAGATGTTTAATAAAAGATTTGAGTTTATCCATTCAAACAGTTTAGAACTTTTATTCTGTTGGAAGCCGGGAGTGACCAGTTTTTGAAAGGACATAGTTTGTTAAAGTTAAAAAATCTTCAACCGTGAGATTTTCTGCCCTTAATGTGAGGTCTATACCCGAACCCGCAAAATCTATTTCGTTAAATATACTATTACTGAGTGAATTTTTAAGAATTTTTCTTCTTTTTCCGAATGCAGCCTTCACAATTTTGATTAACAGTTTTTGCTGTTCATTCGTGTAATTTATTTCTTTAAAGTAGAGATGAATTAACGCTGAATTAACTTTTGGTTTCGGATAAAAAACATTGGGCGAAATTTTAAAGCAGAGTTTTGTATCAGTAAAAAATGATGTTAAAACAGAAAGAATGCCGTAATCTTTTGTGTCTTTATTAGCTGTTATCCGTTTTGCAACTTCATATTGAACCATTAAAACAGCATCATCAATCAATTTTTTGTTTTCAAAAAGCTTGAATAAAATTGGTGAAGTTAAATTATATGGAATATTTCCGACCACTCTTAATTTTTGTTTTTTCCCTTTAATAATTTTATCAAAATCAATTTCAAGAAAATCATTCTCAATTAAATCAATTTTCTTAAATAATTCTCTTAAATGCCGCGCCGCATTATGATCAATTTCCACCGCAGTAAAATTTTCTGCTACAGGAAACAATTTTTCTGTTAAAGCACCATAACCCGGACCAATTTCTAAAACAAAATCATCCGGTTTTGGATTAACTTCATTTGCAATTTTATTTAAAATATTTGGATCTTTTAAAAAATGCTGCCCGAACCTTTTTTTTGGTGATGTGTAATTCAATTTTATTTATAGGAAATATGTGATTAACAACTAAAGATATTAAAAAATTTTTTCTTTCTTTTGATAACAATCAAAAAGTTTTTAGTTTTTTGTACAAATTATAAATGGATTTTAAATGAAGAAAAACTCAATAATAAGTATTGATATGGGAGGGACAAAGGTTCTTGCCTGTGTTGTGAACTCAAAAGAGGGGATAGTTGCAAAGCTAAAAAGACCAACCGATCCAACCGATTCAGCAAAAGATTACGTTCACCAGCTTGCAAAAATTGTAAAAGATTTGATTGACAAAAATGAAATAAGTAAAAAGAAAATTAAAACCGTTTGCTTGGGAATTCCAGGCTCACTCAATCCTGTTACCGGAAAAATTGGATTGGCTCCTAATCTTGGATTGAAAAATTTTAACATCAAATATAATCTGGAAAAGGAATTAAATTTTCCTGTTTTGATCGAGAATGATGCAAATCTTGGTGCACTTGGTATCAAAAATTTTGGAGTTGGCAAAAAATCAAAAAATTTGCTGGCAGTTTTTGTTGGCACTGGAATAGGCGGGGGTTTGATTTTCGATAGACAACTTTACCGTGGATCTGATTTTGTTGCAGGCGAAATAGGACATATGCTCGTAAAAAAAAACGGACCTAAATGCGGTTGTGGTAAGAACGGGTGTTTTGAAGCACTTGCTAGCAGAACAGCAGTTGTAAATAAAATAATTTCAGATATTGAATTAGGAAAAGCAAGTGTTTTATCAAGAGCGGTAAAATCAGGCGATAGGATAAAAAGCAAATTGCTATTAGCTGCGGTAACAAAGAATGATAAAGTTACCTGCAAAAGAATACGTGAAGCTTGCACAACTATCGGCAAAATGCTCGCGAGTGTTACTAACCTCTTAAATTTAGATACAATTATTTTAGCTGGCGGAATGGTTGATGCGTTAGATTTTTATATGCTTCCGTTAATTAAAAAATCTTTTGATGAGCACGTTTTGGCAGATGCTGGAAACAATCTGAAAATAGTTTCTTCACAGCTTGGCGATGATGCAGCTATCTTTGGCGGAATTCCACTTGCGGAAGAGTTTTTAGGTATAAAAGTTTAAACGAATCGTTTCTCAACTTCTTCCAACTGAGCACTCAGTACCTCCCATTCTTTTGTTTTTAATTCAAGTTGAGATTTTAATTCAATCAGCTTATTGTTTAATTCTTTAATGCGAAAATGATCATCGTAAGAATCTGGATTGAACAGCTCTTTATTAATATCAGCAATATTAATTTCGAATTTTTCAATTTCATTTTCCAGCAACAATATTTTTTCCTTTAAATCCTTTGTTGCTCTAAATCGTTTCTGTCGTAATTCAGCCTCTATTCTTTTTTGATCTTTTTTTAAAGATTCTTCACTTGATTTCTTAGTTGAAATAACGTTATCACTCTCGAGAATTTCTTTCCTTTTGGAAAGATAGTATTCAATTCCACCTTCAAATATTTTTAGCTTTCCTTTTCGAACATCCACAACATGATTGACTATTGGTGACAAAAATTCCACGTCGTGTGAAACAAGAACAAGTGAACCGCTGAAATTTACAAGCGCATTTTGCAGTACAGCTTTTGAAGAATAATCAAGATGATTAGTGGGTTCATCCAAAATGATAAAATTAGATTTTGAAAGAAGAATTTTTGCTAGTGCGAGTCTGCTTTTTTCACCACCCGAAAGAACACTTACTTTTTTAAAGACATCATCCCCGGTAAAAAGAAATGTACCAAGCAAAGTTCTCAAATGGCTTAAATTCTTATTTTCAGAAATCATTTCCACGGTTTCCAGCACAGTAATTTCCGGGTTAAGTGAATCTGCAACATCCTGCGAGTAATATGAAACTATGTTATTATGTCCTTCAATTCTTTCACCTTTTTCAAATTGAAGTTTGCCTGCAAGTATTTTAGCAAGAGTTGTTTTCCCTGATCCGTTGGGGCCAACGAATGCGATTTTATCGCCCCGCTTAATTCTTAAATCAATTCCCTTAAATAATTGGTTTTGCCCAAATGATTTATTTATTCTGTTTAATTCGACATTAAACACGCCGCTTTTAGGCGGCTGCGGGAAATTGATTGAAATAGTTTTTTCATTTTCTGGCAGGTCGGTAATGCTAATTTTTTCAAGTTGTTTAACTCTGCTTTGAACCTGTTTGGCTTTAGTCGCTTTATACCTAAAGCGTTCAATAAATCTCTCAGTCTCTTTAATTTTTTTTAATTGGTTAACCCTTTGATTGACAAGTTGTTCATTCCGCTCGCTTTTATATTTTAGAAAGGCTTCGATGTTTCCGTTGTACAAACTGATTTTGCCGTTAAAAATTTCGATTGTTTTATTTGTAGTATCATTTAGAAAATTTCTATCGTGTGAAACGCTTACAACAGAGCCTTTAAAGTTCTGAATAAAATCTGTAATCCACTCAAGTGAATCTAAATCGAGATGATTTGTAGGTTCATCAATAAGCAGTAAGTCATTCTGCGCGGCAATAATTTTAGCAAGTGCAATTCTCATTTGCCATCCTCCTGAAAATTCATCCGTTAATCTTAAAAAGTCCTTTTCTTCAAATCCTAAACCCATTAATACTTTCTCAATTTTATGATTTGCTCCATAAGAATCCAATTCCTCCAATTGTATCTGCACATCGCCAAGCTGGATTACAAATTCACCATTTTCCTCATCAGATAAATCTGAACTTTCAAGTTTTTTCAGCAGTTCGTCTTCTTTCGTTTGAAGAAATTTGATGTCCTTCATCGCAGTGCTTACTTCATCTATTAAATTTTTTCCTTTGTGGACTATTTGTTCTTGTGGAAGGTAACCTATTGAAATGTTTTTCTGTTTTTGAATAGTTCCGTTTTCTGGTTCTGCTTTTCCCGAGATGATATTCAGTAGAGATGATTTACCACTTCCATTAGATCCAACTAATGCCAGCTTATCTCCTGAGTTTATTTTAAGACTTACATCTTGAAATAAATAGTTTCCCGTAAATTGAACGGAAATATTTCGTAAATCAATCATAAAAAATCTGGAAAAGAAAAGAGCGGATTATTCTCTTAATACAGCAACTTTACTGGTTGTTACATTATTTCCCTCACTATCAAATGCAACAATAATATAAACACCGCTGTTTACAAGCTCACCCTGTAAATCTGTTCCATCCCAAAATGCTGTTCTACCTCCCGGTGATAAAAATTCCGTAACAAGAGTACCGTTAAGGTTTAAAACTTTAATTTCTGAATCTCTGATTAATCCATCAATTGTAAGAATCTGTGTTTTATCTTTTAGTATAAAAGGATTGGGATACACAAATAACTCATCAAATTCTTCCAGCGGTTTTATATAGGGTGTTTCAAATGAAGTTAAGCCGTTATCAGTACCAACATATACAATTCCAGCGTTTTCATCAATGGCGAGACTTCTTATTTGATCTGAAAGTAAAGGACTATTTTTTGTGGTAAAAGTTCTAATCAATCTTGATCCATCTGAATTGACGAACAGTAAACCTTCATTTGTACCTACCCATTTTTGATTTAACGGGTCAACAACCATTGCATTTATTGATTGTTGTCTTAATGTGAAAACATTTGACAAGCCTAAAAGCGGATCATTGGATGAAGGAATAGTGCTGGTATTTGTTAAAACATTTACGCCAAGACTTGTTCCGACCCACACATCTCCTCTTCTATCCACTACAATTGCTCTTATATCATTTGTATTTAAACCATCAGCAGCTGAAATATATTCCGAGCGATCATCAGATGCATCTTCAAATGTTTTATTTTCATTAAAGTAATATAAACCAGCTTGGTCTACATCAGATGAGCTGAACCATTTCGTATCATACTGATCAATAACTAAATTTTCATGCATTTCTAAAACTTTGTTTAATGCCGCGGGAATTGAAAAGTGATACCAATTATTTTCAGAGGTTTTCATACTTAAGGTATTCCTATCAGCAGCCCAATAATTTAATACCCACAAATTGTTTCTAGAGTCGCTATCAAATCCGGTTATTACAATAAAATCCGGATTTTGCGGTATACCCTGCATCCCTGAATTTTCACGGTTGTATGTTTTAAAATTGTCTCCCTCTATTTCAACAAAACCTTTTCCCCAGGTTCCAAGATAATTTCTATTATCGGAAGATGTGTAAACAGACCAAACACCATTTGAAGGTAATCTTGTTTCATTTTGTGTATTGTAATTTTGCCACTCAGTACCATTAAAGACATAATATCCAACTCCAGTTGCGTCTTTTCCACTGGCAGACCAAAGATTACTTGAATTATCGACAAACATATTTGGAAATTGATTTGCCGGTGGACTGTTTGGAATTACAAGTGAGGAACTCAAATTATTAGTTAAACTTATAATACCTGAATTAGTAGCGATTGCAAAACCGGAGGCCCTGTTGTATGCAAGTTTATTAAATGATTTCGATGAGTTGTAAATTTCTGCAAGCTGATTATTGGTATAAATAAATAGTTTACTTTCAGAAATAATAAAAATTGAATCGTTTGAAACAACAAAATCAGAAATGTTTTTATTATTTAAATCTGGAATAAATCCTGACCAAACACCGCCATTATTTATTGCAAAACCAACATCAGTACTTACAATTAAATTACCTTCAAAAAAATTTGCTTTATATGTTTTATCGGATGGCAATCCATCACTGCTTGAATAAACATCCCATGATTCGGGGGCTGAAAGATTTATTCCACCGCTTTTTTGAATTGCTATCCCTTGATCAGTGCATACATAGAACAAGTTTGTCTTTAATGTGCTATTTACTTTTGTGTTTGATGGAAACGTACCGAACTTTAAAAAGGTATCGAAAAAGATAAAGCTGTCTGTGTTTATCAGAGAAACACCGAAATCTGTTGAGGCGATTAGTGTATCGCCATTTATTACTAAATCATTAATGGCTTTATTTGTTTGATTTGAATTGAAAATATCAAGAACAACATTGAAGGAGCTTATGTTAGTATCGTAAATGTCAATCACACCATCTGCGCTTCCAAACCATATTTTACCCTGCATATTGGTTGTTACTGAAGTAAGCGAAATGCCATTAAGTCCTTCCGATTTATGCAATGTTTTATAAAAATCATCTTGAAACCTATAAATAAAAGCACCGCCTCCAGTTGCAGCCCGAATGTCGGTTGAGGTAATTACCAAATCCTTAACAACATTCATGTTCGTATAATTTCGCCAGTTTGTAAACTGTTGGGCTTGTACAATTGAAAGGATAAATGATACGAATAACATTATAAAATAAAGTTTCATATTAAGTTAGCCTATTAATAGTGATTCAGTAAAGAGGAGCTATTCGTATCCTGATTTTATTAAATGATTTGAATTTGAATAAAATTTCTAAATAAAAACAATTATAAAAAAAGTCTTAAAAAAATACCCGTAATACTATGAGGTGTTACGCATGAGTCTTAGCCTCATTGCTTCTACTGCTTTTGTCGATGTAAAATATTTACCAAGATTGTCATCATCTTCACGCTTCCCGCCGTGATAGTCTGAACCCCCGGATTCTAAAAGGAAATATTCGTTTACAATTCCCCTGTAAAATTTAATGCGTTCGGGAGTGTGTGATGGATGAACAACCTCTATTCCATCAACGCCCGCGTCAATTAATTCTTTAACTAATATTTCGGGCATATTGCCCGGGTGTGCAATAAATGAAAGTCCACCTGCATCGCTGATTATTTTAAATGCACTTTGTGGAGAGAGATGAACTTTTCTTTCGTATGCAGGCGCGTGGTTTCCGAGATATTTGTAAAATGCTTCAAAGTAAGATTTAACCTGGTCATTTAATAAAAGTGCTTGGGCAATGTGTGGTCTTCCGATAGCGGAATTGTTTGCCCGTTCCATTACATCTTCCATGGTTATCTTTAAACCCAAAATGTTTAGTTTTTCAACTATTCTGATTGCCCTTTTGTAACGCTCTTCTCTAAAAAAATGAAGATAGTGTTCAAGCTCTTTATTCTGTGGATCGATAAAATATCCTAAAATGTGTACCTCTGTATCCCGAATGTCTGAACTGATTTCTAATCCTGGAATTACTTCAATGCCAAATTTATTTTCTAAACTTTTAGCAACTTCAAAAGCATTTATGCTATCATGATCGGTAATACTTATAATTTCAATACCCTGTCCTGCAGCTTTTTTAAGTAGTTCTTCTGGATTTAAGTGACCATCGGAAAATGAGGTATGAGTATGTAAATCGGTTTTTTGCACAACTCAAATTCGTTTTCAGCCGTAAAGCTCTTTAAATTTTTCGTAATCCATAATTCTTAAAAGCGAACCCTCCATTTCAACTAAACCCTTTTTTGCAAATGAATGAAGTGTGCGTGAAATTGTTTCCCTCGAAGTACCAGCCATATTTGCAAGTTCGTGCTGAAAGGGCAGTTTTTCTATTTCAACAACACCTTTTTTTATTCTTCCAATATCATCGGCAAGCTGTAAGAGAACGGTTGCAACTTTTCCTTCTGCATCTTTAAGTGAGAGTGCTTTTATTTTCATTCCGGCTGCACGCAGGCGTTGTGTTAATTCCTGCAATAGTGATATCGAAACTTCAGGATGATCTTTAATCAAGTCCAAAAAATCGTTTCTTTGTATAATAAACACTTCCGATTCATCCATTGCTGTAACTGTAGCAGAGCGATTTAAACCATCAAGTAAAGCCATCTCACCAAAAAAATCGGAAGGATTAAGAATAGATAAAATCACCTCTTTACCACTTTCTTCACTACTGATACGAGAGATTTTTACTTTACCTGAAACTAAAACAAACAAAGCCGAACCTGCATCACTTTCTGTTAGAATAATTGAATCTTTTGAATACGACTTGATTGAACCAGTTTTTGAAAGTTTAACTAATGTGTCGTCATCCAACTCAGAAAAGAGAGGTACACTTTTTAGAAATTCTGATTTTTCCAAGGCTACTTGTTTTTCTAATTAATTGATTAAAACCTAAAATATGCCTGTATTATTTGAAAATCAACCTCTACACACCTTGCATTCATTTTTTAATTGAAATTAAACATTATCGATTAATCTATGAATGCTAATCTAGCTTAATTACGACTATTATTCATTGCTTTTTAAAGGGGCTGTATCTATGTTTGTTAGCTGATTTTTAATTAAAAACCGGAGAAATTTTTATTATGGGTATGATGGGCAAAATGAGAAGCTTGGCACCTGCTTTTATTATTACGGTTGGAGCCCTTTTTGTTCTGTTTATGGTTATTTCCGATTCTAATGTGTTAGAAGCAATTGGAGGTCGCACAAATGATGTTGGCTCTGTAAATGGAGTTGATATTTCATACGTTGAATTCCAAAATGCAATTGAAAGACAGAGAGAAGCAAGAAAACAGCAAACCGGAGAAGATATTCCTGAAGATCAATGGGAACAATTTAGAGAGCAGGTTTGGGATGCACTTGTTACACAAAAGCTGTTGGAGCGGGAAATTGATAAAATGAATATTACAGTTTCTGATCAGGAAATTGAAGACGCAATCTTAGGCAACGATCCGCCAGCATTTTTAAAGCAAAATTTTATGGATTCACTTGGAAATTTTGACCGCAATATGTATGAGCAGGCAATTTTCGATCCTCAGAATAAACAAATTTTATTGCAAGCTGAGGAATGGGTAAGGCAAACTAAGCTAAATGAAAAACTTCAAAGCTTGCTGCTTGCTTCAATTACAGTCAGTGATGATGAAGTAAAAAGAAAATTTAATGGGCAAAGCGTTTTTGTAAATGCAAAGTACGCATTGTTCTCTACACAATTGGTACCTGATACTTTACTTCAGGTTTCGGAAGAAGAGCTCAGAGAATACTATGAAAATAACAGCGATCAATTTAAAGTTGATGAACAAAGAAAATTAAAATTTGTTCTTTTTAAGAATCAACCTTCAAAAGCTGATTCGCAACTGATTTATAAGAATTTAGAGAACGTCAAAAATTCGTTTCAAAAAGATACCGCTGACTTCAGCTACTATGCAGAAATTTATTCCGATTTTCCTTATTCGAGAGATACACTCAATCCGTCATTTTTTACTCTGGAAGCTGTTGATGCCCTGCGAAATGCAAACAAAGGCAATATTATTGGACCTATATCTTCGTTGCAGGGCTACGCATTGTATAGGTTCATAGATGTGCTTTCGGGGGGAGAAAAATTTGTAAGAGCTTCACACATTTTAATTAACGATGAAGGTGATGACGAGAAAAATCTTACTGAAGCAAACAGAATTTACCAGGAGCTATTAAATGGCGCTGACTTTGGTGAAACTGCAAAGCAGCATTCAAATGATCCAGGTTCTGGTAAGCTAGGTGGAGATTTAGGTTGGTTTGGAAAAGGTACAATGGTTAAAGAATTTGAAGAAGCTTGTCTGAATGCAGATGTAGGTGAAATAGTACCACCGTTAAAAACTACTTTCGGTTATCACATAATAAAAGTCTACAATCAATTCTCGGGCGTATTTGTTGTAGAAAAAATAGTAAATGCAATTAAACAATCTGCAACAACCTTAGATGCTAATTATAATGCAGCAAATGATTTTTCGTATCTTGCTGAAAAAAATGGTTTTGAAAAGGAAGCTGAATTAATAGGGTACGAAATTCAGGAAACTCCAGTATTTAACGAAAAAAGTGTTTCGATACCTGGAATTGGTACTAATAAGAGACTCTTATTGTTCGCATTTGAAAACGGTCTAGGGGACGTTAGTGATGTCTTTAAAACACCTACAGGTTTTGTTGTAACTCAAATTTCTGAGGTTTTACCCGAAGGACTACAAAGTTTTGAAGATGTAAAAACAAGAGTGCAGCAGCAGGTTATAAATGAAAAACGGTTTGAATGGGCGAGAAATTTAGCAGAAAATATTTCATCAAGAGTTAACGGTAACCTCGATATGATTCCTACTTTAGACCCAAGGATACAGGTGCAGCTAACGGGAAGATTTAATTCCGAAAGCAATATACCTGGAGTCGGTCAAGATTTCAGTTTTATAAACACAGCACAATCACTTGATAAAGGAGAAGTCTCTGAGCCGGTTAAGGGAGTACGCGGTTATTACGTAATATCTGTAGTTGAAAAAACTGAGTTTGATTCTTCTGCCTTTTCCATTCAAAAAAGTACTATCAGAAATAATCTTTTGCAGGAAAGGAAAAATACTTTCGTAAACAACTGGCTTACTACACTTAAGGAAGAAGCAGATATTGTTGATAATAGACATATTTTCTACGGATACTAAATCCTATTTTAACTATTGCCCCCAACTCAATATCTTTTAAGGGTATGAATTGGGGGTTTTCTTTTTTAAAGTTTATTAAGCAAGTTTAAGGAAAATTAATATGTTTATTGTTGTAACCATATGCACTATCTCTGCCTGCTAATATTTTTTATTATCCTAACTTTAAAGTCTTCCTTTGCACAATTTAACAATAATAGTTTCGGCATATCGGCAAATGCAGTTTATACAACTTCTGCAGAGATTTTTTTAAATCCAAATTCATCTGATCCTATTGTAAGAAATCAATCATATACGTTGGAAGATATTTTCAGTCCAGCTTTGGATGTTAGATATAGACTAAGTGAGCATTTTATATTAGGAATCAATTTAGAGTACATAAACAAATCTGCAGAGGCACCAAATCTAACTGCATTCATAGGTAGCCAGGTTGTTGTTTTAGATGTTGAAGATGGTTTTAGAGTTATTCCGGTTGAGCTTACGGCTCACTACTTTTTTCCTTTTTCAACACAAGATTTTAAATTTTTAATGGGGGGAGGAATAGGCTATTATAGAGGTGAATTTACGCGAAAGATCAGCGATGCTGAATTAGCTCTAGTAGAAAGAAAAATTGCCCTTGGTATTCATGTTTCAGCTTCATTGGATTATTTAGTAATAAATAACTTTTCAGTCAGATTTGAAATGAAATTTAGAGATCCTCAGTACGAAGTTAAAAGCGAATACACCAAAAACGAGGTAGTATATCAAGGCGAAACAATTAATTTGCCCGATGACGCGTTTGAAACAAAAGTTAATATTGATGGATTAACTTTCATTCTCGGAATTGTATATCATCTGTAAGTCCTTTCCAACTTTTCGTGTTAATTTATTTTTCGAATAATTACTTTTAACTTTAGTTGTAAAAAAAATGAAAAGAAACGTTTTTTATTTAACGGGATTTATGGCTTCGGGTAAAAGCACAGTAGGACCCATACTTGCAAACGCGCTTGGCTGGATTTTTTTTGATCTGGATAAGGAAATTGAAAAAAAAGAGGAGATGAAAATTACTGAAATTTTTGAGCTAAAAGGTGAAAACTATTTTAGAAAAATTGAGAACGAATTGTTAAAAACACTATCAAAAAATAATAACGCAATAATTTCTCTAGGCGGAGGGACTGTTGCTTCGGAAGAAAACTTTAATCTAATTGTTTCTTCCGGAAAGATTATATACTTAAAATCTTCTCCTGAAGCTGCTTATAAAAGATTAAAATACAAAAGAGACAGACCGGCATTACTTTTTGAGGGAGACGATTTACCTACTGAAAAAGAATTTACTGACCGAATAAACTCACTTTTAGAAAAAAGGAAAAAATATTACGAGAGAGCAGACTACATTATTGATACTGATCATTTTCCAGTTGGAAAAACGGTAGATAAAATATCACGAATAATTGAAAAACAATTGGCATCAAATTGAAAAAGACCTACGTTAATACTAATAACTATAAATATCCCGTTATTATAGGAGGAAATGCATTCAAAAGTCTCCAAGTCGAACTTTCAAAAGCGAATCTTTCAAAAAGAATTTTAGTAATTGTTGACAGGAAAGTTTTGGCGCGCTATAAAAAAGTTATTGAAAAGGACTTAAAAAACCGGGCAGATAAATTTTATATATTAAAGTTAACTGCAGGTGAAAAATTAAAATCTCAAACTACAGTAAATAGTATCTATAAAGTATTACTGAAAGAAAATTTTGGAAGAGACACACTTATAATAGCAATTGGTGGGGGAACAATTGGAGATACGGCTGGATTTGTCGCTTCAACTTTTATGCGTGGTGTGCAATTGGTTCACATTCCAACCACATTACTTGCCGCAGTGGACAGTTCAATTGGAGGCAAAACAGGTGTTAATTTTTCAAATGCAAAAAACATTATTGGCACATTCTATCAGCCTTCGTTGGTTTTGATCGATACTAACTTTTTCAAGTCTTTATCTGAAGATGATATGGTTTCTGGAGTAGGGGAGATAATTAAATACGGAATCATTTCAGACGAAAGTTTTTATAAATATATTCATTCAAACTTCAGCTCAATCTTTAAATTAAAATCATCCGTAATAGATAAAATTGTTTACGATTCTGTGAAGTTGAAGGTTGCTGTAGTTTCAGAAGATGAATTTGATAATAAGGGACTAAGAAAAATCTTGAATTTTGGTCATACTTTTGCGCATGCATTCGAGAGCTACTATAAATTTAAATTTAATCATGGAAGAACAGTAACTGCAGGAATAGTTGCCGCTCTTTGTTTATCAAATAGAAAAGAAATTATCAGTAATGCTAAATTAAGAAAGCTACTTCAACTTCCGCTAAAATTAAAAACTAAAAAATTGATTGGTGATTTTAACAGCAGCAAAATAATTGAAATGATGAAATTGGACAAAAAAAATAAATGGGGTGAATTAAATTTTGTTCTACTGAAAAATATAGGTGAGATGTATGTGGATGTAAGGGTAAACAAAAGAGATATTAAATACGCGCTTGAAGAAACTAAAAAAATACTGCTTTAAAAGGGCAAACTGCCGGATTGTGAGGGCGAAACCCGGCAGTTTCGTGTGTCATATTTGGAGGGATGCTATGCTTAAACTATTTCGTCCTAAAATAATCAACTTTAGTACCGAATAGCTTTCCTTGATTTTTTAACCCGATACAACATTTTTTAACATAAAAAGAAAATTGTGTAAAAATTACACGTAACATTTCCTTCGATTTTACGTGTCTTGTTAAATGTTGATTTTTAGCTGAAATGAATGTATTTGAAGGTAGATTTTAAGTATTATTGAAGCAAGGATAGTACAGCTGAAATAAAAATGATCCATTTTCTTCATTTTCAGACTTTTTAGATGATTGTGAAGAAATCACTGACTTTGGTGTTTATTTGTATTTTTAATAGCTTGATGAAATAACTCCGTTTTGGTCCATCACTAATTTTCTTAGGATTCGTTAACATTTTCTAAGCAAAATTTTAAAGGTTGTTCCTTCGCCAGGGGCGGAGTTTTTTACAAATATTTTTCCACCGTGGTATCCATCAATAATTCTTTTAGAAAGACTTAAACCCAATCCCCAACCTCGTTTTTTGGTGCTGTATCCGGGTCTGAATACATCTTTTCTTCGATTTATGTCAATTCCTTTTCCGCTGTCTGTTATTTCAATTTCTATCATCTTTCGTAATGCCAGAACATTCATTTTTATCGAACCACTTTTTTCTTCAATCGCATCGAGCGCATTTTTAATCAGGTTTTCAATTACCCATTCAAACAGCTCAGGATTGATTTCTGCACATGCATTTTCATCGCCTGCAATTTTCAAATCAACTGATCTGCCAGTTTGAGGGAGTCTTCTTTCAAAATAGGAGGTTACTTTTTTTAGCTCATCAATTACATTTGTTTTTGAAAGCTCTGGCTTCGCACCGATTTTTGAAAACCTGTAAGTAATTTTATTAAGTTTTTCAACATCGTTGTTAATTTCTTCAACTACATCTAAAACTTTATCCGGATCTTTATAGTTTAGTTTAAGCATTTCCAGCCAGCCCATCAGGCTTGAAATCGGCGTTCCAAACTGATGAGCCGTCTCTTTTGCCATTCCAACCCATATGTTGCTTTGCTCACTTCGTTTAATATTACTAAAGCCAACATAACCTAAAATTATAAACAGTGCGGCTATTACAATTTGTACGTAAGGATAGTAACGCAGTTGTTTTATGTGTTCGGAATCACCATAATGAATTTTTGTTAAAACTATTGAATCAGCATAGGTAACCTCTATGGGGGTGTGTGTTTCATCCATCTCCTTAACTTTTTCATTTATAAATCTTTCAAGCTCTTCATCTGCAAATGTTGAATCTATTTCTATATTTCTAATATCAGTTCGGTTGTAAATATTTATATAATCATTTGCATCAGTAAGTACAAGTGGAAAATCAATTGGTTTAATTATATTATCAAATAGAAATGTTATATCTTCGTTAGGATTGGAAGAGTTTGCAACATATTCTATTCCCTTTGCATAAAGTTCTACGATCTCCCTTTCCTTTTTTTGAAGTTTGTTTACAAGACTTTGGGTGTATAACAGTGTTCCACCCGCAATTAGCAGAGCTAATATTAGAAGAATGATTTTTATGTTAACTGAACCCGGACCGCCAGACATCTTCATATCAGAATTCCTTAGAAATTAAAATTGTTACATCTAAAATCGCTTTTTTAAAGGGTAAAAATCCAGTCAATCGGAAGTATTTATTGAGGAGTTGAAATAAAATTAAAAAGTAAAAATTAATCGTTTACAAAAAATGTCTGTCTTCGTTTAGGACCCACGGATATAATTTCTATTTGCATTTCCGTTTGGTTTGAGAGGAAATCTAAATAATCTTTTGTTTTCTGAGGAAGATCATAGTATGATTTGCATTCTTCTATATTCTCACTCCAGCCGGGCATAGTTTCGTAAATAGGTTTAACTTCGTACAATCGGGTTAAATCTGTTGAAAATGATTTTAACCTCTTACCCTCTAACTCATATCCAATACATACTTTGATTTCATCAAATGCACTTAATACATCGAGCTTTGTAATTGCAACTTTTTCTACACCGTTTATCAAATTTGAATATTTCACAAGAAATGAATCGAACCAGCCGCAGCGGCGTGGTCTACCAGTGGTAGCACCGTACTCAGCACCTTCTTCCCTAAGTTTGTTACCTGTTTCATCGTTTAATTCTGTTGGGAATGGTCCATGCCCGACTCTTGTTGTGTATGCTTTAACAATTCCAAAAACCGAATTAATTTTAGTCGGTGGTATTCCTGTGCCGGTTGATGCACCGCCAGAAGTGGGATTTGAAGAAGTAACGTAAGGATAAGTCCCAAAATCAACATCTAACAATGCGCCTTGAGCACCCTCAAGTAAAACTGATTTGCCTTCATCTATTGCAGAGTTTAAAAAGAATGCTGCATCTGTTATACAGTCATCAATTTGCTTATCAAATTTTATGTATTGCTGAACCATTTCGTCAATACTAAAGCCTTCTTTGTCGTATATTTTTTTTAGCAGGTTATTTTTTTCTTCAAGATTTATTTTAATTTTTTCCTGAAGAGTTTCTTTGCTAAGAAGATCTACGATTTTTACACCTTTCCTTGCGTACTTATCTGTGTAACAAGGTCCTATGCCTCTACCGGTAGAACCGATTTTCTGATCACCACTTTCGCGAATGGAATCAAGCAATTTGTGGTAAGGCATTATTAGGTGAGCATTATGGCTAATTAGCAGTCTTCCTTTAACGCTGATGTTATTTTCTTCTAATATTTTTATCTCTTCTAGCAAAGCTTCAGGATCAATTACCACACCGTTTCCGATGACACAAATTACATTTTCCCTAAGAATACCAGATGGAATCAGATGAAGTATATATTTTTTATTACCGATTTCAACTGTGTGACCTGCATTTGCTCCGCCCTGATAACGTGCAACTATATCGTATTTTTCGCTAAGAATATCTACAATTTTACCCTTGCCTTCATCGCCCCACTGGCTACCAACAAGTACCGTAACTCTCATATTATATATTTGATTGGATTTGATTGAAGAAAAAATTAAGCAAAATAAAACTCCGAATTATAAAAATCCGGAGTTTCAACTGTTTCATTTAAATTTAATAAAACTTAGTTTGAAAAGGACGCAACTGCCTCATCTACCGAATCGTAAGTTTCAAATATTGTAATCAGTTTTGTAATAATTAACAGGCTTTCTATTTTATCTGTAACATTGGCAAGCTTGTATGAGCCAGTTGCTTTTTTAACTGTTGTCAAGCCGCCAATTAACATACCCAAACCGGAGCTGTTCATAAATTTTACGCCGCCAAGATCTACGACAATTCTGGTTTTTGCGGTATCAAGAAGTTTATGCAGTAAATCATTAAATTCTTTGGTATCATCTCCGCCCATCACATTGCCCTTTAATTCAATTATTACGGCTTCATATTTTTCAGTAGTTTTGATTTTCATAGAATACTCCTTTAATTTTTCATCTAAATTTACTCAGTTAGGCATACTTATGCAAACAATAGGCTGTTCGGATGATTAAATTGTATACTATAAAAAATTAAATTTCTGAACCGGAACAAAGCTTTTACACCTTCGTCTAAAAAATGGAATTAAACAACAAAAAAGAAAATTTGGCGCAACCTCAAATTCTTAATTTGGATGATGATTTTTCTATCATTAAAAAGTTTATTGATGGTGATCAATCGGCTTTCCAGATACTTGTTAAAAGGCATAAAGAGAAAGTGCGAAATATTGTTTATTTAACTATGAGCAACAGCAACTTGGTGGATGATATTGCACAGGAAGTTTTTATAACCGTTTATCGTAAATTGCAAAGTTTTAGATTCGAATCACAATTCACAACTTGGCTTTACAGAATAACAGTAAACAAATGTAAAGATCACTTAAGAAAAAAGAATGTGCGAAGAATTTTTATGCCGTTGCAGGAAGGTGCAGAGGTCTCACATTCATTTAATTCAGTGGAAGAGAATGATATGTCAAAGGTTGTTATGGATGCGGTATCAAAATTACCTGCAAAACTAAGAATCCCATTAATGCTAAAAGATATTGAGGGCTTCAGCTACCAGGAAATTTCCGAATCTTTGGAATGTGAAATGGGAACAGTCAAATCGCGTATTTTCCGAGCTAGGGAGAGATTGAAAACTATTTTAAAGCCATTGGAAAAAGAGTTAATTGCATGAGTAAATACGAAAAATACAGTGAACTTTTATCAGCTTATATTGATCAGGAGCTCTCTGGCGGTGAAGTAGCAGAACTTGAAAAGCTTCTAACCGAATCAAAAGAATTACGTAAAAAGTTAGATGAACTTAAAGAAGTAAAAAATCTAACGAGTAAAATCAAACGTTTACCTGAATCACCATACTTTGAAACAAAAGTTATTGCTGAAATTGAAAAAGATCATTCTGGTTTTAGAAAATTTAAAAGGTGGACACCTGCATTTGCATTAGGTGTTGTTACAATTGTAGTAATGGCAGTTCTCTATTTAAATCCAAATATAATTTCAAATTTTTGGCAAGAACAAAAATCTGCGATAGCAGGATTCTATAAAGAGAATCTTCATCCGGTGCTTTACGCTGCTAATTTAACAAACGATGATATTTTTAATTTTGCATTTAATAACCAGCTTCCACTTAATGAAACACGTGATAAATATCTTCACGTGGGGTATGATGATTTGGGAAAAGAATATTTTGAAATAAGACCTGCAATTCAAATTGCTGAAACTGGAGGTTACGATAAATTTGTTTCGGCTTTAAATTTAAATGAAAAAGAAAAGCAATTGGTTGATTCGGTAATAGGAAGTTATTCTGAAGTATTGAAATCGCAGGTACTAGTAAATGATAAAAATACTCTTGCAATCAGTCCGAAACTTTGGAATTACAGAAAAGCAATTGTAACAGATTTATTAATAGTAGCAGAAAAACTGAACAAACCAGAATATGTGAAATTTGTACCGCAAGGAGTATCAATTGATGATAAAATAAAAGTTGCTAACGCGATGAACGAATTGAAATCTAGTCAGGGGAAGCAATATATTTTCTGTACACCCGATTCAGTTTTCTCTGATGAATTTGATTTCAAACTTGCTGGTCTTGAAAAAGAAAAAGTTGAAATTGAAAAGGAAATTGAAAAAGTAAAAAGCATAAAAGTTAATTTGAATTTTGATTCGAGTTGGAAAAAGTTGAATGAAACTTCCGCCATTCAAACTAATTTTAGAATAGAGGTTGATTCCAATATATGCAGGGTCGATATATCGAATTTCAGTATTCCTGAAATTCATTTTCCGGGTTTTGATAGTATAAATGTTTTTATAGAAGAAGCAACAAAAAATATTCAACTTTACACTTACGAAATACCGAAGATTGAACATTATGAAGAAGGCGTTAAGTTCGACTACTACGATGGTGATTCCGTTCACTCGTTTGAATTTAAATATGAACATTTTAACCTTGATTCGGCAATCGAATTTGAACATAAAATGTTCGATTCGATGATGAGCAACAATCGTTTAATGTTTAAATGGTTTAATGATTCTGCTCTTTCAAAATATCAGTTCGATGTAGATTATTTTTCTAAATATTACGATAAAGAAACGATGAAAGAACAAATGAAACAGCTAAAAGAGCAGTTGAACCGAATGAAAGTGGATATTGAGATTCGAAAAGCTGAAAAAGAAAAAGGCAGAATTATAATAGTCAAATAATCTTCTGCTGATCCAACTTAATGAGAATTGCTTTTACAGGCCGTGCACACCACTAAATTAAGTATCAAAGCCAATATCCCCTCTGTTAAATTTTTCAACTATCCTATATTTTATCCGTTTATAACTGAAATCTTTATTTATAATTATAAAACGATTATTTTCACTTCAAGTTTTATATTTAAATAATAAAAATAACTATCCTCATAATCTTAACTATGAAACTTTTATTCTCTGATAATTCTGTAAACACCCATTTCAGATTATTTACTATTGCAGTAATTCTTCTTTTTACTGTGCGATTAATTGTCGGAAGATCGGACTCAATATTTTTTGAAATATTGCAGGTTGTGCTTCTGGTTTTTATTTCTCTGTTCCTCCTTCTAATGTTGATTAATTATCAGAGTCGGAATACCACTGTTCCTCTTTCTCTTGTAATGAATTTAGGAATTTTAAATGCGGTTGCGTTTTTGGTGATCACTTTTTCTGATGTTATCACATCATCGTTATTGGATAATGTAAATCAAATGGTAAGTGATCCTGGATTGGTTTACAACATTGTTTCCATTTTATATGTTCTCATTTTTATTGCTTACTTTGCTTACGTGCTGATTGTTCTCCGGCATTTGTTTATTCTAAACCAAATTAAAAATGCTAAGATTTATTTTAACACAATGGTTGCCTTTTTTATACTGGCCGCGTTGTCATCTCAATTTTTTACCTCCAAAAGTCTATCATTTGTCGAAGATACTTTTTTAATAGTGTCAGTACTTTTAATGGTTTTTAACTCTGTTAGAATTTCGTGGATTGCTTTCCTTTCAAAAAAAGAAAAAATTTATCTGCTTGTGCTTTCTGTAGTAATTTCAGTTTTATTTGCCGTAAATCTCGGTAATACTTCTGGCAACGGTATTCACAGCCAGGTATTGAATAGTTTTTCCCCATCAATTGACAACTTTGTAACAACTGTAATGCTTTATGGGGCTATTTACTTTTTTGTTCTGTTTTTCACAACACTTTTTCATCTGCCAACAGCAGAAGCTTACGACAGGAAAGCCCAGGAAGTTTCATCCCTTCAATATTTCAGCAAACTTATAACAGAAGTTCTGGATTTTGATGATCTTGCTCAGACAGTTACTGATATTACTTTAAAAGTAAGTCATTCAAATGCCGCATGGATTTTGTGGAAAGATGCCGATCAATTTATAACACTAGCAAATAAAAACGTAGGTTTTGTTGACTCGGAAAAAACTAACAAAATTATTTTAAATAAAATAAAATTTGAAAAAATTAATTCCACAAAAACTATATCACTTTCGGACGAAAGCAGTAAAGATGGAGAGCAATCAATTTTTGAACTTCTGTCCGTTTCACCAATTCGTTCGCAGGGATTGGTAAAAGGATTATTAATTGCTGCAAAAACTAGTGGAAAACTTTTTACAAATGATGAATTATCTGCAGTTGAAACATTTTCAGATTATGCTTCTGTAGCAATTGAGAATGCCAAGCTTTTAGAAGAATCAATTGAAAAAGAAAGACTTGAAAAAGAACTTGATGTGGCTAGAGAAATCCAAAAGAAGATTTTGCCGGATAAGGAACCTTCATATTCTAATCTTCAAATATCGTCTGTCTTTATTCCGGCTTTTGAGGTTGGTGGAGACTACTACGATTTTTTTGAATTGGAAAGTGAAAAACTAGGATTCGTTATTGCTGATGTTTCTGGCAAAGGAATTTCAGCAGCATTTGTGATGGCAGAAGTAAAGGGAATATTTGAATCCCTTTCCAAAACAATTAAAAGACCTAAGGATATTTTAATTGGAGCAAATTCAATATTAAAGAACACTTTGGACAGTAAAACATTTGTAAGTGCTGCATACGGAATCATTGATTTGGAAAACGAAATCCTTTGTATTTCTAGAGCAGGTCATTGTCCTGTTTTGCTTATACGAAATGAGGAAACTAAACAGATTAAACCTTCCGGTATAGGACTTGGTTTAATAGATACAGATTATTTTGAAGAAAATATCGAAGAGTTTGAAGTTCAGTTGAAAAGCAATGATACAATAGTTCTATATACCGATGGAATTACTGAGGCAAAGAACGATAAACTGGAAGATTTTGGAGATGAATACTTTAAAAATATTTTGTTTGATGGCCGCCATTTAACTGCAGCTCAACTATCTAACAAAATAATTAAAGAAGTGACTTTATTTTCAAAAAGTTATTCTCAGTACGATGATATAACATTAGTTATCTTTAAATTTGGATCCCGTCAGCAAAAGAAGGACGGACTTGGAAAGCAAAAAAATAAATTAGATGGAGAGAAAGAATGGCAGAGTTCAACACATCAATTTTAGATAAAGGAAATGTAAGCGTAATTAACCTAAAGGGATATCTGGATGCGCACACGGCTCCAACACTGGAAAATAATTTTACTCAATTAATTGGCAATAACCGTTTCAACATTGTAGTAAATTTCAATGAACTTGCATACATAAGCAGTGCTGGTTTGGGCGTATTTATGGCTTACATTGAAAAGATACGTGAAAATAGTGGTGATATTAAGTTGAGCAATATGAGCGAAAAAGTTTACAATATTTTTGATTTGCTTGGATTTCCACTTTTGTACGAAATTTATAAAACTGAAGATGAAGCTGTAAACAAGTTTACCAGGTAATAAATTGAAACCTAAAGAAAAAAATAACAAAAAGCTTAAGGTTAAAAGCAGGACCGATAATTTATCGGTTATAAGGGATTTTATAAGCTCCAATGCGCTTGAAGCTGGTCTTTCTGAGAAAACTGTAGACAATATTATGCTGGCTGTTGACGAAGCTTGCACAAATATTATAAAACATGCATACCGGTCGTTTCCCGAAGGGGAAATTGAAATCAAAATAGAATTCGACAATAAAAAATTTACAATAATAATTGTGGATTATGGTCAAACATTTGATCCGACAATTGTACCCAAACCTGATTTGAAGAAGTATTACCACGAACACAAAGTCGGCGGACTTGGAATGTACTTAATGAGGACACTTATGGACGATGTAGAGTATAAAACAGTCGCTGGCAAATATAACCAGGTACTGCTCTCAAAAAATATTTCTAGCTCTTAACAGAAATGGCAGAAGTAAAAGATTATAAAATAAAAAGAAACCTCTCTGCTTTAATTGATTTTAGTAGGGTAATAAACTCAAGTATTGATCTCGAGTTTATTTTGAATAACGTCTTGCTTACCTGCCTAGGGAAATTTTTAGCTACACGAGGACTTATAGCTGTAAAAGAAAAAGGCAAACTTGTGTTAAAAGTTTCAAAAGGATTAAACGCAGAGGATGAAACTGCATTTCCTTATTTGCTTGCAACTCCTGAGTGTATAGAAGACCCTAAGCTGGATTCATTTATGCACGTAACAAACATGAAAATTGTAGAAAAAATTAGTTCATCGCAGGATTGTATTGGATTGGTTTGCTTGGGAGAAAAACTAAATAAATCAGGTTATACGGAAGATGATCAGGAATTTCTGAGAACAATATTAAATATATCAGCTACAGCAATTCAGAATTCAATTATTATTAGTGAATTAAGAGAGGTTAACAGACTTTTAGATACACGCGTTCAAAGACTCGATTCGCTTTTCGAGTTGAGCAAAGAATTCGGAATGCTTGCTGAATCATCAAGATTTGTAAAGCTTCTGATTTTTTCAGTAATCGGGCAGTTTCTTGTTCAAAAATATGCTGTTGTTCTTTTTAAAGATGAGCCTGAAATTTTAGAATCAAAATTCAGCAGAAGTGATCTGCAAAAGTGTTTATCAGAGTACGAATTAATAAATACGCTCGAATCAATTCGCAACGAAGAAATTTCTGAACAATATAAATTGCTAAAAGAAATAGGAGTTCATTTAGTTGTTCCAATGCAGCTTCAAGGTAATACTCGAGGCTTAATATTACTCGGAAATAGGGCGGGTGATAAAGAATATTTGGATTCCGATGTAGAATTTATTTATTCTGTTGGAAATCTTGCGATAATCTCGCTTGAAAATAAAAGACTTTTTGAAGAAGCGCTTGAAAAGCAAAAACTCGAAGAGGAACTATTAATTGCACGCGACATTCAACAAAACCTTCTCCCACAAAATATACCATTTCACGAAAATTTTGAGATAGCCGCTTTAAATGTTTCTTCAAAGCAGGTTGGTGGGGATTACTACGATGTGATTCCACTTGATGACGATAACTTTGTTGTTGCAATTGCAGATGTCTCAGGCAAAGGAGTTCCAGCTTCTTTAATGATGGCAAACATACAAGCTTTTTTGCAGGTAATTTGCAAACATGATTTAAAAATTGATGAGGCTACTGCACTTATTAACAATCTTGTGACAGCAAATACAACTGAAGGAAGATTTATTACGTTTTTTTGGGGTGTTGTTAATACAAAACAAAAAACAATTAAGTACGTTAATGCAGGACACAATCCACCACTGTTATTAAGAAACAATGCAGTTAATAAACTGGATAAAGGCGGAATTATTTTAGGAGTCATGGAAACAGTGAATCCTTATATTTTTGAAGAAGTTGATCTTTATAAAGATGATGTGCTAATTTTATTTACAGACGGTGTATCGGAAGCAATGAATTTAAGCGGTGAGGAGTTCGGTGAAGACAAGCTTGAAGAAACTGCTAATGCTCTCAAGGTAAATTCTGCTAAAGAAATTTTAGACGGAATTAAACATGAAGTTCAGAGGTTTGCACAGGGCAATATTCAATCTGATGATATTACTATGCTAGTATTAAAAGTCAGCTAATAAAATGGAAACTTTAAAGTCAATATTTCTGAAACAAAGACCTAACTTAATTGCAGTCGTGTCCATTGCATTGATTGCAATCGCTGTAATCAATATTTACTTTGCCGTAGCAGTTAGAGTTACAAGCAACGATGAATGTTTATGGGTTTCTAAAAAGGTAAGCAAAGACAGCACCGCAATATTTTTTGATCTTGTAAAAGTTGACGGCGTTACCTGGAACGCCGGTATAAGGAATGGTGATCAGCTTTTAGAAATTGATAATCACGTTCTGCAGCATGAGTTTCACGCACAGGGAATCTTAAATGAGTTCACCAGCGGAGACTATGCAGAATATAAAGTAATACGTGATGGCAAAGTATTTACAACAAAAGTATATATTAAAAAACTCATCCAATTCGGATTTCTTGCTGCCGCTTTAAGTGCACTGTTTTGGATGATAATTGGCTTTGTTGTTTTAACCGCCAAACCAGATGGCAGAATTCATCGGTTGTTTTATTTTCTGGGGGTACTTGCGGTACTCTCTTCCCTATCTTCATTACTCCCCATATATGGGGATTTTTACAAATTCTTTGATAAATATGGATTTATTGCAATCGCAATAGGGTATTTATTAATAATAGGAATTTGCTTTGCTCCATTTGTATTAAACTACTTCTTTTGGAATTTTCCAACACCATTCAAATTTGTGCAGAAAAAGTGGGTAAAGAGACTTGTATTTATTGTTCCAACAATTCTTTCAATTGTGGCAATTACCACTGCTACGCTTGTATTCAATTTTGTTATTGATGATATGGTCTTTTTAGGAATGATTCAATTGTTAGCTTACTTCGGTTTCTTTGCTAATATACCTGCGTGGATGGCCTTAATTGTGCAGTACAGAAGAATAAAAGTAAAAGAGAAAAAGAAACCGATTCTGCTGATGCTCATTGCAGTAACGTTCGGACTTGCTGTTGCTGTTTATGCTGCACAAATAGCACCTGCAATTGCCGACTCATTTTTTAATTCACCTGAATACTTTGCCCCAATAATTTTGATTGCAATTGTTCCGCTTGTTTTTGCTTATGCAATTTTCAAATACCAGTTAATGGATGTTAGTGTTGTTATTAGAAATACAATTGTTTACGGTGCGGCAACAGTAACTATTGCCGCTATTTACTTTTTAGTCATTTATATAGCCGGGCAAAGCATAAGCTCATTTTTGGGTGTTGAAAACCAGGGTATTATTGCGGGTTTGTTCTTTATAATTTTTGCAATTGTTTTTCAGTCCACTAAAGATAAATTTCAAGATTTTCTTACAAAAAGATTTTACCCGGAACAGTTTGCATCTCAGCAGGTGCTTATTGATTTAAGTAATGAACTTGCAATTGTAGCAGGATTGGATAACATCCTTAAGCTCATGAAAAGAACATTTGTTGATGCGCTTAAAATTCAAACATTCGGAATTTTGGTTAGAGATAAAGAGGGAAATTTAAGTTTAGTTGACAGCGTTGGAATGCAGAACACGGAATGTAAAATTACTGAATCCCGAATCTCAAAATTTATAAAAGAAAAGATGCTTTTAACGAAACACCCGGCAATAGAGCAGTCGGATTTTAAAGATGTCTTTCCTGATAACAAAGCTGAAAGATTGCTGGATGAAGACGTTCACACTATCATTCCAATGATGATAAAAGGTAAAATAGTCGGGTTACTTTTGTTTGGGCTTAAGCACTCTGGGTCTTGTTTTACAGGTAAAGATATAGAACTGCTCTGGGCAGCAGCAAATCAGGCGGCTATTTCAATTGAAAATGCACGGCTTTATAAATCCGAAGTTGAAAAACAAAAAATTGAAAGAGATTTAGACCTAGCACGTAAAATTCAAGAAGGCTTGCTTCCGCAGAATATTCCGGATATGCCCGGACTAGATATTTGCGGACAGATGCTACCTGCTATGCAGGTTGGGGGCGATTATTTTGATCTGATACAGGTTACTGAATCTAAACTTTTTGTTATCGTTGGTGATGTTTCTGGCAAAGGATTGTCAGCTTCACTATATATGACAAAACTTCAAACGATGATTAAACTAAGCTGCGAAGACAATAAAACTCCAAAAGAAATATTAGTTGATGTGAACAAAAGAATTTATGAAGAGCTGGATAAAAGCTGGTTCGTTACAATTACACTTGCTCTTTTTGATTTAAAAGATCGCAAACTCAATTTTTGCCGTGCAGGTCATATGCCTATAATTCTTGCTTCAAATGGAACTGTGCAATCATACCGCACACAGGGTTTGGGAGTAGGGATTGAAAAGGGAATTATATTCGAAAAATCATTGGTTGAAGAAGAAGTCCTGCTGAAACCCGGTCAGATATTTGCATTCTTTACAGATGGTATAACAGAAGCGATGAACGAAAAAAGTGAGCTTTTTGGTGATGATAAATTAAATTCAATTCTAAAACATAAATCCCAATCACGCTCTTCTGATATTGTAAACGAAGTCTGGCATTCAGTGGAAACTTTCCGCGGTACAGCTGAGATGAACGACGATATGAC
>JABDPB010000132.1 GCA_013042995.1 Ignavibacteriaceae bacterium | reverse complement strand
TTCTTACAAATGTTCCCCGAGGTGTTACGTTTACAGTTATATAATCTGGTTTTGGCTCTTCATCTTCACATCCTTCTTCGAATCCGCCGGCAATCATTAAGAGGCCAAGGAGTGTCAGAATAATTTTATTTTCATGTTGAATTCCCCACTTTTATCAATAAATATTAAAATAAAATTGTAAAAATTATTTGTTAGAAGCAATGAATGCTTAACAATTGGCAAGCAATAAATTTCTTATCAGAGATTTACACAAACAGTTAGGGGAAACATGTTTAGTTTTAGTTATTTTATCAGGTACATAATAAAAGCATTGTTGTATAGTTGATACAGGAGGGGCAAAGTGACAAGGGTTAACTTGCTTAAGATTACTTTTCTTGTCTGTGATTGGGTTATAGCAGCACTTTTCTATGTTTTTTTCGAGAGCACACTTAGAAGTTATCATAATCTCTCCACCAATATTATGGGCATAGAATACGATTTAGGGAGAAGTTTACTTGTTTCGGTTATTGTAGTTATTATAAGCGGTACTGCAATAGCTTCGTTTGAAGTTTTATATTTTAATAAACTTCTTCGTAAGCAACCATTTGGTAAAACTTTAATCATAAAGACATCTTTCTACCTGCTAAATATTTTTATGTTCACTTCAATTGCTATTCTAATAATTGCAAGCACTGGACTGGATAAGCCCTTATTTCACCCAGCAGTATTCGATGCATATACAAGCTATTTAGGTAATCGAACCTCGCTACTTTTAATGATTTACTGGGGACTTGCAGTTATGTCGGGATTATTTGTGTTGCAGATAAGTGATAAGCTGGGACAGGGAGTTTTAATAAATTTTTTGCTGGGAAAATATCATCAACCAAAGGAAGAAATGAGAATATTTATGTTTTTAGACCTAAAGGCTTCAACTCCCTTTGCTGAAGAGCATGGACACGTTAAATACAGTCGGCTTATACAGGATTGTTTTTATGATTTAACTGATATTGTAATAAAAAGAAATGCTTTGGTCTATCAATATGTTGGCGACGAAGTAGTATTAACCTGGGATGTTGAGAAAGGAGTAAAAGATAATAATTGCATAGCTACATTTTTTGATTTTGACAGAGCTCTGAAAAAGAGAGATGAATATTATTTAAAGAACTACGGGAGAAGTCCGGAATTTAAGGCGGGCATCCACTATGGAGAAGCAGTAATTACAGAGCTTGGCGGCGTTAAAAAAGAAATAGCTTATCACGGCGATACTTTAAATACAGCGTCGCGTATACAATCTGTTTGCAATGAAATGAAAAAATGTCTCCTAGTTTCAGCGGACCTTCTCGGTATTTTATATGATCCCAAGCTTGATGAAAAATATATTATTGAGTCAAAGGGAGTTGTCCAGTTAAAAGGGAAAAGACACCATGTTGGATTATTCAGCATTGAAGAAAAAGATATGAGTGTTGCATTATCTTGAGTAAAAAAATAAGATCTTAATAACTAAAGAGGCACAAAGTGCCCCTATAAAGCGATACGATATTTTTAGAAAGAACACACTATTCAATTAAATTCCCATCAAAATCGAATTTGTATTCTCTGTTTTCCCAGTCCGTTGCTAAAATATATTTGTCGGTTATTTCAAAAGTGTCCGTACCCTCTGGTGTTGTAAAAATATCAGCACCACTTTTTTGCCAAAGAAGTTCACCAGATTTATTAATTCTAGTTATTTCCAGTTCTCCGTGAACTATATAACTATCTCGATATTCAAATATTTCGAAGCACGTTGCCGAGTCAGCTTTTGTTTTCCATGCAAGATCAAGATTGGGTAAGTTTAGGCAGAAGATGGTATTACAGCAACAGATTAACAATTTTTCACCGTCAATAATAACTGAATTTTTATGTACGCCAGTTGCTCCACCAGAAGCAGCGACGAGAGCACTTCGTTCTAGTTCATTATTCTTAAAAACTTGAATTCCATGCTTTGATACAAATGAATGATTTTTTACTTCTGGATCCAAATGGAGTAAACTATATTGATGTACATTATCAACGGAATTGAAACTATATTCATAATCGTTAAATATTTCTATTTTATGACTACCGTAGTTTAAGTTTATCATTTTAATTAAATCTTAATCTGCTGCTAATTAAAATTATCGAAATTAGTTTTATTTGCTAAACTCCAGTTTTGCACTATCGCCAACACTTACTTTTATGGCATCTCCGCTAACAAAATTACCAGCAAGCAATTCCTGCGAAAGAGGATTTACAAGATATTTTTGAATTGTTCGTTTAAGTGGTCTTGCACCAAAAGTTACATCGTAACCAATGTTTGCAAGCCAGTCTTTTGTTTCATCGCCTATTTCTAAATTCAAATCTTTAGTTTTAAGCATTGCAACTACTATGTTTAATTGCAGCTCAACAATTTCTCTAATTTCTTTATGTGTTAACGGTTTAAAGAGTACAATCTCATCAATCCTGTTTAAGAATTCAGGTCGTATGCTTTGCCGTAAAAGATCACCAAGACGTTCGCGCAGTTCACCCATTACATTATCAATCTGGTTTTCCTCAATGTTAAGCAGTCTATCCTGTATTAAATTAGAACCAAGATTTGATGTCATAATTATAATTGTGTTTTTAAAGTTTACGGTTCTGCCCTGGTTATCGGTTAATCTACCATCATCCAGAACCTGCAGAAGAACATTAAAAACATCTGGATGTGCTTTTTCAATTTCATCGAGCAGCACAACGGAATACGGTCTTCTACGCACGGCTTCAGTAAGCTGTCCACCCTCTTCGTAACCAACATATCCTGGAGGTGCGCCAATCAATCGTGATACAGAGAACTTTTCCATATACTCACTCATATCAATTCTTATCATTGCGTGTTCATCATCAAAAAGAAATTGAGCTAGTGCACGTGCAAGCTCTGTTTTACCAACGCCAGTTGTTCCAAGAAAAATAAAACTGCCGATTGGTCTGTCCTCATCCTGCAATCCTGTTCGTGCTCGTCTTATGGCATTTGAAACTGCAGAAACAGCCTCATCCTGTCCGACAACTCTTTTATGTAACTCATCTTCCAATCTTAGAAGCTTGCTTCGTTCGCTTTCCAGCATTTTGCTTACTGGAATCCCAGTCCATTTAGAAACAACTTCTGCAACATCTTCTGCATCAACTTCTTCTTTAAGCATTTTTTTATTCTTTTGAATATTGGCAAGCTCAGCTGTTTCTTCTTTCATTTTGCTTTCAAGCTCAGATATTTTTCCGTAACGAAGCTCTGCGACTTTACCTAAATCACCCTCGCGTTCGTATTTTTCTGCGAGTGTTTTTGTGTTCTCGATTTCACTTTTCATTTCACGGATGCTTTTTATTTTTTCTTTTTCAAGATTCCAGTGCATCTTCAATTCATTTCGATCTTCATCCAGATCACTTAATTCTTTTTTAAGCTCATCCAATCTTTTTGCCGAAGCCTCATCTTTTTCACGCTTTAATGCTTCGCGTTCAATTTCAAGCTGTTTAACTTTTCTTTCAAGTGTATCCAATTCTTCCGGCATTGAATCAATTTCAATCCTTAGTTTTGATGCTGCCTCATCAACTAGATCAATTGCCTTATCCGGTAGAAAACGATCGGTTATATATCTTTCGGAAAGCTGTGATGCCGCTACTATTGCACCATCTATAATTCTGACTCCATGATGAACTTCGTAACGTTCTTTTAATCCTCTTAAAATTGAAATCGTGTCTTCTTCGGATGGTTCGCTAACCAATACCGGTTGAAATCTTCTTTCAAGTGCAGCATCCTTTTCGATATGCTTTTTATACTCATTTAAAGTCGTTGCACCAATTGCGTGAAGCTCACCGCGTGCAAGAGCAGGCTTTAAAATATTTGCCGCATCCATTGCACCCTGAGTTGCACCAGCACCAACCAGCAAGTGCAGCTCATCTATAAACAGAATAATCTCTCCGTTAGATTCCTGTACTTCTTTTATAACAGCTTTCATTCGTTCTTCAAACTGTCCCCGGAACTGCGTGCCAGCCACAAGAGCGCCCATATCCAGCGCAACTAATTTTTTTGTTTTTAGATTTTCAGGAACATCACCCGCAACAATTCTGTGAGCAATACCCTCTGCAATAGCGGTTTTTCCCACACCTGGCTCGCCAATTAAGACGGGATTATTTTTTGTCCTTCTGGAAAGAACCTGCAGAACTCGGCGTATTTCTTCATCTCTTCCAATAACAGGATCCAGCTTGCCTGCATTTACAAGCTCATTTAAATCTTTCCCGTATTTTTTTAATGATTGATAAGTATCCTCTGGATTTTGAGATGTTACTTTTTGTTTTCCCCGAACATCTTTTAAAGCAGAAAGGATATTCTTTTTAGTAATTCCGTTATCCTTTAAAATCTGTCCGGCCTTATCTTTATCTTCAACTAAAGCTAGTAGCAAGTGCTCTGTTGAGATGTATTCATCCTTTAAATTTCTTGCTTCTTCTGTTGCTGCATCTAAAAGCTTTGCAGAATTCTGAGACATCTGCTGATTGCCGACCCCCGCACCACTTACTTTAGGAAGCGATTCCATTAGCTCGTTTACTTTTATTTTTATTGCGTCTACATTTGCACCTGTTTTCTTTAAAATAGAATCAGCAATGCTTCCACTTTCCTGCACCAGTGCAGCTAAAATGTGTTCAGGTTCTATTATTTGATTGTTGTAGTTCTGCGCAATCTCAATTGCACTCTGAAAAGATTCCTGTGCCTTTATTGTTAACTTATTTAAATTGAATTGCATAATACATTCACCTCATTTCACATTATTTGCTTCTTAACTTTTGTAATTCTTTAATCAATTCTTTC
>JABDPB010000127.1 GCA_013042995.1 Ignavibacteriaceae bacterium | reverse complement strand
TGGAGCAGTCATCGCTTCTGCTCTGCCTTATATGATGACAAACTGGTTTGGAATCTCCAACTTAGCACCTGAAGGTGAAATTCCAGATTCCGTTAAATTTTCGTTTTACATAGGTGCGGCAGTGTTTTTTCTAGCAGTAGGATGGACAGTGTTCAGCACAAAAGAATACTCTCCCGAAGAATTAAAGAAATTCAGTGAAGCAGAGGAAAAGCGAAGTTCAATTATTGAAAGTGATGGAAGAAAACAAGTTTCTGCTGCAAAGTTTTTTAAAGATGGTTCAATTTGGCTTTTGCTGGGTGTCGTTATAACAATTGTAATCACCTTTAGCTTAGAAGAGATTGATTACGGATTGTACGTTTTATTTGTGGGTGGCGCTGCGTTTGGAATATTACAAATAATTGCTGGACTCCTAACTAAAAACAGTAATACAGAAAATGGTTTTGTTGTTGTTTTAAATGATCTTTACAATATGCCAAAAACAATGAAGCAGCTCGCTGTGGTTCAGTTCTTTTCTTGGTTTGCGCTTTTTGCAATGTGGATATACACAACGCCATCAGTTACACAACACGTCTATGGTGCTACGGATCCAACAACTGCTTTGTACAACAAAGGCGCAGATTGGGTTGGTGTTTTAATGGCAGTTTACAACGGATTTGCTGCAATAATGGCTTTTGTTTTAGTATGGCTTGCAAAAAGAACGAGCAGAAAAACTGTACACTTAATCAGTCTTATTGCTGGCGGCTTGGGTTTAGCGTCATTCTATTTAATTAAAGATCCCAACTTGCTTATAATCTCTGAGCTTGGCATAGGGTTAGCCTGGGCTTCGATTCTTGCAATGCCCTACGCTATATTAGCCGGTTCTCTTCCTGCAGAGAAGATGGGTGTGTATATGGGTATTTTTAATTTCTTTATTGTGATACCACAAATTACCGCAGCGAGCATATTAGGTTTTTTTGTAAGAAATGTTGTTTCGGGAGAAGCAATTTATGCGATGGTTTTAGGCGGCGCTTCGATGATTTTAGCAGGATTTATGGTTCTATTTGTTGATGATGTTGATGAAGAAATAAAATGAATTAAAGTTTTCAAATGTTGAACTTTTTTCAGATAATGTTGTTATGAAAATAAAAAGGAGAAAAAAATGAAAAGCAGGATGATAATTTATACAGCTGGAATCCTGGCTATCTTAATTTTAGGTGGAAGCAGTCTTCAAAACAGCAGTGTTAGAGCAACAAATCCAATCATTGCCAGTTTAGAATTCAGTGCTGATGATGATGATAAAAATATTTGTCCTTATATGCAGCAAAAAGCTGAAATGAAATGCCCTTATCTGAATGATTCTATGGAAGAAACAACTTCCAAATGTCCATATGTAAATGGGAAATCGAAATGCCCGTATGTTAATGACGGAGTGAATAAAGAAAATTGTCCCTACTTAAAATCAGATTCCGAGAAACAAATTAAAAATACTTCTAGTTAATCAGCGACCAATACTTAAAAACACGATCGCCATTACACCGCTGGTGAGAGCTATTATTCCCCAGCGGTTTAACTTTTCTTTCCAAATAAAAAAAGCAAGTAAAGTTGTAAAAATTATTATTCCAACATTGACTATCGGGTAAACTAAAATTGCTGGTAGAATTGCTAGAGCACCCAATAAAAAGATAGTGCTAAAAACGTTTGGAACACCCAAGAGCAATCCCCAAGTTGCAGTGTGTTTTATAATTTTTATCTTCTTTAAAGCGATATAAATTGATGCATAAACAAATGCTGAGGTAAAAATAAAAAAAACGAAGAAAGGTTCTTCCAGTTCGGGCCTCCAGCTTGTAAATACTTTCATTGAAAAGTCATTTATTCCAATTCCAATTAGTACTGCAAGTAGTAAAAAATATTTGATAAATCCATCACCCGATTTATGACCATCGCTAATCGAAAAGTAAAAAAAAATGAATGTAACAGCTGTAAAAACAAAACCGATAATTTGAAATTCGCTAGGACTCTCATTGTAGATAATTATTGAAAGTAAGATTGGAATTATTACAGATAATCTAGAGCTAGTTGTTGCAAGTCCTGTTCCTGCATAGCTGATTGCTTTCGCAAAAGCAACAAAAGAAATAACAAATAAAAGCCCCAATCCCAATCCGAACACTAATGTTTGAATTGAAAAATTCGCATCTTCCTTGAAAAGAATAAACATTAGACTTATAATTGATGCAACAAAATAATTCCCCGCAAGCAGAACTATTGCCTCTCCACTTTTTGTATCCACATGCTTTAAAATAAGTGCAATACTTGTTGAGCAAAGAATTGTAAGTAAAAGAAAGTGCATTTTTTTAAATTGATTTTCTTAAAAATGAAATGCAAAAATACAAAACTGATAAGCTCAATAAAAAAGCCCCAACTAAATTGGGGCTTAATCAGAATAATAATCACTTACAAAGCTTATTTCATCAAAATCATTTTCTTCACTTCAGTAAAGCTTTCGGTTTCAATTTTGTAGAAGTAAACTCCCGATGGATAGATTTCACCATTCCACACGATATCATATTTCCCTTCGGATTGAAATTCATCAATAAGAACTTCAACAGCTTCACCGACTGAATTGAATATTGTTAGTTTTACGTTACTCGCAGAAGGTAATAGATAAGTAATGTTTGTAATTGGGTTAAACGGGTTTGGATAATTCTGTCTTAACTCAAATGAAAGATTCAATACAGAATTTACCTCAACAATTTTTGAATATTCAAATCTGCCATTAAAATCAATTTGCTTTAACCTGTATTTAATAAAACCTGAAACGTTTTCATCTGTGTAGGAATAACTCTTCGGTTCAGTAGTTGTTCCAAATCCAGAAATAAAGGCAATATCAATAAAATCTTCATCGTTAATACTTCGTTGAATTTCAAAACCGCTGTTGTTTAATTCAGTCGCAGTAGTCCAGTTCAATTCTACATTTTCTTTTGTTGCATTTGCTGTAAAGCTTGTAAGTTCAACTGGAACAATAAAATCTAAATCTGTTTCAAATGCTGATCTGCCATGTGTTCCAACCCTTAAGTATCTGATTCCGTTTGAAACTGCATAATCAAAATCCATTGCAGGAACAAATGGAAATCCTAAACCTTCACGCGCCCATGTTGTACCTGAGTTTGTTGAACGGTACACACCAAAATCGTTGGCTGCGTAATAGTGTGTTGGATTTACAGGATCTACAAAGAAATCGTTATGTGGAATGCTCGGCAAATTGCCGGAAATGTTTGTCCATGTTACGCCGAGATTTATTGTTTTATAAATATTATTTCCTGCAGTAAATCCTGAACGTACAACATACATAGTATTTGCATTTATAGGATCACAAACAACTCTTGAGATTACACGCTGAGTGCCGCCAATGTTGCTTGTAATATCAGTCCACGTGAATCCACCATCGGTTGAAACTTTAACTTGTGGAGTGGAAGTGAACAAGCCACTTCCAGCAAAAATCATATTATTTGGTGTTACTGGACTCTGTGACATTGTGTTTATCAAATCGGAAGTAGAAACATTTGAAGCAATTGTTGAAAATGAACTTCCGCCGTTTGTTGAGCGAAGAACACTGTTGTTTGCTGCATATATCCACTGATTGTTTGTCGGATGCATAAAATATGGTGTTATCCAGCTTCCGCTTATGAATGTTAAGTTTGTTACATTTGTACCGAGGTTGGTACTCTTTAAAAGATTTCCATTTTGAGTTGATAGATAAATTGTATTTGGACTTGTATGATCGAAAAAGCAATTCATTCCATCGCCCGTTGTTGTATAACCCCAGGGTGTGGCACCTGCATTAAACGTTCTAAAATTTCCATTATCCTGTGCACCACCGATTAAAGTATCATGTTTTGTTGGATGAGAAGCAATTCTGTAAAACTGAATTGTAGCCAAACCGCTGTTTGCAGAAGCCCAAGTTGTACCACCATCTGTTGATTTGTAAACTCCGCCATCACAGCCAATGTAAATTGTGTTTGAATTTGACGGTGCAAATACAATTCTATGCAGATCAACGTGAATCGGGCAGTCCCATGCATTTGTTGCAGAACCAACTCTCTGCACTGAATAAGTTGAACCATTTGTTGTTTGATGCAACTCAATATTACCTACAATTGCATGATTAGGATTTGTAGGATTAACTGCAATACATAGATCATATCCACCCTGAGTAATCCAACCTGAACCCCAGTTACCTCCTAGCGGAATACCCGAAGAAATCTGGAGCCAACTCAAGCCGCCATTAGTAGATTTGTATGCCAACGGAGTATTCCCGGAAGTATGGATTAATCCATATACCGTGGAAGGTGAAGAATTTGAAATTGAAATCTGCATTCTTAATATTGAACTTGCAGTTGGTAGACCGGTATTACTTTGTGACCATGTAATTCCTCCATCAAATGAAACCCAGAATCCACCTGATGTTACTCCACCCCCAGCTGCTGCATAAACCAGAGTTGAATTCGATGGATGTACAATTACATCAAATGCATCGATTACAAACAACGTTCGTGTCCAGTTAACACCACCATCTGTGCTTCTCCAGATTCCTTCATTTGATAAATTGCCCCTGTGCCAATAACCGCTGCCCAAAGCTGCAAAAACAATATTCGAGTTGTGAGGACTAACTTGCAAATCGCCAAAGTGAGTTGTATTTCCGAAACCATTTGTAATCTGACTCCACGATGCTCCCCCATCAGTTGTTTTATATAATCCCTGTCCCTCGTAAATAAAAGGACCAAAGTTGTACAAAATTTCACCTGCACCAGCGTAAACTGTATTTGTGTTATTCGGATCAATTGCAATTGCACCGTACGTAAGTGATGCTAAATTATCTCCAACATTCGTCCAGCTTGTTCCGCCATTAGTTGTTTTCCAAATTCCGCCAGCAGCTACACCAGCATAAACAATATTCGGATTTGTTGGATGAACATCCAAACCTCTTACTCTGCCGCTCATCAATCCCCAGTGAGGCGGAAATCCTGATTGAATTCCGTTCGGACCGATTGAGTTCCACTGTAAATTATTAAGCGGGTTTTCCGGCCCTTCAATTGCTTTTTGGATCTCTGATTCAAGCTCAGCTAAATATACATGTGAAGGTATTGTATCTAATGGTGCAGAACGCTGCCTGTAAAACCATTCAATTCTTTTAAATGAATTTCTTTCTCTTATTTCTTCTGGCACCTGATCCCAAACAGAAGCCTGCTGCGCTAAAACCGGATCAAATAAAAACAGAAAAACAAAGAGCAGAACTGATCTAAAATAAAATGTAGGTTTCATCATTTTTGCCTCCTTATAATTGCAAAAATTTTATTTAATTAACCCCAAAAAAATTTTAAATGCACCGCATTCGGTAAATGGAAATATATCGGCGTTATTTTATTTCATTCTCGTTATTGAAAAGAATTGTTTACTGCGGAGTAACAATTATTTACATCTTTTCAAAATACCTATCAATAAATGATGAGTAACACAAATAATACCAGAAAGAATGTTATTATTATGTATAAAATTAAGGAAATGGAAGTCCCAAAAGGTAAAATTTTAATTTTCAAATGTCGGTTAAATTTAACTTTTGATATTGAATTGCTATTATTCTCTATTTATTCCTGATACAATTATGTATTCTCAACTATTGTAGATTTGCTCTCCTTAACAAAAATCCAGAGTATTGCAGACAGAGTAAGAGTCGTTCCGCTGATAATAAAAATTAAATTTTTGTCCTGTGCTTCTAGAATAAAATAACCTAAAACCAGACTTACAATTAATTGTGGAATAACTACAGAAAGATTGAAGATTCCCATAAAAAAACCCATCCTGCTTTCGTCAACTTTCTCTGACATAATAGCAAAAGGAAGACTAACAATTGCTGCCCATCCAACTCCGCACACAGCCATAAAAAAGTAGAGAAGCAATGAAGTTTTACCAATCAAAACAATTCCAAAATAACCTACGGCCATAATAGCAACACAAGTTAAATGAGTTTTTACTCTTCCAATCTTTTCTGTAATTGGTTCTAAAACAAAAGCAGGCAGTATAAATCCAACAGCATTTAAAACTAAGAATGAAATTGCAATTATTTGTCCCGTTTCAGTTTCATTTGCAGGGTTAAGTTTCTGCTGAATGTAAGCGATAATGTAAACAAACATTGTCTGCACACCAATCCAGCTAAAGCCGTGAGCAAAATATAGTTTGAGTAACTCGCTCCACTGAGTTACCTTTGATTTTTTTTCTGTTACAACAGTCTCTTCTGTATCCTCTGTTAACTCTTTACTTTCTTTAATAAAAAATAGAGGTACAACTGAAAATGCCAATACTATAAGTGCACCCAAATATATTAGGAAATAGTTGCCAAAAATTGCTCCCAATGCATAAGCCATTACACCCCAAAAGCCAGAAATAGTTTGCATCCATGTATAACCTTTTGTGCGCGGAACACCATCAGGAGTAACATCTGCAATTACAGAACGAGTAGGATTAAAACTAATATTAATTGCCATATCAAGCGTGAGAGCAACCACAATTGCAACTGCCATAATACTCCCAACACCCAGAAGATCATTTATTGCACCAATGTTCGGTAATGCTATTAACATAAGTGCTGCTAGCGTTCCACCAATCAGAATAAACGGTCGTCTTCTTCCGCCCCAAAACCAGACTTTGTCGCTTATTAAACCAACTATAACCTGTCCAAAAATTCCAGCAAGCGGACCGGCAGCCCAAACAATGCCAATTTCGTGTATGTCTAATCCGTACTGTGAATTTAAAATCCAGCTTAATACTGCAATCTGTATTGATAGGGCAAAACCCATTGCCGTCGCAGGAAGGCTAAGTATCATATAAAAAGTGTTTGTAAGTTTTTTTTGAATTTCTAGCATGTTATTTCTCAATGGTTAAGTTCAATTTACATTTTTAACTAAAAATATTTCTGTACTTGTTTTTTTAAGGAATAAAATTTCATCTGTGTTCAAGTCAATTTCTGAATTGGTGTTAAGATTTTTTAGCATCATTGCTTGTGGTAAAAACATTTTTAATTGTGCTGGGGAAACAGGAACATCTTTATCACCAGCATTTACCAAAATTAATGTGGTTTCATTTTCTAAAACTTTAGTGATTAAATATAAATCATTACCTGGGTAAATGTGCCGCATTTTTCCTTTAGATAAAACAGGAAAATCCTTTCTAAGCTTTAAGAGTTCACTTAAATAATTATAAATTTCATTTTCCTTTTCAGTTCGGCCTTCGGATGTAAAAGCATTTCTCTTATCACCTGAAAATCCTCCGGGAAAAGACTGGCGTAATTCACCGTGTTTTAATCCACCCTCAATTCCAATTTCAGTTCCATAAAATATTACAGGTATTCCTCTTGTAAACAAAAGTAGGTTAAGTGCAACCTTTAATTTTCCATAGTTTCCTTCAGCTAAAAACATCGCCCGTTCAATATCGTGGTTATCCAAAAAGACAACTAAATTATTAGGATTGGAATAAACAAAATCCTGTGCAAGAGTTTTATAAAAAGTTCGAATACTTTCCTCTCCTCTTAAGTAATGACGAATGGCATCTGAGAAAGCAAAATCTGTAACTGCAGGAAGATTGGAATCAAAATTTAGTTTTCGTACTTGCGAATTTCGCTGATAACCTGAAATGACGGCAGGGTCACCCTGCCACACTTCTCCCACAATATTTAAATCAGGATACTCATTCAAAATAGCTTCAGCCCATTCTGCTGCATATTTTTGATCGTTGTACGGATAAGTATCTTCTCTTATTCCATCAATCCCTGCATATTCTATCCACCACAGAGTATTCTGAATTAAATAATTATTTAAGAATGTGTTTTCTTGATTAAGATCGGGCATGTAATCTGTGAACCAGCCTCGCTGATGAAAATTAATAATTGTACTGTCTCCGTGTATGTCTAAGAAAGCCATTTTATCGTGCATGGCTGGAATGAAATTTTCTTTTGAACCATTAAACCAATTTGATTCTGGTGGATTACTAACCCAAGAATGATTGATACCTATATGATTGCTAACGTGGTCAAGAATAACTTTTATACCATGCAAGTGTGCTTCTTCAACTAATTCTTTATAAAGATCATTGCTTCCAAAACGCAAGTCTATTTTGTATAGATCAGTTGCAGCATAACCATGATAACTCATCCACATATTATTTTCAAGCAGGGGTGTAACCCAAATTGCCGTTACACCCAATTCCTTTAAATAATCAAGCTTGGATATTATCCCTTCAATATCACCGCCTTTTCTACCATCGAAATCTGCAGAAGTAAATTCATCCAGAGAATCATCAATTGTATTATTACTTGGATTACCATCACAAAAACGATCTGCAAAGATGAGATAGATTACATCCTCGTTAGTAAAGCCTTGATGTTCAATTTTAGAATTAGTTTTTTTAGTAAGGGGATATTCAAATTCAATTTGGTTTTCTTTGTTTGCAAAAATAATTTTGTAATAATCATCTTCAATCTCATTTGCGATAAAAACATCAATAAATAAATAGGAAGCATTTTTTAACGAATGGATTTTTAGAACCTGAATTCGTTCATCTTCAAATCTTACGCTAATATTCGATAAGTTTTCTCCGTAAACCATCAATTGAAGTGTATCCCATTTCATCCCTGCCCACCAATTTGGCGGCTCAACTTTAGTTATGGAAAACGATTGCGCGGAAAGATTACAGAGACTGGAAACTAAAAAAACTAAAATTAGTTGAAGCCTGGTTTTCAAATGATTTATACCCAATTGAAATTTAAATTGAAATAAAAATATGTAAACAACTCTAATTATAAAAGAGATTTAGATAACTTTAGCTCCCGGAATTTAGATACTGCTTTAGTAACATTTTCCTTTCTGAAGTAAAAACTATACGAAAGCATTGTATTTTTTTGGGATAAATATATTGAAGCACTCATTTTCTGACTTACTCAACTGGAATAATGATTGATAATTTTAACCTGCATCAAAAAATAAAAATAGGAACTTTTTATAATGAAATTGATTGGCAAATTTAAAGTAACAAGCTTAATCTTATTAGCAGCAATTCTTTTACAAATTAATGCATGTTCGGAAGATGAAACTGCACTTACACCAGGTGATTCACCTACTGTTCCACCACAAACTTCAATGGTAGTTGATTTTACTGAATTTCCTGATACCAATTCTCCGGGTCCATTATTCAGATTAGAACCGAGTGATACAATTTTGAGGGGAAACTGGGGATGGGCAGCCGGGCACGTGTGGGTTTGGAGTACAATAATAAAAGTTGGAATGGCAATTCCAGTTGCAGCATTTGTTGAATCATTTAATCATCAACCTGTGCAACAGCCAAATGGTTCGTGGCTTTGGACATACACCTTAACTATTAGCGGAATTAATTACACTGCAAAACTATATGGAACAAGTGTTACTAATGGTATCGAGTGGCGTATGCTCTTAACTAAAGCAGGTTTCTACACCGACTTCGAATGGTTTACTGGATTTTCCAATACACCTGCAACCGAAGGAACATGGACTTTAAATAAAGATCCGAATGATCCTGTTCCTTTTCTTTTGATTGAGTGGAGCAGAAATGTTGAGGATAATACTGCACAAGTTAAGTACACAAATATTGTCCCCAATGTACCTGAAAACGGCAGCTATATTCACTACGGAAAAACTAATGAGATAACATACGACCGCTTTTTTAATATCTTCGGTATCGCAGAAAATCGTTTGATAAATGTTGAATGGAATTACAAAGAGCATTTTGGCAGAGTAAAAGATCCACAGCACTTTGGCAGTGAGAACTGGAATTGCTGGGATGAAATGCTTTTCGATACACAATGTCCCGAATAAATTATAATAAAATATCATTTATGCAAAACGGCAGTTTAACAACTGCCGTTTTTTATTTATAGTAAGGGTTCGATATCCCGATAAGATAAAATCAATATCCTATTGCATTTAACTTCAATTAAGATGATTTTTACCTTTAATTTTTAATTATGAAAGTACAAGAGACAGAAAAAAATATTACAGTAAATCGTAAAGCAAGACACGAATATTCAATCTTGCAAACGTTTGAAGCAGGAATTGTGTTGCTCGGAACTGAGGTTAAATCCCTTCGGCAAGGTAAAGCAAATTTAGTTGATAGTTACGGTAAGCTTAAGGACGGCGAAGTGTGGCTTATGAATCTTCACATAAGCGAATACACACAGGGCAATATAAATAATCATGATCCGCGCAGGGAAAGAAAGCTTCTTTTAAACAGTAGTGAAATAAGAAAGCTAATTGGAAAAACCAAAGAAAAAGGACTAACTTTAATTCCTTTAAGATTGTACTTTAAGAATGGTAAAGCCAAAGTTGAACTCGCCCTTGCAAAGGGCAAAAAAGTCTATGATAAAAGAAGAGATATAGCTAAGAAAGACTTTAAAAGAGATCAGGAAAGAAAAATAAAATACTGATAATGACTAAAATCAAATTTTCACCAATAAATGAGCAGATGGACCTAATTAAAAGAGGTACCAGCGAGATAATTCCTGAAGATGAACTTGTTAAAAAATTAGAAGTATCAACCAAAGAAGGAAAACCGCTTAACATAAAATTAGGCTGTGATCCTTCACGTCCAGATTTACACATCGGGCATTCAGTGGTATTGCGGAAGCTTGCACAATTTCAATCGCTTGGCCATCAGGCAATATTAATTGTTGGCGATTTTACAGGAATGATTGGTGATCCTTCCGGCAGAAGTGTTACGCGACCTGCCCTCAGTTTAATTGAAACAAGAGAGCACGGAGAAACCTATTTTCAACAGGCATCAAAAATTTTAGATGCTGAAAAAACTAAAATAGTGTATAACTCCGATTGGCTGAGTAAAATGAATTTTGAAGATGTTATCCGGCTCGCTTCAAAATATACCGTTGCACGTATGCTTGAACGAGATGATTTTACAAAGAGATATAAAGCCGGTGAGCCTATCAGCATACACGAACTTTTGTATCCGCTTGCTCAGGCAATGGATTCCGTTGCAATTAAAAGTGATGTAGAACTTGGCGGAACTGATCAAAAATTTAATTTATTAGTTGGAAGAGATATTCAGCGTGAGCACGGGCAGGAACCGCAGGTTATTTTAACAATGCCTCTTTTAGTGGGAACAGATGGCGTTGAAAAGATGAGTAAATCATATGACAACTACATAGGAATTTCAGAGTCGCCGAAAGAGATTTACGGAAAAACACTATCTATACCGGATGATTTGATTTATACTTACTATGAACTTGCTTCGGATGTTTCATCAAATGAATTGTCAGAAATTAAAAAACAGCTTACCGATTCAAATCTAAATCCCAGAGATATTAAACGAGCGCTCGCTCGTAACCTTGTTTCGATGTATCACGATGAGGACGCTGCAAAACAAGCCGAAGCTGAATTTGATAAAATATTTATCAAAAAAGATGTACCTGATGATATACCAGAGTATAAAATTGAAGATGATAAATCTGAAATAAATATAATTGAACTGATTACAAAAATTAAATTTGCGCCATCAAAAGGAGAAGCAAAGCGATTAGTAATGCAGGGCGGTGTTTCAGTTGATGGAAATAAGATTACTAATTTCAACTCTAAACTAAAATTGAAAGACGGTATGATACTGAAGGTAGGCAAGCGTAAATTTATTAAATTTGTTAGTTAATTTTTTCGGGAGGGTTTAATTTGTACAGACCTACAAAAATCTTCTTCACAAAAGGCGTTGGCAAGAGCAAGGAATACTTAACATCATTTGAACTTTCGCTAAGATCAGCAAGAATAGAAATCTGTAACCTTGTTGCAGTAAGCAGTATATTTCCTACAAATTGTAGAAGAATTACCGTTGAAGAAGGAGTTAAAGCAATTGAACCCGGGCAGATTGTTCACGCTGTTATCGCAAGGAATTCAACAAACGAACCAAATAGATTAATTGCTGCCTCACTTGGTGTTGCCCTTCCCATTGATAAAAATGCTTACGGATATCTTTCTGAACATCATCCATTCGGACAAACACAAAAGGTCGCAGGCGAATATGCTGAAGATTTAGCAGCTACTATGCTTGCAACAACCTTAGGTGTAGATTTTAATCCTGATACTGATTGGAATGAGAGAGAGGACATTTATAAAATGTCTGGTAAAATTGTAAAGACGTTCAACATAACCCAATCCGCACAGGGAGATAAAAACGGCTTGTGGACAACAGTTATTGCAGCAGCAATTCTTCTTCCCTAGTTTAAATCTGTGGAACGTGAATTAATTGACTGGATTGTTTTTTGGGCTATAGTTGCCATTCTATTCTACATTGACCTTTATATAAGTGAAAGAAGAATTGGTCAAATTACTCTAAAGGCCAGTCTGATTTGGAGCGCAGTTTGGATAGGCACAGCA
>JABDPB010000125.1 GCA_013042995.1 Ignavibacteriaceae bacterium | reverse complement strand
CATTTTATAATGGGAAAAAGTAATATGAGAATAAAAACAAGGCATGTATGAAAAAAAATAAAATTGGATTTTTAACTATTGCGAGCGCCATTATTTGGGCATTAGTAATTCTTGCTTGTGCTTTTGTACTAAAAAGTACGCCATTTAAAGAGGATGTTGTTTATATACTTCTAGCTGGTGCAACATTGCATTTATTATTCATATGGATTCCATTGGGAAAGCAATCCAAAAAAATCGAGAAGTAATCACGAATAAAAAACTATAACACTTAGGCCCCCGCAAATGAGATTTGCTGGGGGTTTTTATATCAAACCTTTTCTTGTATTTTAGCAAAAGAATATTGATATTCATCATAAAGTTTATTCCACTTCTAATTTAATTCACATTACAATAAACACTCACAACTGAGGTTTACTATGAAAACCATTTTGTTAACAATTGCTTTACTTGTCTGTTTCGTTCTTGGAGTCAGTGATAATACTTATTCTCAGAACGCAGATATTTATGATCAAGGAACGGTTTGGTCATTAACTTTTGTAAGAACAGGTGCAAATGTAGCAGATGATTATTTGAAAGATCTTGCCAGAACATGGAAAGCATCTATGGAGGAAGCTAAAAAAGAGGGCTTAATTGTTTCTTACAAAGTTCTGCTTGGTCCGGCAGCTAATGAAGATGATTTTAATCTTGTATTAATGATTGAAAATGAAAATATGGCTGTCTTTGATTACGATCCAGAGAGAGATGCAAAGTTTGATGCTATTCAAAAGAAAATAGCAGAATCTATGGAGGGTGAATTTGAAGGAACTGTAAAGAATTATGAGAATATTAGACAATTATATGGCACAAAGCTTTTGAGAGAAATATATCTAAAGTAAGTGTAGATTTGTTTCTAAGATTTAAGACCCTCGCTATTTATAATAAGCGGGGGTTTTTTGATTAATTATCACTTTCCTCAACATTTTACGTGAGCAAACATTGTTGCACTATTAGCAATAATTACTTATTATCAACTTCGTCTTTTCCCCATACGGTTAATCTTCTCGCAGAAAAGAATAAACAACAATTAATTATTTCTAATGGCTATAGGAGGCTGAAATGAAATTCTTACTGCTTCAATCAATTCTAATTTTAATTGCAAGTATTTATGTGTACCCACAAGCCTGGCAGCAAACACCCGAAACTCCCGAAGGTGCGGGAGTAACAGCAATGGTCCTAAGAGAAAGCAATCAGCACCTGTTTGTTACCACTGCATCATTCAACTGGCCCAATGGTGATATGGGTGGTGTTAGAAGATCCACTGATGAAGGTGCAACCTGGGAAAACTTAAATGATGTTTTTGTTGCAAGAACCATTATTGATGGGCCCGATGGAAATTTATATGCCAGCATATGGCCCTTTCCGCAACCTGAAGGGTTATATCGCTCAACAGATAACGGGGATAATTGGGGAAGCCCTTTAGTTACTGTCCCAACTGGAGATAATATATTCTCAATTACTATGAACACTACAACAATTCCAAATACAATATTCGCTGGAACTAGAAACGGACCTCTCCGCTCAACAGATAATGGAGTTAGTTGGGCTCCTGCTATAGCTGGAATTCCGCCAAATTCCTGGGTAAGAGATATTGAGGTTGACTCCGGAGGAACAGTCGCAGCCGCAACTACCAACGGGGTTTTCATATCTACAAACAATGGTGATTTATGGGAACAAGCAACAGGAGTTACAGATACAATAGTGACATTAGCATTTGATTACCCATTCATAACTGATAACCAAGGAAATGAAACGAAATTATATGGAGGATCCGATAATGGCCAATTGGTAAAGGCCATTGCTTCGGATAGGTATCTCGCAATGACATTAGCTGCTTTCTTTGATGTCACTAATGAAATTTCTGATTTAGCAGTGTTTTATTTATTTGATCAACTTTCAGAAGATAGAAAAAAGCAGGTATTAACTCTCTTCCCCAGGATTCTTCAGGGTGGGGGTTATTATCAATCAACAGACAATGGTGAAACCTGGGATAAACAGAATCAAGGAATGCCCAGTAATCCACAGACCTCAGCAGTAACCGGGGCAGTACTTGAAACAAGACAAGCATCTAAATTCTTGGAGTTTGTCGGGATGTTTCAAAATATGAATGGCGGTGCAGGAATATTTAAACGTTCCACCGTTGTTTCTGTTGAAAAAGAAAATGATTTAACACCTGTTAACTACCAGTTAAAACAAAACTATCCAAATCCATTTAATCCTAGCACAACAATTAATTTTTCAATTCCCGATGCGTCTTTTGTTTTACTAAAGGTCTACAATTCATTGGGCCAAGAAATTGAAACACTGGTTGCAAAAGAATTAAATGCAGGTAATTACAAATATGATTGGAATGCAGAAAACTCCGCAAGTGGGATATACTTCTACACAATACAGGCAAGTGATTTTATTGAAACTAAAAAAATGATTTTACTAAAATAAAAAAGGATCATAAAATGAAAGCAATTTTAATACTTACTCTGTTTATACTGCCTGCCTCACTTCTCTCGCAGGTATGGCAGCAAACTGCAGGCACACCTGAGGGTGCAGGTGTTACGGAAATGGTTATAAGAGAATCTAACCAGCACTTATTTGTAACAACTAGTTCATTTAATTTCCCTAATGGAGATATGGGCGGTGTTAGACGCTCTACCGATGATGGCACAACGTGGGAAAATTTGAATGATGTTTTTGTTGCTCGAACAATTATTGATGCACCTGATGGAAACTTATATGCAAGCATCTGGCCATTCCCCTCTCCTGAAGGATTATATCGCTCAACAGATAACGGAGATAATTGGGGAAGCCCTTTAGTTACTGTCCCAACTGGAGATAATATATTCTCAATTACTATGAATACAACTACAAATCCTAACACAATATTTGCTGGAACGAGAAACGGTCCTCTCCGTTCAACAGATAATGGTGTTAATTGGGCTCCTGCAATAAATGGTATACCACCAAACTCCTGGGTTAGAGATATTGAGGTGGACTCTAGCGGTATCGTGGTAGCTGCAACAACAAATGGCATGTTTTCTTCAACCAATAACGGAGATTTGTGGGAACAGGCAACTGGAATAGCAGCCGGTGATACAATTGTAAAAATTATATTTGACTATCCTTTGGTAACTGAGAAATTAGGAGACGAAACCAGGGTACTTGCTGGGTCGGATGATGGGAACTTATACGAAGCGTCCGAAGAAACGGAATACTTGGCAGCTTCTCTTTTAGCAATTTTTGATGAGGGAGAATTTTCGGGAATTTGGAAGTACGGTTTGATGGCTCAGAATGAAGAAAGGTTTGGAGTGTCTACTTTTCCAAAAAATGGACAAGAAAGTGGTTATTACACTTCTACGGACAATGGAGTTACCTGGCAACCTAACAACAAGGGACTTTCAGCTAGTCCAACCATATCTGCTGGGACCGGGATGGTAGCTGAAAGAGAACAAGCAACGAAAATTTTAGAATTTGTGGGAATGTTTCAAAATATGAACGGTGGTGCGAGAATCTTTAAACGAGAAACCGTTGTTTCGGTAGAAAAAGAAAATGATTTAACACCTGTCAGCTATGAGCTTGGGCAAAACTACCCAAACCCATTTAACCCGAGCACAACAATTAATTTTTCTATTCCGGAAGCTTCTTTTGTTTCACTTAAAGTTTATAACTCTTTAGGACAAGAGGTTGCCACTCTGGTTTTCAAAGAATTGAACGCAGGTAATTATAAATATGATTGGAATGCAAAAAACTTTACAAGTGGAATTTATTTCTACACACTTAAAAGCGAAGGTTTTGTACAGACTAAAAAGATGATACTACTAAAGTAGGTTTTACAATTATATGTAGATTTTTAGAAATTTTATATTAAAACAAATATTCGGAGGATTAATGAAACATATTATCAGTTTTATGATTGTCGTCATTTGGGCATTTGCATCATCAGCTGCTCTAGCTCAAGCTCTTCACATTGTTGAAGTAATAGATTTCGATTTTATACCAATGAATGTTAACGCAGCTGTTGGCGATACTATTGAATGGCAATGGGTTGAAGGTGACCATACAACAACTTCAGACAGCACTTCAGGACAAAATGTGTGGGATGCAGTAATTGACCAATTCAATCCTACATTCCGATTTGTAATTACAGCACCCGGAGTCCATAGCTACCATTGCACACCACACATTGCCCTCGGAATGGTTGGGACAATAACAGCAACACAGGTAAATAGTATTAGTTACTTAGATAATCCATTAGATGATTTTGTCCTTAACCAAAATTATCCTAATCCATTTAATCCTACTACAACAATAAACTTTTCTATTCCGCAAACATCGAATGTTAAACTTCAAGTTTTTAATTCTATTGGCGAAAATGTTCAAACACTGGTTAACAGAGAATTAAGCGCAGGCAATTACAATTACGAATGGGGTGCAAAAGAATTTACCAGCGGTATTTATTTCTACACAATCCAAACTGGCGATTTTATCGAGACTAAAAAGATGATATTACTGAAATAGAAATTTTATTCATCAATTAAGGCATAGTTATGAAAATATTATTGCTTGCAATTTTACTGTCCTTATCAACTCTTTTTGCTCAGGATCCACAGTACTCATTAATAGATGTGAGCCAGGGTTTTGCGGAAGCTGTTGCAATAGATATTAACAATCAAGGACAAGTAGTCGGTCTTGGTATTACAAACTTAGAGTTAGGATTTTCTCTTGCGTTTTTCTGGGAAAGTGGAAACACAACCATTATATCACCGGGAACTGCAATAGCTATAAATGACTCTGGTTGGGTATTAGTAGCCAACGATCAGGGCGATTCACTCAGTTTGTGGAAAAATGGTGCGACAATTAGCCTCAATCCCATACCATCCAATACTTATTTGGCTACCTTAGAATATGGCCTTGATGAAGTTATAACAGCAGATGTTAATAATCAAAATATAGTTGTTGCAAGCTTTGTCGATTTATCTGGTGATCCCGTGCTAGGTTACATTTGGCAGAATGAAACTTGGTCCCTATTGCCAAGTCCTACTGGATTTGATAATCACGCAGCAACTAAAATAAATGAAAATAATGAAATATCAGGTTTTTATTGGAACTCTTCCGAAGGAATTGAAAGACCATTATACTGGCAGAACAATATGCCTTTTTCTTTCTCTTTTCATGGTTATGCAACTTCATTGAATGAAGATCTTACGTTAGTCGGTGGATTTGATTCACCCGGCCAAGCGGGAGGGGGTTGGAAGTGGGAAAATTTTATTTTAGATACTCTATTTACTTTATTACCTTCTTATGACATTAACGAGAATAGTACCGTAATTGGTGCAGGAGGCGAGCTATATCAGGATGGCAATATTTACGACATAGAATCCATTTTAGATTCTACAGGAAATAATTATTCACCTATATATTTAATAGGTATTAATGATGCTGACCAGATTGCTGCTTGGGCTAATTTTAATAATTCTTTGCGAGCCGCATTACTAAGTCCCAAAATACTCCAGCTAACATCTCCAAAGGCTGGTGAACTATGGATTGCCGGTGAAAAGGATACAATTAAATGGATTAGCAGCCAGGTTGAAACGATTGAAATTGAGCTGAGCTTAGACAATGGCAATACTTATGAGACATTTGAGATTTTATATCCCGCATCTAATCTACAGTATGTTTGGGATATACCAGATACTCTTTTATCCAGAAAATGTAAAATCCGAATTACTGATGAATCAGCAACAACGTTTTCTTCAGAAAGTGACTCTTTTAAAATTAAAGGATACTACTTAACCAGGGTAACGCCAGCAGGCGATTATGAAAAATTTGTTCCGAATGAAGATGGATGGCAATTTGGAAATAGTACAGCAAATTTGTGGCCGCCGCAATGGTGGCAGCAATTTAATTATACTGGTATTGATCCAATTACAAATAAACCATACCCTTTTCAGTTTATTGGTATTAATAATTTTACACATCCAGACTGGCAGCTCTGGGTTGAAACATTTGGAACAAATCAAAGTTACTGGAGTACAATCTTAGGACTCTACATAGCAAACTCTGTGAAAAGATGGAACTCATTTAGAGGCATTTGGGGTGGCTCTTGTTATGGATTTGCAGCATCCAGCTTTTTAGGTTTCAATTATAAAACAGAATTTTTAAATAAGCATCCCGGCATATCAAATTACACTAATATATTTGAGCTCAGTATCACTGATAGCATCAGGAAAATAATAAATCATTATTATACCCATCAACAGTCACAGAGTGATGCTAATAATTGGGCAGCAAACTATAATAACCCACCGATTACCACGTTAAATCAGATAAAGCAAATGTTCTTAAGTGAGGACACGAATATCAGGACTATTTCATTAATTAATCAGCAACCAGGTGGTGGCGGTCATACTGTTGCACCATTTAAAGTAGAAGAATATAGTAATGTACCTGGTAGATATAGAATCTATGTTTATGATAGCAACGCTCCAAGTAGTGATACAAGTTTTATAGTGGTTGATTCCACACTTAATACTTGGGTAGATTCGCTAGGATTAGGCTGGGCTGGACAAATAGGATTATTTCTCGAACAACCTATTACTAATTATCTCTCTACTCCTGTATTACCTGGTGGTGATAACCCTATTGCATCCGTAAGAGGGGGATCACTAATTGAGTTTTATGCAGAATATAACTCGGAATACTTAATTACCAACACACTAGG
>JABDPB010000121.1 GCA_013042995.1 Ignavibacteriaceae bacterium | reverse complement strand
AGCGGAAGACCTTGAAAAACTGAATGATAACATAGTTGGCACAATTGAAGTGATTGCTGAATATCGATAAGTAAGTATATAGAAGATCATTAAATCTACTAACTTTATAAGCCATTGGTTCGTTCGTTACAATGCGATTAGTATAATAATGAAAAATAATTTTAGACAAATGAATCTGCAACCAACATTAGAAAGCGATTTAATTCTCTTAAGGCCACTAAGAAAAGATGATTTTGAAGCACTATATGAAGTAGCAAACGACCCTTTGATTTGGGAACAACACCCGGAAAATAATCGTCACGAAAGAACGGTATTCGAAAAATTTTTTATCGATGCTTTGGATTCTGAAGGAGCGTTAATAGTTATCGATTCAAAAAATAATAAAGCAATTGGATCGTCTAGATATAATGGATATAGTGCTGATAAAAATGAAGTGGAAATTGGGTGGACCTTTTTGACCCGTTCTCACTGGGGTGGTGTTTACAACAAAGAAATGAAAAGACTTATGCTTGATCACGCATTTAACTATGTAAACAGAGTCATTTTCCTTGTGGGTGTCCACAATATCCGTTCTCAGCAGGCTGTTTTAAAGATTGGTGGCGTTTGTATTGGAAAAAGTCCTGACGACACTGGTAATGAGAGTTTCGTCTACCAAATCACAAAATCAAATTACTTTAAATGACGATACTGAAGTTTAATTTTTGTTACAACCATCTTGCAAAATTTAGTGCTTAATAAATAAATTGAAAGTGTCCAATCCAGCTTTCCAACCTTTAGCCTTTTGTAGTTTTTTTAATACCTTTATATTTATTACCATAGCAAATTAATTCAATAATAAAGTAAGGAAACAAAATGCCTCAATACGTTATTACTTATTTGGGGGGTAATCAACCATCCAGTCCTGAAGAAGGCAAACAGCATATGGCTAAGTATATGGAATGGATTGCATCATTAGGTGACAATGCTGTAAGTCCTATGAATCCTCTTAAGGATACACATACAGTAGACCCGGAAGGAACTGCTGCTGCTGAAAGCACAACAAAAATGTCTGGCTTCACAATAATCAAAGCAGATTCTATGGATGCTGCACTTTCAGTTGCAAAAAGCTGTCCTTTTCTTGATATTGGCGGGTCGCTCGAAGTCTCAGAGTTAATGCAGATACCAAGTCAAAAATAAAATCAAAACCTGTTAGTGTCTGTCTTAGAAGATAAATTACTAAACTCTTATAAAGATGAAATGATTTCCTTTATGCATTCTCATCCCGAATATTTTGATGAAGCAATTGAACTAGCAGTTGGGGATAAACAACCATATTCATGGCGGGCTGCATGGTTACTGTGGAGCTGCATGGAAGAGAATGATAAAAGAGTTAAAAAATACACTACAAAGATTGTTGATACACTAAAAGCTAAGGATGATAGCCATCAACGTGAATTATTAAAAATTCTTCTAAAGATGGATTTAAGTGAAAAGTATGAAAGTATTTTGTTTGATCATTGTATGGATATTTGGGAAGGTATAAATAAACCTCCAGCAGTAAGAGTTAACGCATTAAAATTTATTGTGAAGATTGCCAAAAAACATCCTGAATTAGCAAAAGAAATTTCTTTCCTTACAGAAAATCATTACCTAGAATCTTTATCTCCCGGGGCAAAAAACTCTGTCTCAAAATTGATGCGTGAACTTGATCGCTGATAGGTAAAGCAATGGATCATCAAGAATTAATTATTCATCATTTTCTGTTATCAATTTTAATAGCTTTTCATTTGCCGATTTATAATCTTTATACATTCCCAGATTTTGTCCCACCAGAGTATAGTAACCGGCAACGATATTTCTGAACTCATGACTCTTTATGACTGACTTGTTTACAATTCTTCCCCCAGCTAAAAAATCGAGGTTCTTATGAACAAAGGGAAATACAAAATTTCTCAGGTAATCAAAAAAAACTTTTTCTTTTAATCTTAGCTCACTATTTAAAGAATAATAAGAAACTATAGCTTCTTTAAGTTCATAATCCGAAATTATATTCATTCCACCACTGTTTTTTATCGATTCGTAAGTTGCTTGTTTGGGGAAAAAGCTAAGGTTGCTTAACATATCGCTAATCACCTCTTCAGCTTTATCTTGTTTCACCTCACCTTTCTTTATGTCACCAATAAAACTTCTTAACAGATAAATCTTATTTTGAATTGATACGGTTACTGAATCAAGAGTATTTGCATCTCCCTGAAGATCATCTTTAAAACTCTGCAAATACTTCTGCTCAATCTCTCTGCTTGCTACTTCCTGCCGCCAGTTTTCCATCATAAATGCAATTGTAATTCCTATTACAACTACAATCAATTCTATAAAATGGTTTTTCCAGTTAATTTTTGTTTTCATTTATTATACTCAGATTTAAAGAGTAAAATATATAAAATTGATTTTAAATATTGAGAAATTGAAATATAATCACTCATCTTTTTGTTATTGATTGATATTGAGATAAATGATTTATTTTAGTTAACACTATTATTACAAGAAATAATGAACAATTTGTTGAAGTAGAAATTAATAAATGACTTACTACGATAAGCTTGCTTCAAAGTGGCATAAAATCACTGGTTATAAAGGGGGCGCCTTTAAAGAATTAATTTTGAATGAGCTTGTGATTAGTAAAATTAATCGCATAGAATCAAAATCGATTTTAGAAATTGGTGCTGGAAACGGATATTTCATGCCTATGTTATTAAAGAAAAAATCAGGTCAACGGCCCCAAAAGCTAATGATTACAGATATATCAACTAAGCAACTCGAAACAGCAAAAAAAATCTTTAAAATTAGCTATGCCGAATATCGAATGTTAGACGTCTACAAGAAGTTCAGTATTGAAAATAATAGTGTTGATATTATCATCTCAAATATGGTGTTTAATGAGCTAAAAGGAGTAGGATTAAAAAATGGTTTAAAGGAATGTGAGCGAATATTAAAAATAGGTGGTCGAATAATTATTAGTGTGTTGCATCCTGAATTTGTAGAAATTCAAATAAAACGGGGTGTGGTCAAGAACAATTTAATGATCTCAACGGAAGGTTTTAGGGTACCGGTTGTGCAGCGAAGCTTACAAGAATACAAATCGTCATTGGAGAGTGCTGATATAAATTACACATTAGATAATGCCTATGGCAACCAAGCACTTTATAATATAAAACCAAAGCTAAAAGAACTTAAAGGAATCCCAATAGCATTAATCATCATTGGAACGATTAGCAAATAAATAGCGTTATTCTACTTCCTTTCTTACCTTATTACTAAATATCTCAAACCAACTAATTTTTCTTGTAAAGAACATTATTGCTGCAAGTATAATAAACAGTGCAATAGTACCAAGCAGTAAAGAGTAATCCTGCAACTGGAGAATTACATACATAAAACTGTAAAACATAAATAGCATTCCCGTAATTATTGATGCGATTTGTTTGCTTTTGTAAATGCTTTTAACATAAAAACCAATCAATACAATCACCAGAAAGCTGGAAATTAAATAGGAATATTGAAACAGAATGTATTCCGAAATTGCCAGAAGGATTGAATAAAAAATCAAAAGTGCTAAACCAACCAGCAAATACTGTATTGGATGAATAACTTTTTTGCTGAACAGCTCAATCATAAAAAAACTTAAAAAGGTTAGCACTACTATCATCATTCCATATTTGGATGTGCGCATTGTTTTTTGGTATTCATCAACTGGCACTAATAGCTTTACTCCAAATGCACTTGGGAAAGCATCGTATGTTTTTCTTTCCCACTCCTGTGGATAGGATCTGTTAAAATGATTTACTCTCCATTTTGCTGTAAACCCATCTTCGGAAATTTCGCGAGTTGTAGGCAGAAACGCCCCGGCAAAACTGGGGTTGTTCCAGGGAGAGTTGATACTAACTTCTGTAAATTTTCCAAGAGGAATAAAATCTAAATTTTCCATGCCGTTTAGTTCCATCTCGATATTAAAATTTTGTAAAACGTTTTCTGTGTTCAATTCAAAATCAGAATAAAATCCGCTTTTAAATATTTTATTTTTTAATCCTGAAATGAGGTTATAGTTTTTGCCGTTCAATTGTAACCTTACATTTTTTTGCATTCCTCTCAAATCACTTATGTTAAACGAAATGTAACTTTGCTCTATTTTCTTATCAGCAAACTGTTCAATTAATTTCTTAAGATTAAAATTGCCACTGATTTTTATTTTTGATTTATAAAGCATCGCCTCATAAATGCCTTTGTATCTTTTTTCAGGAATAATTTCCACATCCATCTTTAAATCTTCAGGAAGATAGTGATAGCTTCTTGTTGCAAAATATTTTTTTCCTTCCTTATTTTCTTTTTCTTTTTTTGTAGTTACTGTTATCATTGGTCCGGCAATTGTTTGCGCACCCGCCCAGCTTTTGCTTATTTCGTGAATAGCTTCAAACCTGTATTGCTGCCTGTCTGTAATTAAAGATTGAATCATTAAAAGTGGGATTAACAGCAGAATTATTATTGCCGCAATTAATAAAATGCGAAGCGCAACTGAATTTTTTTTCATTTTTACCCCAAAAGATTTTAGAAATATGATGTTGCTGGTTTAGAGGGACGTGGTTGATTTATTGTTCAATAATAAGCGGGTCAATTAATTTTACACTCATTTTTTGCATAAAAGATTCGATTGTTTTAACTTGCTTTTCCCCAGTGGTAATTAATAGAATATCACATTATTTACAATAAACTTAGAAGGAGGACGTATGTCTCTACAAGTTAAATATGCTGAAGTTTTAGCTTTAGCGAATAAACTCGGTGTAAAGGATATGAAAGTAGCAGAAGAAGCTGGAAAACTTTCAATTTCCGGAACTACAAAAACCCAGTACGCAAAAAATGCAATTTGGGATAAAATTAAGGAAGTTGGTGGCGAAGGTTATTCAGATATCGGCGCTGATTTAAAGCCAGAAAGAACTGATGTTTTTCATGTTCATACAGTTGAGAGCGGTGAAAGCTTAAGCAAGATCGCCAAGCATTATTTCAAAGATGCAAATAAGTATATGAACATCTTTAATGCAAACAAGGATATTCTTTCAAATCCTGATATGATTAAACCAGGACAAGAATTAAAGATTCCAAATCCTTAATTTTTGGTTTCACTCAAAATGAAAACCCCGGATTAAACCGGGGTTCTCTATTTTGTATTGATACGTAATAGCACTCTTAAATTATTTTGATTAATGGGTATAACAATGAGCAATGAATTAATAGTAAAAAAAGAAATAATTCTAAATGCAGCTCCCGCAGAAGTCTGGGATGCTCTAACTAACCCTGAAAAAACTAAATTTTACATGTTTAATTGCAAAGTTGTTACTGATTGGAAAGTTGGCAGCCCGATAGTCTGGGAAGGTGCAGAGGACGGCAAAGAATATGTTAAAGGAAATGTTCTGAAATTCGAGAAGGATAAATTATTAGAATACATTACATTTGATCCTAATTCAGTCACAAAAGATGATCCGGATAATCATTTAAGTGTAAATATGCAGTTAGTGCCGGAAGGTAATAAAACGTTATTAAAAATTACGCAAGGTGATTTTTCAAAAATTTCCGATGCTCAAAAACGATATGATGAAACAATACTTGGCTGGGAATATGCCTTGGGTGGATTGAAAAAGCTTATTGATGGTTGAATCCACATCAATAGTACCTACTTCATTGAATTTACAGTTTCAACTATTCCTTCTTCATAGCTCGTTGGTTCAAAGTTAAAAGCCTTCTCAAATTTATTGCTGTCAAAAAGATAATCAAATTCATTTTGATAAAGCATTTCGTTACTTTCTTTTATTATCTTGATGAAGAATCCCAACATTGTTACCATCCACTTCTTAACAATCATATAATCAGGTTTTAATTCCATCGCTTTTGCAGCTAAATTAATAAACTCTTTTCCTGTTAATGCATTTTTATTCGTTGGTAAATGCCATACCTGGTTGTAAGCAGAATCAGTATTACCAAGTATCGCTGTTCCTTTTCCTGCATCAGGTGTGTAGGTAAGTGAATGTTTTTTATTTTCATTAATAAGCCACTGCGCTTTCTTCCCTTTTTTGAAATTATCGAACACCATTATATTTACAAAGCTTAAGGGTGTTGCAGGCCCGTAAAAATCTGCTGATCTCGCAATTATTGCTTGAAGATTTCCCTTTTCCACTTCCTCAAGTATCATCTGTGAAATCTTAGCTCTAACTTTTCCTTTTTCGCTGTCCGGTTTTATGGGTGTTTCTTCTGTCATCCAGCCATCTACTTTACCCAAAGAATAAACATTATCGAAAAAAACAAGTTTGCTGCTGCTATTCTTACATGCCTCAATAACATTTTTCATCACAACTGGCCACTGTGTTTGCCAAATTTTTATATCATATTGAAACCCTGCTGTTAAATAAACAACTTCTGATCCTTCAACCGCTTTGATTGTCTGCTCTGCACTTGTTAAATCCGCTTTAAACAACTCATCAATTTTATTTACTTTATTTGGCTTACGGCTCACCAGCCTAATATTATTTGTGTATTGCGTAAGTGAATTAGCAAGCTCCCTGCCAATAACACCAGATGATCCTAAAATTGTTTGCATAATTTTTACCTTAAAATAAAATTGAATGAATTTTAACTTAATAAATGAATTAATACCCCGAATTGATTAAAATCACTCTTAATTAAAATAACCAAACGGAGATAATTGTATGGATTAAATAAATACTTGTTATTTATTAATTGAACCTCTCTTTCTAATCCATTAAGTTGCAAAAAACTATACTTAAGTAAACTCAAGAGGTGATAAAATGAGAAAGTTAGCATTGCTCGTTTTTATTTTCTTGATTCAATCCTGCAGTACTGAAAATTGGGACACTCTGAGACCCAAGACGGAAAACGCACTAAACAATAAAGACTATTCCGAGGCGTTAGAGCATTTGGAGAAAGCCGTTTTTATTGAACCGGAAAACGCTGAAATTCATTATTATCTTGGGCAGACATATAGACTGATGCTTTTTGCCGACGGTTCAATTATTAACAATGTGAATATGCCCTCTGCATCAAAATCTTCAGAACATTTTAAAAAGGCTATTGACATCTCACCCAAATACACCGGGAAAAAATTTGTTGTGGATCCCTACTCTAAGATTCAATCAATCTGGGGATCAGTTGCGATGACATATTTATATAATAATAATCCTGATTCGGCTAAGTGGGCATTTGGGCATGGTAAAAAAGAAGGTGGTTTTTATCCGGCTATTATGGAATACAATAAAAATATAATGGCATCGTGCGAAAAAAACGCTATACTCTTTACTAACGGTGATAATGATACTTATCCTATGTGGTTTCTTCAATTTATAGAAAAATACAGAACAGATATTTCTGTTATAAATCTTAGTTTACTTAATGTTCCCTGGTATATAAGACAGCTTAAAAATTCTTACCCGTTTGGTGAGAACAATTTATTTGTAACAATAACTGATATGGACATAGACACAATCAGGCCATTACGGTGGGAAGAGCAGATGATTGGAGTTCCGGTTAAACACGATCCTCTTAATAAAGAAGAAAAAATTGAATGGCTTGTTAAACCAACTATAGATGAAAAGGCAATTCGTGTTCAGGATTTAATGTTAATTGAAATAATTAAATCCAATGAATGGAACAGACCGGTGTATTTTTCTACAACTGTTTATGGTGGAAATAGGATCGGACTGGACAAATATTTAAGTCTTGAAGGTCTTGTATATAAGCTTAATTCATATTTAACCAAAGTTTCAGCTGAAAAACTTTATAGAAATCTAATAGATGTTTACAGATATGAAGGAGTATATGATAAGCACATTGAGTACATTGAGGAGATACAGAATCTATATCAAAATTATCGCCATTCGTTTCTAATGCTGGCTTCGTTGCATGGCAAAGCAGGACCAAAAGAGAAGGTGACAGAGGTGTTAAACCTGATGGATAAATATTTACCGGAGAGTTTACTTCCCTTTACTAATGATGAATTAAAAGAGGAAACTGAAAGATTACATAATCAAACTCTAGAATAATAAATTAGGAGGATTGAGTATTAAAGAATTAGAAAAAGTAAATCTCAAAAATAAACTTTCACTGTTCAATGAGCACTGGTCACCTAAAATAGTTGGTGAGCTCAATGGGCAATATATAAAGCTGGTAAAATTTAAAGGCGATTTTGTCTGGCATAAACACGATAATGAAGATGAGATGTTTTTTGTAATCGCTGGAAGTTTTAAAATGCTGCTGCGAGATAAAACAATTGAATTAAATGAGGGTGAATGTTTTATTGTGCCCAAAGGAGTTGAACACAAGCCTGTTGCAGATGAAGAAGCTGAAGTTATGCTTTTTGAGCCAAAGAGCGTTCTAAACACAGGTAATATAAATAATGAGTTAACAAAGGAGAATCTTCAAAAGATATAACCTATTTTTCCCCTAACAGACACCTCGATAATGTGTGAACCAAATCACCACTGAAGATTTTAAACTTGCTTTGACTTGAATTTATTTGTTATAACACATAAATAACGTTAAATTATTTTATTCAACATTTAATTTATTTAATAAAGGAGATAATATATGGCTGATAAAAAGGTGATTGCTGTTCTGGGTGCAACAGGTGCGCAGGGCGGCGGATTAGTTCGTGCAATTTTAGCAGATAAATCCAGAAACTTCACTGTTCGTGCATTAACCAGAAATGTAAATTCTGATAAAGCAAAGTCACTTGCTGAGTTGGGTGCCGAAGTAGTTGCTGTAGATATTGATAATTACGATAGTATAAAAAATGCTTTCGCTGGTGCTTACGGTGTATATGCTGTTACATTTTTCTGGGAACACTTTTCCCCCGAAAAAGAAACTGCGCAAGTAGCTGCAATTGCAAAAGCTGCAAAAGAAACTAATGTTCAACATGTCGTATGGTCTACACTGGAAGACACTCGCAAATGGGTTCCCTTGGAGGACAATCGTATGCCAACACTAATGGGTAAATACAAAGTACCCCACCTTGACTGCAAAGGCGAAGCAGATAAGTTTTTTACAGAACAGGGTGTTCCTACTACAAATCTGCTAACATCTTTTTACTGGGAAAACTTTATTTATTTCGGAATGGCTCCTAAAAAAGGTGAAGATGGAAAATTTGCGCTTTCATTGCCAGTGGGAGACAAAAAGCTTGCGGGTATTGCTGCCGATGATATCGGTAAATCTGCATATGAAATTTTTAAAAATAGAAATGAATACATAGGCAAAACGGTAGGTATTAGCGGTGAGCAGCTAACTGGTAAGCAAATGGCTGATATGTTTACAAAATCGCTTGGTCAGGAAGTTACTTACAATGATGTTCCATTTGATGTTTACCGTGGATTAGGGTTCCCGGGTGCAGAAGATCTGGGAAATATGTTTCAGTTCTTCCACGATTTTGAAAATGATTTCTGTGGAGTAAGAAACGTAGAAAAATCAAAATCAATCAACCCATCAATGCAAAACTTTGAAAGCTGGTTGGAAGCAAACAAATCTAAAATTCCATTTGAATAACCTATCATTTAATCGCGGTAGTTCTTTTGTGCACTACCGTGATTTTTAACTTTTTCTACTCTTTAAAACTCACTATATATCATTTCATACGCTCCAATTCTTGGTTAAATTAAGTTGTGTTTAAATTATATTCTTAAAGGAGCGCAAAATGGAAATAGTCTGGACAATTCTTATCGGCTTAGCTGCAGGCTCCATTGCAAAATTTCTCATGCCCGGTAAAGATCCCGGGGGATTTGTAATAACAATTCTACTTGGAATTGCTGGTTCATTTCTATTTACCTACCTTGGAAAATTTATTGGCTTATATCAAGAGGGTGAAACGGCTGGTTTTATCGGTGCAGTGGTTGGTGCTATTATTCTACTTGCTATTTACAGAATGTTCATGAAAAAAAAGATATCAAGTTAAACGAAGATTCAATATTCCAAGGGAAGACTCTATCCACAGTTATAACGATGATTTATAATGGAACTATTTTGTTTTCACAGTTGTAGAATCAAAACTAATTTTCCAATTCATTTCAGAGTGAGCATAAAAATGGTCTGTTTCTTACTAATAATTACTGGTTTCATCACCTTTGTTGGTTGTAATTCAGCCCAAAAGGAAAACTATAATTCAACCCTTTACGGAAAGTGGATGCTTATGAACGTATCAGGCGGTATAGCCGGGGACATAAATGAAATTAATACTGAAGTTGAAAAGCATATTTTAGTATTTAGCGAAGATAATTCAATTACTTATTTTTATAATGATAGTCTAATAAGCAAAAATGATTTTCAAATAGAAAAAAAGAAATCTATCTACTTCGCTGAGGAAATAGATTTTATTATCTACGATAATCAGCAAGCTCCTGAAGCTATAACTTATCTTTCAAAGGATACGCTGACGATATCGGATAATTTTTACGATGGTTACACCAAAGTTTATATAAGACCATCACTTTAATACTTTTTAAGGAGTTAGTATGAAGAGCTTGCTTTTAATTCTTATCTTAATTTTAACCTCGCAAATTGTCCCGCAATCTTCGTTAGAAAACGGGATTAACTTATTTAACCAGGAAAAATATTCCGCTGCAAAGGAAGCATTCGAAAGTATTTTAGAAAAAAATGATAATAATGCAGAAGCACATTTATATTTAGCGAAATGTCTATTTGAACTTGGAGATTTAGATGAAGCAATTGAACATGGAGAAAAAGCTGTTGAGCTTGATGATAATAATGCTGATTTTCATTTTGAATTAGGATTGTTATACGCTGAGGATGCACGTGACGCAAGTATTTTTAGAGCACCTTTTGTTGCGGGCAATATAAAAGAACAATTTAAAAGGACAATTGAGTTAGATCCCGATCACCTCCAGGGAAGAATTGGATTAGCCGAATTTTACTTACAGGCACCGGGTATTGCTGGCGGAGATGTTGATAAAGCGCTTGAGCACGCAAAGATTGTTGAAACAATGAATGAAATGCAGGGTGGCTTTTTACTTGCACGCATTTACATTGAAAAAGAGAGTTTTAGTAAAGCAGAAGGAAAGCTGAAAAATCTTGAATCTAAATACGGCGAAGATTCTGAATTTTATTACTTTTATAACATCTATGGTTATTTTCTAATCAATCAGAATAGAGTTGATGAAGCGATAGAAAAGTTTAAGAAGCAAATTACTCTTGCACCAAAAGAAGCTAATCCATATGATTCACTTGGTGAAGCTTACAAAATAAAAGGAATGCTTAAACAAAGTTTACAGCAATATCAAAAAGCTTACAGCATTTCTCCTTCAGAGAGAGTTGAAGAAATAATCGAAGAATTGAAAGAAGAAATTGACAGCAAATAGACTATTAATAGTGCAGTGCAGTTTTAAAGAAAACTCTAAGTATAGGACTCTTTAAAAACACATCATCAAAATTTTCGTAGTAGCTATTTCTCCAATAAGCACCAATGCCCAATCCAATTGCAAAATAATTTTTAATAGGCAGGTGCGCACTTACTAGTATTAGATGCAAATGATGCCTTGATTCTGCCGGTTCACTCTGCGTGTATAACCATCTTGTTGCATAAAATATATCTACATAATCCCAAATTCCGCTTTTCAAAGATCCCTTTAAATTCAAACCAAAACCAGGACCAAAATCATAGTTTCTACCCTCTTCATCCGTAAAGTAATCGTTGGGGGTTGCACCCATTACAACAAGATCAACTCCAACACTTGTAATAATATTTGTGGTCTCTCCAATTCGAAATCGGGAAACTAATTTTGGATCAATTGAAGTTCCACCGTAAACATATCCCGGAGTATTTAAGTAAGTATAATCCAATGTGGTTACAAATAATATCTGACTGTTTTTTCTTTTATAAAAATAATTGCCAAACAAAGTTCCATAAGCTTGAATTCTTGTTAAGCTGGGTGAGCCGGATGACAAAGCCATTGTAAGCTGAAAGTTTGAAAATGGTTTTTTAATACTTTCTGTGAATAAATTCCCGTAGAAAAAATCAATTACAAATAATCCTTCCTGTACCTGCTCCTTGAGTGATACACTTCCGCCAACATCTTTATCGAGCGATCTTATTCCGGCATCAACTGTTACTAAATAATTGCTCGGCTTTCTATCAACCGGGTTGGGAAAAAGTTTTCCTGTTTCACCGCTTATCAATCTGTTAAAACCTCTTACTGGATTTAACACTGCACCGCCAATTTCTCTTAACACCCTGTTTGATCCAGTAGCAGTGTTATCCGTTAGCATATTTGATAGACGATATAAAATTTCACCAAGTGTAATTCCATTAAGAGTTGTGTTCACCCAATCATTAATTGAAGGTCGAAATGTTTCGCCAAAATATTCCCACATTAAGCTTCCGGTTGCCGCCCACGCTGATGATTCCCAAAAATCAAATCCATTTGTTCTGCCGACATTGTAGTAAAGGTTACCGTGGTAAGGATGTGCAAAATAGTTTGTTAAAAAGGCATCGCCGTCATATTCCCAGCCTTGGCTTATATTTCTCCACCAGGTTTCTAAAGATACATTTGCCCAATTGTCTTCAGGATTTTCCCATTTTCTTCCCCACTTTGCAAGTGCAAACGGAATGAATTGCACTACAGCTAGTTCAGAAGCAGCAATCCAAAATCTTTTCTCGGATTCCCAGGGGATGTAATTAAAATCCATTGTGTCTTTGATCAATTGATGATATGTGAGGTCGGATTGTCTTCTATTGTGGACTGTTGGATTTAATATTATACCGTTAACCCCGTTTAAATAACCTGCAAAATTATTTTGATTTGTTTGTGAAAAAAAATTAGGGTAATGTAGCTGTTTTGTGGCTGGTTTATATAAGTCTAAATGTTGAATTTGCGCTTGTATAAGAGACGCGCAGAGGAATAAAAACAAGACGAACAAAGTAAAACGTTTTTGCATCGCATTTTCCACTATACTAAATCCTGAGAATAATGCCCAGTAAGCTTTTATAAATAGAAAATATTTTCAATTGTAAAACTAAACTAATTTTTAATAATCCAACTAGCACTTACAAATAAATTTTCAAATTCATGCAGAAGCTTTTCGTTATTTAAAGTTAAGTTATGTTATGAAAAAACACGGTAAACCAAATAGCACTAACCGTATATAAATTACACTGTGTTGCTGTAATACTGAACATAATTAATTTAATAATTAATATTTAGATCATTTAAATTTTATTTGTATATAGTTTCATTAAGAAATATTATATTTTTTTTAACTATTGATATTTAGATTATGGCAGAGTTTATAAATAAGTGGCTGCTTGATCCCACCGTTGGTAAAATAGTAACGGCATTGTTTGCAATCATTATCCTGATTGCAATAGTTCGTTTTATTCAAAGATTACTGTCAAAAAAAATAAAAGATACTGATACTCGTTACAGGATTCGTAAGAGTGTTTCTTTTTTTGGATATCTGGCAGCCGTATTTGTATTGACCATTGTTTTTAGTGATAGGCTTGGCGGATTGACGGTAGCTTTTGGCGTGGCCGGCGCAGGTATTGCTTTTGCATTGCAGGAAGTTATTGTAAGTTTTGCCGGATGGTTCGCCATTTCTTTTGCTAAGTTTTATAAGCCGGGTGATCGAGTGCAGCTTGGCGGCATAAAAGGAGATGTGATTGACATAGGAATTTTACGGACTACATTAATGGAAGTGGGTCAATGGGTTAACGGTGATCTTTATAATGGCCGAGTTGTTAGAATTGCAAATAGCTTTGTATTTAAAGACCCTGTGTTTAACTACTCGGGAGATTTTCCATTTCTTTGGGATGAAATAACAGTGCCAATAAAATACGGTAGTGACTATAATTTAGCCAGAGAGATTTTTAGTAAAATTAGCAATGAACTTCTGGGTGAATATTCCCAGAGAGCAAAAAGCGCCTGGGAAGATTTAGTTAAAAAGTTTTTAATTGAAAATGCGAGTGTTGAGCCAATGATCACAATGATAGCTAATGATAACTGGGTTGAATTTACTATACGCTATGTTGTTGATTACAAATTCAGAAGGACAATAAAAGATAAGATGTTTATGAGGATTCTTGAGGAAGTGGATAAAAACAAAGATAAAATAGGTCTGGCCTCCGCTACATTCCATCTGGTCGAAACACCTACTATAAATGTAAAGCTGGACAATTAATTTAATCTTTGTCTTTTTTGATGCTCTTATCAATTTGATTTAAGTTTCAAAAAATAAAAGAGGAGATTTGCTATAACCAGCCATGTTTTACTTTATACTGGAGCAGCGATTACTTCTTTATGGGGTATTGCTCACTTATTCCCTATTGCTTCTGTGGTTAAGGGATTTGGAAATATAACTGCTGACAATAAAAACATTATCACAATGGAATGGATTACTGAAGGTGTTGCACTGATTTTTATTGGTTTTATTGTTGCCGGCGTTACATTTATTGGAACAAAAAATAATGTATCTGAATTCATTTACATTTCTTCTGCTGCAGTGCTGATTGTACTAGCAGTCGTTTCTTTGTTTACAGGTTTTAAAGTGAACTTCTTACCGTACAAGCTTTGCCCTTTTATTTTTATACTTTCTGTAGTATTAATATTAGTTGGAAGATAATTATGAATAGAATACTAAAAAGTGTTAATACTTGCATTTTCATGACACTTTTATTATAGAAATTGATTATTTTAAGAAAGATTTTAACCGCCACCTGCTCAGCTGAGTTACAGCTGCAGCTTGCACAAACGAGCAGGGTATTGCGGAGCAAGCTGCCATGCGAGAGATCGCATATGGTCTTAGGAACCATGGCTTAAAAACCAAAATAAAGATGAAGGACAAGGGTAGAAATACTCTAACTGGAAGTCAGCTTGCAAAATGGAGGATACCGCGGCGGGTAAAACTGCTGCTTAATCCATTTTCCCTCTTTTTCGGTGTTCTTCATCTTTTCTAAAAAACAGGAGGGACATCATGGCATTCTTCAACACAAAATTCAAGGTAAGACAAAATGAAATTGGTTTCCTGTATGATAAATATAAGTTTATTGAAAGACTAGAAACAGGGGTTCATACAATACCCAGCTGGGGCAAAGAGCTTGAACTAATCAGCCTGCCAACTAATTCTAAGCTCATCAGCGTTGTCAATCAGGAAGTACTAACAAAGGATAATATTGCATTACGGTTTTCATTTAACATCCAATATAAAATAATTGATGGTGAGAAATTCCTTGGGCAGGTTACTCACGGATTTAGAACTGAGAATATGTTTACAGAGATTGAACATAGGCTGAGCAACCTTGCGCAGGTAATTGTTAGAAGTAAAATCTCAGAAATTGAAAGTGAGTTTTTAAACGAAAAAAGGAACGAACTTGCAAATCTTAAAACAGAGGAAATGGAAAAGCAGGCAAATGAACTTGGTATAACAATTGAACAGGCAACAATAAAAGATATTACTTTTCCTAAAAACATTCAGGATGTATTTATAACTCAGATTGAATCGAAGATAAGGGCAAAGGCTGATCTTGAGAATGCAAGAACAGCTGTGGCTTCTGCAAGAGCGCTAAAGAATGCTGCGGATATTATGAAGGATGATGATAATATAAAGTTTCACCAGTTGCTGGAGACAATTACTAAAATCGCTGCAAAAGGTAAACACTCCTTTAATATTAACTTCGGCGAACTACAAAATCAAATTGATGATTTAAAATAATATTATTTTCAAAATATTATTGTTGTCCCCCAATGAGTGCATTACTAATATAACTTTAGTTAGTTGATGCTTTCCCATATTTAAGTTAAGTTGTAACAAATAAACAAACCGTTTATTTCAGGAGGAGCATCATGCAGCAAGCAAAACGAAAAGTTTTTTTTGCAAAAACTTTACTTACCATTCTAATAATTTTTTCTACGTCAACGTTTCAATATCCACAAATCACCATAGAACAATCCGAGTTTTTAGAAATATTTATGCCAGGTAAACCGCTGCACACAATCGAAGGAGAAAGTGGTTCAATTAATATCGGAGATACCGATGGACCTAACATTTACGATTTTACTTTTGTGGATATGCAGGATACGTTTATGATTTTTAATTACGAAGTAAGTACAATACCAATTCTTGCTGCACGCTATCCGTCTGATGCACACACAATAGGATTAAATCCAAGTAACCTGGTAAATCACCCAATTTTCTATTCCAGCAATGATTCAACTTTCATTTTGGGAGAAGCAACAATAGAAAATGAGTACAGGTTTATTCACTATTTGCCTTATGAGCTTTATTCAAAATTTCCTATGACATATGGAGCTAGCTTTAACCAGTTTATAGAAACATGGGACACTACTTATAATTTAAGCTGGCAGGTCATTCAAGCAAGTTTTTATACCAGTCAGCAGGATATGGAGGTGGATGGCTACGGAACATTAAAATTACCAGGTTTTGATCTTGAATGTCTAAGACAAAAAAGAAACTATCCTGATTATGGCTACAAAGAATTTCTCTACTTAACAAGAGAAGGTGTTTTCTTTATAGTTACTGATGTCCCAGATACTGAACCAGACACGGGTTTTGTAAATGGTGATTATCAAGTAATGTTTTCATCTGATTTTGTTAGTGTCGAAGAGATTGATGCTATTCCTCTTGAATTTGCATTGAAACAAAATTACCCCAACCCGTTTAATCCAAGTACAAAAATTAAATTCGATATTCCTGCTAACCTTAAAGGCATAGAAGGATCTCCTGTTTCGCTTAGAGTATTTAATGCTTTAGGAAATGAAGTAGCCATACTTGTTCACGAGCAAAAATCACCTGG
>JABDPB010000119.1 GCA_013042995.1 Ignavibacteriaceae bacterium | reverse complement strand
TTCTTACAAATGTTCCCCGAGGTGTTACGTTTACAGTTATATAATCTGGTTTTGGCTCTTCATCTTCACATCCTTCTTCGAATCCGCCGGCAATCATTAAGAGGCCAAGGAGTGTCAGAATAATTTTGTTTTTCATGTTGGGTTCCCCACTTTATAGATAAATATTAAAATAAAATTGTAAAAATTATTTGTTAGAAGCAACGAATGCTTAACAATTGGCAAGTATTAAAATTCTTATTGGAGATTTACAAAAACGTTTAGGGTAATCGGTTTTAGTTTTAGTTATTTTATTAAGCATATAATAAAAACATTATTGTATTGTTGATAATAGAGGGACAAAGTGACAAGGGTTAATTTACTTAAAATTACTTTTCTTGTCTGTGATTGGGTTTTAGCAGCACTTTTCTATGTGTTTTTTGAGAGCACACTTAGAAGTTATCATAATCTCTCCACCAATGTAATGGGTATAGAATACAATTTAGTAAGAAGCTTAATTGTTTCGGTTATTGTAATTATTATAAGCGGTACTGCAATAGCTTCGTTTGAGGTTTTATATTTTAATAAATTACTTCGCAGACAACCGTTTGGGAAAACTTTAATTATAAAAACATCCTTCTACCTGCTGAACATTTTTATGTTCACTTCAATTGCTATCTTAATAATTGCAAGTATTGGTTTGGATAAGCCCTTATTTCACCAAGCAGTAATTGATGCATATAAAAGCTACTTGGGTAATAGAACTTTCTTGCTTTTAATGCTTTATTGGGGACTTGCAGTAATGTCGGGATTATTTGTATTGCAGATTAGTGATAAACTGGGACAGGGAGTTTTAATAAATTTTTTGCTGGGGAAATATCATCAACCGAAGGAGGAGATGAGAATTTTTATGTTTTTGGATTTGAAATCTTCAACTTCGTATGCTGAAGAACACGGACACCTTAAATACAGCCGGTTTATACAGGATTGTTTTTATGATTTAGCAGATATTGTAATGAAAAGAAATGCATTGGTATATCAATATGTTGGCGACGAAGTAGTATTAACCTGGGATGTTGAGAAAGGAGTAAAAGATAATAATTGCATAGCTACATTTTTTGATTTTGATAAGGCTTTGAAAAAGAGAGATGAATATTATTTAAAAAACTATGGCAGAAGTCCGGAATTTAAGGCAGGCATACACTATGGTGAAGCAGTAATTACAGAGCTTGGCGGCGTTAAAAAAGAAATAGCTTATCATGGTGATACTTTAAATACAGCATCACGCATACAATCTGTCTGCAACGAAATGAAAAAATGTCTTTTAATTTCTGCGGACCTGCTTGGTATTTTGTATGATCCCGAAATTGATCAAAAATATAAAATAGAATCAAAAGGAATTGTCCAACTCAAAGGGAAAAAGCACCATGTGGGATTATTTAGTGTTGAGGAAAATAATACTGGTGTAGTGTTAACTTGAGTAAAAAAACAATAAGATCTTAATAATTAAAGGGGCACTAAGTGCCCCATGGTAGCATTGTGGACAAATTTTATAAAGTATATGCTACTTAATTAAATTACCATTAAAATCGAATTTGTATTTTCTGTTTTCCCAGTCCGTCGCTAAAATATACTCGTCTGTTATTTCAAAAGTGTCCGTACCCTCTGGTGTTGTAAAAATATCAGCACCAATTTTTTGCCAAAGAATTTCCCCAGATTTATTAATTCTAGTTATTTCCAGTTCTCCGTGAACTATATAACTATCTCGATATTCAAATATTTCGAAGCACGTTGCCGAGTCAGCTTTTATTTTCCATGCAAGCTCAAGATTGGGTAAGTTTAGGCAGAAGATAGTATTGCAGCAACAGATTAACAATTTATCATCATCAATAATAACTGAATTTTTATGCACACCAGTTGCTCCGCCAGAAGCAGCGACGAGAGCACTTTTTATTACTCCACTATTCTTATAAACTTTAATTCCATGCTTTGATACAAAAGAGTGTTCCTTTACTTTTGAATCTAAATGGATTAAACTATATTGATGTACATGGTCAACGGAATTGAAGCTATATTCATAATCATTAAATATTTCTATTTTATGACTACCGTAGTTTAAGTTTATCATTTTAAGTAAATCTTAATCTGCCGCTAATTAAAATTATCGAAATTAATTTTATTTGCTAAACTCCAGCTTTGCATCTTCGCCAACGTTTACTTTAATTGTATCTCCACCAACAAAGTTACCAGCAAGCAGCTCCTGCGATAGCGGATTTACAAGATATTTTTGTATTGTTCGTTTAAGCGGCCTTGCACCAAAAGTAACATCGTAGCCGACGTTCGCAAGCCAATTTTTTGTTTCATCACTTATCGACAGTTTCAAATCTTTTGCTTTCAACATTGCTACAAGAATTTTCAACTGCAGCTCAACAATTTCCCTAATTTCTTTATGTGTTAATGGTTTAAATAGTACAATCTCATCAATCCTGTTTAAGAATTCGGGTCGTATACTTTGTCTTAAAAGATCGCCGAGACGTTCGCGCAATTCACCCATAACATTATCAATCTGGTTTTCATCAATATTAAGCAGTCTGTCCTGTATTAAATTAGAACCAAGATTTGATGTCATAATAATAATTGTGTTTTTAAAGTTTACGGTTCTGCCCTGGTTATCGGTTAACCTGCCATCATCCAGAACCTGCAGAAGAACATTAAAAACATCGGGATGTGCTTTTTCGATTTCATCAAGCAACACAACGGAATACGGTCTTCTGCGCACGGCCTCTGTAAGCTGTCCGCCCTCTTCGTAACCAACATATCCGGGCGGTGCACCAATCAATCGTGTTACTGAAAACTTTTCCATATACTCGCTCATATCAATTCGTATCATTGCGTGTTCATCATCAAAAAGAAACTGTGCAAGTGCACGCGCAAGCTCTGTTTTTCCAACACCTGTTGTTCCCAGAAAAATGAATGAACCAATCGGTCTGTTCTCATCCTGCAATCCTGTTCGTGCTCTTCGTATTGCATTTGAAACAGCAGAAACAGCTTCATCCTGTCCGACAACTCTTTTATGCAGCTCATCTTCCAATCTTAAAAGCTTGCTTCTTTCGCTTTCCAGCATTTTGCTTACAGGAATCCCTGTCCATTTGGAAACCACTTCTGCGACGTCTTCTGCATCAACTTCTTCTTTAAGCATTTTTTTATTCTTTTGAACTTTTGCAAGCTCAGCAGTTTCTTCTTTCATTTTGCTTTCAAGCTCAGATATTTTTCCGTAGCGGAGCTCTGCGACTTTGCCCAAATCACCCTCGCGCTCATATTTTTCTGCTAACGTTTTCGTGTTCTCAATTTCACTTTTCATCTCGCGGATGCTTTTAATTTTTTCCTTTTCAAGATTCCAGTGCATCTTCAATTCGTTCCTATCTTCATCTAAATCGCTCAGCTCTTTTTTAAGCTCTTCCAATCTCTTGGCGGAAGCCTCATCTTTTTCACGTTTGAGTGCTTCGCGTTCAATTTCAAGCTGTTTAACCTTTCTTTCAAGCGTATCAAGTTCTTCCGGCATAGAATCAATTTCAATTCTAAGTTTAGATGCAGCTTCATCCACAAGATCAATTGCTTTATCGGGCAAAAATCGATCGGTTATATATCTTTCAGAAAGCTGAGATGCTGCCACAATAGCACCATCTGTAATTCGCACACCGTGATGAACTTCGTATCGTTCTTTTAATCCCCTTAAAATTGAAATAGTATCTTCTTCTGAAGGTTCACTTACAAGCACGGGCTGAAATCTTCTTTCAAGTGCAGCATCTTTTTCGATATGCTTTTTATATTCATTTAAAGTAGTTGCACCAATTGCATGAAGTTCACCACGCGCAAGAGCAGGCTTTAGAATATTCGCTGCATCCATTGCACCCTGCGTTGCACCTGCACCAACAAGCAAATGAAGCTCATCAATAAACAGAATAATTTCTCCATTAGATTCCTGAACCTCTTTAATAACAGATTTTAATCTTTCCTCAAACTGTCCACGGAACTGTGTGCCCGCAACAAGAGCGCCCATATCAAGCGCAACTAATTTTTTTGTTTTTAGATTTTCAGGAATGTCGCCTGCAACAATTCTGTGTGCAATGCCCTCAGCAATAGCGGTCTTTCCCACGCCGGGCTCGCCAATTAAAACTGGATTGTTTTTTGTCCTACGTGAAAGAACCTGCAAAACTCTGCGTATCTCTTCATCTCGTCCAATAACAGGATCCAGCTTGCCTGCATTTACAAGTTCATTTAAATCTTTGCCGTATTTTTTTAATGATTGATAAGTATCCTCTGGATTTTGAGATGTTACTTTTTGTTTTCCACGAACATCTTTTAATGCAGAAAGGATATTTTTTTTAGTAATTCCGTTATCTTTTAAAATCTGTCCGGTCTTACCTTTATCTTCAACCAAAGCCAGCAGCAAGTGCTCAGTTGAAATATATTCATCCTTTAAGTTTCTTGCTTCTTCTGTTGCAGCATCCAAAAGCTTCGCAGAATTTTGGGACATCTGCTGATTACCAACTCCTGCACCGCTCACTTTTGGAAGAGATTCCAATAGCTCGTTTACTTTTATTTTTATTGCGTCTACATTCGCACCTGTTTTCTTTAAAATAGAATCAGCAATGCTTCCACTTTCCTGCACAAGCGCTGCTAAAATGTGTTCAGGTTCAATTATTTGATTGTTGTAGTTCTGCGCAATCTCAATTGCATTCTGAAAAGATTCCTGTGCCTTTATTGTTAACTTATTTAAATTGAATTGCATAATACATTCACCTCATTTCACATTATTTGCTTCTTAACTTTTGTAATTCTTTAATCAATTCTTTCTCTTTTTTATTTAGATTTTTTGGTGTTTCCACCTTTATTCTTATGAATAAATTTCCTCTTTCACCTGAACCTGATTTTTTCAATCCGAAGTTTCCAACTCTAAATACCTTTCCACTGTCTGTTCCTTCGGGAATATCCAGGTTAATGGTCTTATTATTAATAAGGGTAATTCTTTTCTTACCGCCCAAAGCCGCAGTATATAAATCAATATCAAGATCATAGTAAATATCTTCTTCGTCAAGTTCATAAAAAGGATGTTTTTCTATTTTTATTGTTAAGTAAAGATCACCTTTAATGCCTCTGCCAATAGCATCTCCTCCCTGACTTTTTAACCTAAGTTTTGTTCCAGCGTTTGTGCCAGGTTCAATTTTAATTCGAAGCTTTTTGTTGTTAATTAAAATATCTTTTGTTGCACCATTATAAGCTTCCTCAAGAGGAACATATAGAGTTGCTTCAAGATCTTGCCCATTTTGGTTTTGCCGGGAAGCTCTATTAAATCCTCCAAATCCTTTTCTGCTTCCGCCAAAAAATCCATCAAAGAAATCGGAAAAGCCGCTCAGGTTGCCAAAAAGATCTCCCAAATCACCTGAAAACTCAAATGAACCACCTCTACCGCTGCTTTGCCTGCCACCGAATTGTGAAAAGAAATCATCAAATCCCCCACCGGTATTTTGATACTGTTTCCAGTTTGCACCAAGCGTATCGTACTTTTTCCTTTTTTCAGGATCACTTAAAACTTCATGTGCTTCTGTTATTTCTTTAAACTTTTCTTCTGCAGCTTTGTTATCCGGATTCCTGTCGGGATGATATTTTAAAGCAAGCTTTCGGTAAGCTTTTTTTATTTCATCTTTTGTTGCTGATTTTTCAACACCAAGTATTTTATAGTAATCTTTAAATTCCATATAGAACCTCAACAATCAACATAATAATTTTTTCAAAAGAAAAGGGTGACCAAATGGCACCCTTTCTTTTATTGATCATCGTTGTCGTTTTTCTTAGCTCACTTTTATATCAATTTCTTTTGGCTTAACTTCTTCAGCTTTTGGAATTGTTATAGTAAGTTGACCATCTTTAAATTCAGCTTTTATTTCATCTACTTTGATCTCCTTAGGAAGATTGAAGGATCTGTAAAGCTTGCCATAAGTTCTTTCTACTCGGTGGCATTTTGAATCTTTGGTTTCTTTCTCATTAGTTCTTTCGCCGCTGATGCTAAGCTTTCCGTCTGTAAAAGAAATTTTAACTTCATCCTTTTTCATTCCCGGAAGATCAGCTTTTATGGTATAATTATCTTTGTTTTCGTAGATGTCAGTCAAAGGCATCCACACTGCATTTTCATAACCATTTTCTGAATCTTCATTCTTCGAAACTCCAAATCGGTTTTCAAATGATCTGTACATTCTGTTAAATTCCTTCTCAACATCTAAAAGATCTCTAACAGGATTAAATCTTACTAGTGCCATAATAACACCTCCAT
>JABDPB010000118.1 GCA_013042995.1 Ignavibacteriaceae bacterium | reverse complement strand
GAAACATTTAAGTACGATATCCCAGGTTTGCAAACTGATATTGCTTTTCATTTTGAAGCGGTTAACATTTCAATTGATACGCAAACGGTATTTTTGGTCAGGACAATAAATGATTTGCCTTTCCCTGAACCGCAGTGGACCTCGTCACTTTGTTTCGGTGAACTTTGTTTTCCACCAGATTTAGATAGCGTAGCAACTACTATAGCACAAAATCCTCCAATTGCTCCGAACGATACTCTGTATGCTTCTGTGCATGTTTTTCCACAATCTGGTATAGGCACGGCTAATATTCAAGTTCAGATTGGTACATTTGCACATCCAGATGACAGAACCACCCTGGATTTTATTGCAACTACAGATCCGTCTGTTAGCGTGAATGAGGAAATTAATCTTAATGATTATTTGCTAGCTCAAAACTATCCGAATCCTTTTAATCCTTCAACAAAGATTGAATACAGGGTAAAAGAGGCAGGTTTTGTTTCACTTGAAGTTTATAACATATTGGGTGTAAAAGTTGCAACTCCTATTAATGATTACAAACCAGCAGGGAAGTACATAGTTGATTTTGTTGCTGACGATTTAGCCAGCGGTGTATACTTATACAAACTATCTGTTAACAATTTTACCCAAACCAGAAAAATGATATTGGAGAAATAGATGAAGTTGATTCCACTGCTTCTTATTGTTTTTTCATCTATAGTTTTTGCTCAGCCTGATCCAGATGGATTGCGAAAGGGCCCAAACTTTAAAGTAGAAAACTTAGAAGGAGATATAATTGAACTTAATAAAGAGCTTGGTGAAGGACCGATACTACTAAGCTTCTGGGCAACATGGTGCAAACCATGTATAGAAGAGTTGGGCGAATACAAAAAAATATTCAAGGAGTTTAACGATAAAGGCTTTAAAATGTTTGCAATTTCTACTGATGATGAGCGAACAGTTGCAAAAGTTAAACCCTTTGTAAAATCAAAAAATTATGATTTTCCTGTATTGCTTGATACTAATTCGGATGTTGCACGGCTTTATTATGCACAAGCAATGCCGTTTTCGGTTATTCTCAACAAAGAAGGTTACATAGTCTATTCCCACCTTGGCTATATGCGAGGTGATGAATTAAAAGTTCGGGAAAAAATTTCCGAAATGGTTAACCAGTAAAATATTTTTTATATCCCCCATATTTTAGGGGGATACTTATTTTTCTTTAATTATGCTTTTATACATAATCAAATTCAGCAAAGCATTTCTGTTATACTTTTCCCAAAAGTTTCTTCGGAATAAACACTAATGATAAAATTATTCAATTACGCATTTTATATTTTATGTGCTATACTTCTTTTAAGCACAACTTCAGTTTCACAGGATGGAAACAGTTGGTTCTCGTGGCCTGAGGGCTTGGGATTTTCCAATCATCTGGAATATTCTTATAACACAGATACTGACCGCGATATATTGGAAAACTGGCTAAACCTCGATTATTCAAAAGGAATATTTTCAAGCGGATTAAGATTGGAAGTTTTTCAGCCTAATGATCCCGACCCTTCTATTAGCAGAGGTAAAAACAGGTTCGCTGAAATTGACTACATTTATATCAAAGCAGATTTGATAAGTGATAATGAGGGGATAGATATTACTGCTGGAAATTTCTATTCGCTCTTCGGAAGAGGAATGGTTCTTAAAAGTTATGAAGACCGTTCAATCAGAATTGATAACAATCTTCTAGGGTTAAGAGTAACGGGTAAGTATGCTGGTTTTGTTTTAACTGGTTTAACCGGAACGGCAGCAAACATCAACAATGAGAGAAAAGATATAATACACGCTGCCGATTTAGAATTCAAAGGATGGAAACCGTTGAAAGTTGGTGCAACAGTCGCTTCAAATATTCCGGAGGTGGAGGGAGTTGCAAAAACTACTATGGCCTCATTCAGGGCTATTCCAAGTTTTTGGAATATAGATATTTACACCGAATACACGGCAAAATTTAATAGCGATGTAAAACAAAATATTTTTAATGGAGATGAATCTATTATTGGTCAAGGATTTTACGGAAATCTTAATTTCTATTTGGGCTCTTTATCTCTTTTAGGCGAATATAAATACTATGACAATATTGCATTTACATCGCAGGACGGAACAATATTTTACAACACACCGCCATCTTTAAGGCAGGAGTATACTTACGTTTTGCCAAACAGGCATCCATTTCCATTAAATCAAAATAATGAAAAAGGCTTTCAACTTGCTGCCGGTTACAATGCTACAGATGAGACATATTTAAATGCAGCGGTTACTCTAACCGAAACATTGCCCATGGATTCATATTATAAAAGATTATTAAAAGATTCATCCGATGTCGAAACACAATTAAAAGAGGTGTACCTGCAAGCCCAGCAAGACTGGAGTTATGAATTTACAACTATTGCGGCCTTTGCTTATAATGAAGAGAATGCTACTAAGACGAAAACCATTACTCCGATTTTAGAAAACCGGTTTTACTTTGGCGGTGTAAATACAATTAAACTAGTTTTAGAACATCAACACACAACAGTAAGAACAACAGGTGAGCAGTATTATTCAGATGTAGTTTCAATTGAATATTTACGATCTCCCAGATTCAATGTGTCCGTTGTTGCAGAATTGGAAACAAGAGAACCGGAAAAAGGCAGAACAGTCCGGCGGCTTTGGGGCTTTATTCAAGCTGGCTATAAAATCGGATACCATACAGACATAAGTTTGCTTATTGGAACTCGGCAGGCTGGAAATATATGCATTGGTGGTGTTTGCCGCTTTGAGCCTGCTTTTAAGGGCATTGAGCTTAAGATGCTCACAAGGCTCTAATTCATTGTTTTTTAAAGAATTACCTTGGTTTTAGCACTTTTTTAACTAATACGCAAACAAAATAAGTATTGACTTTATTAATTATTTTTACCACGTTACTATTAATAAAATATTTTCTTCATAAAAAATGGAGGTTTATGCCCGAATTTTACTCTTTTCTTAATTTAGTGTGTCCTTCACTTTAACACTTTACGGGTTGTCATGTTTCCAATCTGCTATAAAATTATAGCAGCAAGGAAATGAACACAATTATTAATATACATTTAAATTAACACAAAGTGCTCAAAGTGAAATATTTTTTAAATAACACACTGACTAGTCAATCAACGAACCTAATAATTATCATTCACTAATTAGGAGAGAGATATGCACAGAATATCGACTTTTCTTTTGTTGCTCCTAATCTTGCCCACAATAGCTTTAGCTCAGTCAGGAAAGCTTAGAGGTAAGATTACTGACCAAGAAACGGGTGAGGCTCTTATTGGAGCTAACGTAATAATTGTTGGATCTTCTTTTGGAGCAGCTACCGATGTAAACGGTGACTACATTATCCTCAACCTGAATGCAGGTGTATATGAGGTTAAATGCTCGTACATCGGTTACCAAACCAGAACTATTTCTAACATTCGTATAAATGCAGGGCTTACTACAGCATTAAACTTTGAGCTGCCAGCTGAAGGAATTCAGGTGGGCACTGTTGAAGTTGTTGCTCTTAAACCCCTTATAAACAAGTATAACACAAACGCAAACAGAATTACTACCAGCGATGATATTGAAGCTCTGCCTATCAGAGGGATAGATAATATACTCGCTGTTACTCCGGGCGTTGTTTTTCAAGATAATACTATTTTTATCCGTGGCGGCAGGCAAGATGAAGTAGGATTTTATCTTGAAGGAACTAACATTACTGACCCGATGGTTGGTGGGCGCCAGGTGACTCTTGTTCAGGAAGCACTTGAAGAAATCAACGTGCAGTCTGGTGGTTATAATGCAGAGTTTGGTGGTGCCAACTCTGGTATTATTCGCCAGCAAATAAAAACCGGTACTCCATCTTGGAAATTTTCTTTAGAGTACATTACAGATAACATAGGGTTCCAAGGATCTGGTGACAGGTACAGTGGTAACAAATCCCTTGACACATACTGGTATGGATATAACGAAACTGTATTTACTCTAAGCGGACCTTTGGGAATGCCTAACATTAAATTCTTCGGATTGTTTAATTACAATTTTGTCCGTGATGCAACCCCGCAATCATTACCTGGAATTAATTTAGGTGAGATTACTGATCCTGCTACCAATACTACTGTCAACTTACAGTACCCAGCAGGTCCAAGACCAAGCAGCTGGTTGCAGAATATTACGGGAACAGGATCAATCACATTAGATTTTAATCCTGTAATTATAAGACTGGTTGGATCATATACAAGCACAAAAAATCCAAATCCATGGTCAGCTGCAAGGGATCTAACTCAAGTAGGGAACTTCATGAATACACTCAGAACAGAAATGAATGAAGCAGAAGATGCTGCATTTAACTTGAAATATACACATATACTGGGTGCCAATTCATTCATTGAAGTAAATGGTGGATATTCTTTCAATAACTTGAACCAATTTGATCCATTCCAAAAAGACAATTGGTTAGAGTATGGAGATGGAAAAGCGAATTCAGAGCTTGGATTTAACTGGCCATATGATGGAACTGAAGCAACAAGATATCTAACTCCTGCTGCAATTAACCTGTTTAACTTTAAGTTCTTCCCTGCAGGCGCTAATGTGTCTTCTTACGCAAAATTCGACCGTCAAAACTTTAACATAAGTGCAGCGTTTACTTCACAGGTAACAAAAGAGCATAATATTAAATTTGGCGGTGAATTCCAGTTTTATGATATATCAAACTTCTCCTTGGCTAATGAGCCAATTTTGAAACTTCCTTCCAAGATTGCTGAAGACAATGCTCTACCAGTGGACGAGCGCCTTGGCCAGGAAACTATTATTAGAAGAGAAGGTGTTAATCTCTTCGGTTATACACCATTAGGTGAAAAAACAAGTAGTGCTGAATTTCCTTGGGAAAATTCAAGAAAGCCTACTTTCCTTGGAATTTATGCTCAGGATAGGATTGAGTATAACGACCTTATAATTAATGCTGGAATAAGATACGATCGTATAGATATTGATAACTGGGTACCAATTGATCCTACAAGTCCCGAAAGAACTTGGAATCGACAAACACTAGACATCGACCCTGCCGGAGTTGTACAAACTGAGGCAACTGATTATGTAAGCCCTCGCTTGGGATTCTCATTCCCGGTTACAGATCAGACTGTTTTCCATGCTCAATGGGGTAAGTTTGTTCAGCAGTCTCGCCTAAGAGATGTATACCAGGGATTAAATGCAACCGGTAGTCAGGTTGGTGGTGGATTTTTTATTCCTGCGCCTGTTGGATTCGATGTAAGACCAACCAGAACCACACAGTATGAAATTGGTTTTACACAGCAAGTCGGTGAGTTTGCTTCCGTGGATATAACTGGCTTCTACAAGGATATAAAGGACCAGATTGTCTATGCCCAGGTACCAGTTAAGGATTCAGAGTTTGGTACCTATTACGCTTTGACGAATGGCGATGTTGCAACAACCAAAGGTGTTGAGATATCATATAATATGCGTAGGATTGAGAGATTTAAAGTTGATGCAAATATAACCTTCTCCGATGCAAAGGGAACCGGTTCATCTCCAAATTCCAGCAGAGGTATTGTTGGAGCTCCTTTAGATCCTCTGTTAACTCCTGCTGGTTTCACACCAGTTTATATCACTCCTCTTGATTTCAATCAGGCAATTAGAGGAGCAATAAATCTTGACTACCGTTTTGGTAAAGGAGACGGTGGACCAATATTACAGGATCTTGGTGTTACATTCCTGGCAACCTACGGTAGCGGTCATCCATATACGCGTGGTGCGGGAGCCGGTAGCCTTGAACTTGATGCAAGGTTCAGGAGACCATTGGAACCTTTGAACAATTCAACAACTCCTGCAACCTTCCAGGTTGATATGAGACTTGATAAAACATTTGATATCGCAGATTTGTTTGATCTTAATATTTACTTCTATGTAATAAATCTATTTGATACAAGAAACGTTCAGAATGTGTTCAGTAGAACAGGATCAGCAGAAGATGATGGATATCTCGGTGATCCTAACCTTGGCGGACAGCAGGTTGCTACTTTTGGTCAAGATTATGCAAGAGTATATAATGCATTATATCTTGATTATCATCAGCAGTGGTACGATGCAAACACAGCGGCTGCAATTTTAACACAGCCGGCCATTTACGGACCACCAAGACAGGTACGTTTCGGTATCCGAATAGAGTATTAATATTTCAACCTGATGAAAAACAAAGGAGTTTATAATATGAATTCAAAAATAATTAAGTTCTTCCTCTCTCTGCTTCTGGGTGTTGTGCTAATTGCAGGCAGCACTTTTGCTGAAGAGGGGGATGGCAAGAATAAATCAAAAACATTCAATAAGCCTGCGGCTGATCCCGTAAGGGCTTATATGAATATTAATAATATTTCTACTATCATTAAAAATGACGGAATAAGTGATATAAATATTGGCGAGGATGCTTCGGGATTAATCTTTCCAAAGGGAAGTGGTAAAACCGCAGTATACACCTCTGGCTTTCTGTGGGGTGCAAATGTTAATGACCCCCTTGAGCAAGATCCTCATATCGGTGGTACAGTTTACAGAACAGGACTGCAACCCGGCTGGATAGATGCTTCCGGTAATGTCATTACCGAAGACCCAAGAGTAAGAATTTACAGGGTTCGACCGGATGCTTATCCTGGACAAACACTTAATGATGTTAATGTTTCAGTTGAAGCACAGGACCAAGCTGTATCTGATGCTGAGGTACTCGCACAGTATCAGTTAGACTGGACAGAATGGCCTGCAGATTTAGGAGCGCCATTTTTTGATGGGGACGGTGATGGTGTCTATAGTACTGACCCCAGCACAGGAGATATTCCTGGTGTTTCTGGTGCAGACCAGACAATCTGGTATGTAACTAATGATCAGGAAGCTGCCAGAACTACATTTATGTATGGAACCCAACCAATGGGTATTGAAATGCAAGCAACCTTCTGGGCTTACGCACAGACGGGTGCCCTTGGTAATATGTTCTTTAGGAAATACATAATTATAAACAAAACCGATGTTTTGGGTACAAACAGAACCTTTGACAGTATGTTTGTTTCGATGTGGTCTGATCCTGATGTTGGTGATGCAGGTGATGATTTCGCGGGTTGTGATACTGCTCTTAGCATGACTTTTGCTTATAATGGCTCACCAACAGATGCAACTTATGGCACACTTCCTCCTCCTGCAGTTGGATTTGACTTCTTCCAGGGTCCATTAGTCGATGGTGTTGCCGGTCAAGACTTAAATAAAAATGGTGTTGATGATGCAGTGGATTTTGGTATTTCCAAAGGCCGGCAAGTTGGACCTGGAAAGATCAATTTACCAATGACAGCAGCATATTATTATATAAATGATGATCCAACATTAACTGATCCTGTTCAAGGATCTTATACAGAAGGTGCTGTTAGATGGTTTCGCTTTATGCAGGGCAGAATAGGACTTACTGACCAACCATTTATTGATCCTTTATCAGGTTTGCCATCTAAATTTACGCTTCCTGGTGATCCTGTTAATCCTGTTGCAGGTGTAGACTGGGTAGATGGTTTGCAGTTCGCTCCTGGTGATAGAAGAATTGGTGCCGCATCCGGACCATTTACAATGGCGCCCGGTGATACACAGGAAGTAGTTGTAGCTGAAATTGTTGCAGGTGCCATACCTGGTATGGATTTTAAATCTGCGATAACATTAATGAAATTTTACGATTTGGCAGCTCAAAACGCCTATGATAACTTTTTCAATTTGCCCACTCCTCCTCCGAGACCCACTGTTAAAGTAATAGAGTTGGATGAGAAGATAGTTTTGGATTGGGGCTCAGATATGACAAAGGTAAATGCAACTGAGTTATTTGATAACAAAGGATATCAATTCCAGGGATACAATGTTTATCAATTACCCTCGGCTTCCGCTGATGTGTCTGAAGGTAGAAGACTTGCAACTTTTGATGTAATAGATGAGGTAAAGAGAATAATCGAATTAGATTTTAATCCGAATACTGCTGTTATTCTACCTACAGTAAAGCAGTTTGGAACAGACTCTGGTATTAAGAGATACCTTGAAATAATTTCAGATGAATTAAGTGGCGGCTCACCGCTAATAAATGGAATAAGGTACTATTTTGCAGTTACAGCATATTCTTACACAGCTGATGTTACGAAAACTCCAACAAGTGTAGAAAATCCACTGCAGATATTAACTGTAATTCCAAACAGTAATAATCCAGGTGTTACCTTAGGTGAAGGTGTTGGTTCTTCACTAACAATCGAACATGAGGGTACTGCAGACGGTGGACCGGTTGTTACAGTTGTAGATCCAACAGCTACCACAGGTCAAAATTATGAAATGTCTTTCTTCACGCAGGAACAGATCAGGAACGAAGAAGGTAACTGGGTTCCTTCTGCTACTGTAATGAGAGACTTTAATCCTAATGACCCGGATACGTTAACAGGAACTACAATAGATATTGCCGCAGTATACGCTGGCGATGGAATAAATATCGATCTTGGATTTTACTTAGATGTAGTTCACCATTATTATGGCTGGGTTGATGGAGTAACTTTAAACTTCCCAGCAGGCACAATGATTGTGGATGTTCCTCCGTTCTCAGCAAGTGGCGGCGATCCTGAGATCGTAATTCAAGATAATGGAGGTGCTAACCCAACTGTATTATTGGGCATAACTGACAACTCTCAGACTCAAGGTGGAGTTTTCCACGAAGGTGGCGAAACATGGAATGTAGTAGTTGACCCAACAACATACACCTTACCGCTTTCCGTTAATTGGGAAGCACACGATGATGGTTATGCGGGCGGTCAAAATGAAACCGGCACCACTATTGTTAGTGAAATAGGATTTGCAGCAAGAACAGCCAGGCTGTGGCAGCTTCAAAATGTTTCAACTGGTGTAATGGTTCTCGAGAACCAATCAGTTGTAGCCGGTGTTGACCTATACCCAAGACGGGATGATATAGTAACGAATCTCGGTTTAGATGCAGCTCCAATAGTGGATGGAGTCCAGATAAATTTAGCTGTAAATTATGATGCTCCTAGTACTTTCTTTTATGCTGGTCTAAACGGTGAACCTTTGCCAACTATTAATGGAACAGCTGGTGTAATCGGTACTCGCTGGGAAAGTGAATCCTGGCAAATAACTGATTACGGATGGTTTGGATTCCCGACCGGTACCTCTTTTGATAAAAATGGGTACGGATCGCAATCTGTTGATGATTTGCAACAGGATTATGAGTTTAGATGGACGGGAGTTGAAGTATTAGAGGACATTGGTGGTCAGCAAGTGTATGTTACTCAAGAAGGAACTGGCTCAATAGCAACCTTTTATGGCTCTAGATTATATGATATGGGTGACCATCCTCTTAATCCAAACCCCGGCTCAACAGATCCATTCTTAGCTAGAATTCCATTTGAAGTTTGGAACAAAAATGCAGACCCAGATCCACAGCAGGTGAATTACCAGTTCTACGATCGTAATCAAGATGATCCAGCTGCTAATGAATTCAAGGTTTGGAATACAGATGGCAGAATGTATAGTGAAATATTAAATACTCCTTACGATTCTACTCAAATCGCAAACGGCGAATTGGGTGGTGATGACAGTGATTTCTATACCTGGATGCAGGTTTGGTATCGATCACAATGGACAACAGGCGATGTGATTGAACTAGATTACGTTAATCCAATTCAATTTGGTGTTGATAAGTATAAGTTTAAAACCACAGAGCCTACTTACTCCAGCGAATTGGCAAAGAATCAGGTTAACGAAATCAATGTATTTCCGAATCCGTATTACGGAATTAATACGGAAGAGCTAAATAAATACAACCGTTTTGTAATCTTTAATCATCTTCCCGAGAAAGCAAAGATTAGAATATTCAATCTTGCAGGTGTACTGGTTAGGTCTTTGGATAAAGATGATACAGATCAGTTCTTCAGATGGGATCTTGCAAACGAGGACGGATTACCCGTTGCAAGCGGTTTGTATATAGCATACATTGAATTACCTGAACTTGGCACAACCAAGATACTTAAACTGGCAATCGTTCAGGAACAGCAAGTTCTTGATAGATTCTAATATTAAGTAAAAGTTAAAAGCAAGGAGTAAAAATGAAAAAAATAATAAAATTAATTTCGGTTTTCGTCCTGCTGCTGGCAGTAAGTAATGTCTTTGCCGGAGGAGGAAAACGAACGGGAACAGCCGGCGCTGCCGAGCTGATGATTCCTGTTGGTCCCCGTGGTATTGCAATGGGTGAATCAAACCTGGTAACTGCTACCGGTGTTGAAGCACTATTTTGGAACCCGGCGGGTGTATCGCACATGCAAAATAATGCAGATGTGATCTTTTCACATATGTCTTATATTGCAGACATAGGAGTGGAATATGGAGCATTTGCGGCAAACTTTGAAGGTTTCGGTGCAATTGCATTGAGCATTAAATCATTGTCTATTGGTGATATTCCTGTAACAACGACAACTAATCCTGATGGTACCGGTGAGAATTTTTCTCCCACATATATTACTGCAGGATTATCATATTCCAGAATGCTGACGGATGCAATTTCTGTTGGTTTAACTGGTAATTTCGTTAGTGAAAGAATGGCAGACGTAAGCGCTACAGGCTTTGCATTCGATATTGGCGTTATATACCAGAACCTGGCAGATATAAACGGCTTAGCAATTGGCGTTGTTGTCAAAAACCTTGGTTCGGATATGAAATTCGAGGGTTCGGGTATGTACCAGCAAACAGTAGTTGGTGGCGTAAGTCGTTTAACCAAAATTGATGCAGCACCTTTTGAAATGCCGTTTTACTTCCAGTTAGCAGCCGGTTATAAACCGGTTATAGATGAGATGAACTCACTTGAGTTCACCGGTATTTACCAGAACAATAACTTTTCCGGAGATGAATCCAAATTCGGTGCAGAATATGGTTATAACAACCTTTTCTTTGTGAGAGCTGGATACCAGTTCGCAATGCAGGAAACCGACAATTACATCTACGGATTCACAGCTGGTGCTGGTATAAATTATGAAATTGAAGGATTCGGTATTAAAGTAGATTATGCTTACAGAGATGTTGAATTCTTCGATGGGAACCATGTATTTGCTCTAACTTTAGGATTCTAGTTTAATAGTATAGAGCAAAAAAATAGTTATATCCGTGCGGCTGAAAATGTCGCACGGATTTTTTTATCTTAAGATATAGTATTCAAAACAGTTATTAAACCAATTATTAAAATATGGTTGTTCACTCTTCTTTTGTTGGTTGAATTTTCATCTAACAGCTTTAGTAGAGCTTGGGAACATCAGAGTAAAAAGAGTGACGAATACAACTACCTCTCATTTTCAATTGCGCTTTTTGATTTTATTCAGAACAACTCCGCCGCATTTGAAGGAAGAGCAGAATTTAGATTGTACAACGTTCCAATTGTTGTAAAACCGCTTTCCGGGTTTATGGCAAATTCTGATGGGGGACTGTTTTTATATGTGGGTCTTTTGTATGATATTCCAATCTTATCTAATCTGTATATTACACCAAGCTTCTCTCCCGGTATCTACTATAAAAGCAGCAGTAAAGAGTTAGGTTTTGCTTTAAATTTCCGGTCGCAGTTAGAGATCTCAATTAAATTTAAAAACAATTTCAGATTTGGAGTAAGCTTTAATCATATTTCAAACGGAACTTTAGGATACATTAATCCTGGCGTAGAAAGCTTTGCCCTCACCGCACAATTTCCACTTTAGAACAATATATAATCTACGTTTATAATCTTGAATTATTTCACAGACTCTTTTACAGGTGAAATGAGATAAATGTTTGCAATTATTCTTCCGGCAACAAAAGCCAAAGTTGCAGCCATAACTCCAATAAAATCAAACAAATGGATTGCAAACATTAAAACAATTACTATTATCGAAAATTCAATTGATGTGGCAATTGTAACTGGTCTTGTATTTTGAGATGAAACAAGCAGCGCTCTTTGAGTACTGATTAAAACAGTTAGGGCGGGAAAAATTGCCATTATCATTAGCGGGACTGATGCAAATTCGGCTAAGATATTTGAAAGACCTGATACTGTTTTAAACCAAAAACCTGATAGTGGTGTAAAAGCAAAGAGTACAAGAATTAATGTTAGAATTGCACCAAGCAAAACTCCAAATTTTTTAAGCGGAACATACCCTTCTTTATTATCGCCAATTAGGGCTATTACCACCTCCTGAAATGATAGTCCCATTCCCCTGAAAATAAATACAAATGACGAAATTACAGGTAGTACAGCAAGCGATTCAATTGCCATTCTGCTCTGCCCTACAAAAAATGTTACAAAGGGCTGCACACCCAATCCAATTAGCGAAGTTAATGCAAGTGGATAGTAGAACTTATAAACTTTTTTATACGTTATAGGATTATAAATTTTAGTATTACTCTTTTTTAGGCGAAGAATAATTTCGTTTGCCATTAGCCTGCTCGCCACTGCTTCCAGTGTTACTGCAACTGAGAGTGCCGCCGCACCAACAACAACACCTTCAACCTCAGTAAAAAGAAATAGTAAAATCGCTGTTAATGACATTGAAACTAATCTGATAATCGTTCCATATGCAACACGCCTTGTTAAATTGTTTCTAATAAGTATTCCCTGGTAAAACCTTCTGTAACCGATAGCGCCGGGCCAGGGCAATAATATTATTGTTGCCAGATGCGTTAAAGTAGAAACTTCCGAAGGCAATCCTATCAGCATTTCGGTTATAAAATAAAACACATCGGGAATGATAAGTACAAGCATCAAAAAGGTTATTAAAAAATTAGCAGCATACGTAAAATTTCTTAGCTTATTAAATGATTGAAGATTTTTTACAAGAGCAGTTGAAGCACTCATTATCATAATTATCGGTGCTTCAATAATTAGAGCAAAGGAAAACGCAACACCATAAGCAGCAAGGTTAAATTTTGGTTCCGGCATTCTTGCAATTAATGCTGCAATGTAAGGCCCTTCCAAAGACATCATCAGCCATGTTGCCGCAAGTGGAATCCAGAATAAGAATATTTTTTTTAATGTCAGGTTGTTTTGAATATCTGTCATCTAAATAAACCAAAATATAATTAGAGGTTAATTTATAAAGATTAAACCAATCATCTGCGTTAAATTTCATTTGAGTTGAATAGCTATTTTAATTTATTTTTGTAAAAAACAGGAGGGACAGAAAATGAAAAGTTTATTTCTTTTTGTTTTAGTTGTAATTGCCGTTTGTTTACCAGGCTGTAAAGAAAATAGAATTCCAAACGTTTCAGAACCACAGCTTTTAGAGATGAGATCTACCGCAATTGAATTCATGAAAGAGTTAAAAGGCATTTTGATAAAGGAAATACAAAAAGGCAGTGTATTAAATGCGGTTTCAATTTGCTCAGATACAGCTCAAATGCTTACAAACAATTTTGGCCTGCAGAAAGGGATTTTTGTAAAAAGAGTTTCTTTTAACAATAGAAACTCAAACAATTTTCCCGATGAATACGAAAAGAAGATTTTAAATAGATTTTCTGCTATGCATAATGACGGAAAACTTGATCAAACGACAGAAAGTATTGAGATAGTTGAAGGGGGCGCAATGTATTTAAGATATATGAAACCAATCTTAATACAAGCCGAATGTTTAAACTGCCACGGAAGTGGAACTCAAATTTCCCCCGAGATTAAAAAGCTGATTTCCGAAAAATATCCAAACGACAAAGCAATAAATTACAAGGTCGGAGATTTAAGGGGAGCTGTTTCAATTAAAAAAGTGATTGAATGAAAATGCCATCCTAAAAAATTCAGGATGGCATTTATACTGGGAAAGTATTAAAGAATTCTATTTAATTAATAACATCTTCTTGGTGTTAATAAAATCACCACTCTTTAGCGTGTAGAAATAAACACCACTAGGAAGATTGGCAGCATTAAACGTAACCTCATAACTGCCAGGTTGTTTATTTTCATTTATCAAGGTTGCAACTTCATTACCCAGAACATCAAAAACAATTAACGAAACGAAACTGTTTTCAGGTATTTGATAACTGATTATCGTGCTTGGATTAAATGGATTAGGATAATTTTGAGAGATACTATACTCTTCCGCTAATACTTCCTTTTCTGTTTCAACTTCGCTCGGCGGAATAATCGAAAAAGAAGCATAACTGGTATCTACTATGGATGAATTATTAATGCTTGTAATGATAATTTTGTACGAAGTATCCGGAGTAAGATTAGTTGGAATTAACCAACGGTATGCACTTGGATACCCAAATGTTGTATCTAGCGTACTGATTATTTGCTGTCCGTAAAGTAAATCAAGTCTGACTGAATCTGTTATATTTGTTTCCCAGCGTATAACATTTTCTGATCCTATTGACCAAGCTTCACCGCCATTAGGTGAAATCATATCTACAAAAGCATCTGTTACTTCAAAACCCCAAATTGAAGACCACTCACTTACTTCAGATCCTAAAATAGATCGTACACGCCAGAAATAAATCGAACTATTTACGAGATTTCTAAGAATATAAAAAGAAGAGTTAAGTGTTGTATCAATCACAGCATCGCTAAATAGACTGTCTGAAAATATTTGTAATTGAAACATATCATAAAAACCTTGCCCCGTCCAGCGAAGAGCCAAAGAATCAAGGGGAAGAACTTTTTTATAGTTAGCAGGCTCATAAGGGATAGGTACATTTGCAGCATATGCCCAGTCAATCTCACCCAACACTATTTCGCCAAAATTTGTGGTTGTTGCAATTAATGTATTTGATAAACTATCATAAACAGTGGGCAACATTGTAAACACACCTTGGTTAGGAGTGGCTCTCATAAAGAATGATGTTCTTTTTGGGTTTTTTATTTCTGGATACTTAGAGAAATCAATACTTACTTCAGATGTATGTGAAAAAATTCCGATATTATCATAAATAATTGAAACCGGATACACTATGTTTATTTTTTCATTAAATTCAGCTTGAACCGGGCCAAACGGAAGCCGTGTAATCGTTGCTTCATTGTAACCGTATGCTGTCAGTTCTACAAATTTAATTTTAACATCAGTAAAAATGGAGTTTAGTGTATCGTTAAAGGTATATGTAAATCCTTGTATCAGATCGAAATGTGTAACGGATGGTCTTTGAATCAATTCTTTCCATGGGAATTTATATGCACGATAAGCTAATATACCATTAGGTAATGACAGCTCTAGTGCAACTGTACCGTCTGGGTGATATTCAACGGCGTTGCGCTTTACATTCTGGGGATCTGGAACTCCATAGCCAATAAACCACCCCCCGTTAGCCAGTCGCTGAGCGTTCCCCGCGGTTCTACAGAAAATATTTCCGTTTGGATACCTAACCTCTGAAACTAAAGTTGCAACTTTATTTACTTCATCCAGAGCATATTCAACACCACGAGAATAAGGAGGCTGGTGGAATTCGCCATTATCAAATAGTGAAATATTTCCGTTCGGTAGTCTTACAATATTATGCTGGCGCGCATGATAGTATGGTGCGTTTTCTTCATGTTCCCCAACATAAGTAAATTCTCCTCTGGGGGAACCCATTCTCCACATCACTTCACCAGTTGCTCTGCTGATTTTCATAATTTCACTGTGGTTTCGAAATGATGCAAGTATATTTCCGTCGTTATCAACATCAAAAGCATTTAGAGTTCCATAATTAATTCTGCTTGCAGTTAAATCTAAATCACTATCTGTAATAGGTATATAATCAATGTTGCGCCACTCAAACACTACATTTCTATCTGTGTCTTGTTCTTGCATTACATTTATAACCAGAGAGCAATTTGTTTGACCACCTGGAACAATTGTACTCATATCAAAAATTATTGTGTGATAAGACATCATCATAACATGCCCGTTGGGAAGCATAAGAAATTCGTGAAAATCTGTAGTATAACCATTTTTCATTTTAAAACTATCAACTACTGCAAGAGTGCTGTCTAGTACAATGTATTGTAATTCTTCTCCAGGCCTAGGAACATTTGCAGCAAATTCACCAAGTGCATAAGATAACATACCATTAGGTTGGACTTGAAAATCGAAGGGGGCACCATTGACTCGTACAGAATCTACGATGTGTCCAACGCTATCAAGAATAAAAATGAAATTTCCGTATTGATGTGGTAAGTTTCTATCCCATGTAGCCATAAAGATATACCCGGAACTTGGATTATTCAGAGAATCGATGGTGATAGGTGGTGCAGGAAGTGTATCTGAATTTATAATATTCCCGTTAGAATTATAAGGCAAGTCTCCTACTAGATCTATATCTTCATCAAATACTCCATCATAGATTTGTGTTATTCCTTCAGTTTCGGTTTTAAAGTTGAACGTATAATCAGGTAGCTTAAGATTTGCTAGCGTTTTTATACCTTGCTGCACTAAAATAGTTACAGTTTCATCATACGCAAATGCTTTGTGCGGATTAAAAACAATAGTTTGATCATCATCGGTAAGCAGAAAGTCTCCAGTATGAATTCCACTCTTGGAACCCACAACAGAAATTAAATTTTGCATTACAGTTGACTCTTGAATTTTTGCTACATGCCTTAAAATAATGTTTGTTTCATTAGAGACCATTTCAGAATTAGGTTTTGGGGAAACATATTGAAATGGTTTTTCTTGCTGTGCGTTTGTTTGAAAGGAAATTATTACTGTTGATGTTAATAGAATGAATAATCTTAAAAAGGTTTTACTATAACATTTCATTTGCATATCCTAGTAGAAATTATTTTGGAATTGTGTTTTAAGGTATTGATTCATCAACCCAAGTTCAAACTATTTTATCATCTTTTGTTGGATAGTCAAATATTTTTTTAACAAAAATTACTTCAGCAGTAACATCTTCTTAGTGTCTATAAAATTACCGGCAGAAAGCTTATAAAAATAAATTCCACTGGAAAGTTCTGATGCAGCATAAAGAATTTCATAATTGCCTGCAGATTTTTGTTCATTGACTAAAGTTGCCACAAGTTTTCCAAGTAAATTATAAACGGTTAAGGTAACAAAACCATTCCTTGGAATGGTATATTGAATTATTGTTGATGGATTAAATGGATTAGGATGATTCTGAAATAGTCTAAATTCTGTGGGAATTACATTCAGGTTATTAAAGACACTACTAATTGGATCAAGTTCAATTGGATCTCCCGGGGTAAGATCTTTGCCAATGAATCCTGGATAGTCTGGGGCATAGCGATAAGTTCTGAAAACCCTGTTCTGACCAACGGGTATTGGGTCTCCCTGCCTCATTGGTCCTGAAGCGATTACGGGATTAATATATTGCCAGACTATTTCCCCGTTTGGTGTAACTTCAAAAAATTCACCAGCAGGACCATCGCAAATTAGTGTATTTCCATTTGGTTGCCTTTGTGAACCGGATATATTTGCTGCAAAAAAACTTAATGGATTAGGGGCAACATAAGTCCAAAATGAACTATCTGGTCCATATGTAGAATCGGGATTTAAAGTATAGTTTCCATTAACATCCACTGGTGGGGCTATTTCATCAACGGTGGAAAAATTTCCACCGGGCCTGAACCTTCCGTTATTAAATATTAAAATGTTTCCTCCTCCGGGAAGGCTATCAGCAATCCAATGTGCATCATGCATAGCAAAAAGTTTTTGATCGGTTACATCACCTCTTTTATAAGCTTTAGGATTTCCCCATCGGTACAATAAATCGCCTCCCATTCCACTATTCCCACCTGTATGCCCAGCCGCCTCCTCAGTTGTTGTGCTATGGTCTATTACCCATATCTCGTTGAATTTATGAATGGTTAAAATTATTTGATCTAACTCGTCATTATAAGCAACAGAATTAATATGGTTCCAATCTGCATTTGTACCACCGGGATTTGCTGACACATAATTAATATCAACCAGTTCCGGATGTTCTGAAACCACACCATAATTCTCTTCGCCTGGATCATAATCTTGAATTAAATGATCCCAAACATGCCATTCCCAGACTACTGAACCACCATTAATACCACTTGGCTCGACTTCAACAATATGATCGGGCCACAGGAAATTTTGTGCTAAAAGATTTGGATTGCGACCTGCGCCCAGAACTTCTTCTAAATTTTTAAGTTCCCAGGCAACTACCAATACATTTCCGTTCGGAAGTTTTTCAACATCATGATGCTGGTAGACTTGGTTTGTCGAGTATTCAAATTCCCAGATCAAATTGTTGTCCCAATCAAATTCCTGGATTAACCCGCCCGACCCTCCGCCGCTAAAAGTGGAATTAGATATTGTTGCAGTTCTTAGAAGATTCCCATTGTCTAAAAGGTATGCTGATAATGCTGGTGTATAAGTGCTCGCCCAAGAGTTTACTAATAACCCCTCATTATTAATGAGATAAGTATTTGTATATGCTGCGGGTGCAAAAAAGGTATAACCATTAAAGGAAGATGAATCGTTTATGAATAAACCCACGGTTTGAGTTTGAGCCATAATTGTTAATGGTGCAAGAATAATGGTTAGAACAGTGAGGGTAAATCTAAAATAGATTTTAAACATTTGTAATTCCTTAGGCAGAGATAGTATTTTAATTATAAATCTACTAAATCTTGCGAGAAATTATCATACATATTTTAATCTACTCTACGCTAAAACTGAGTGTAAAATAAAAGCCCATAAAATATGGGCTTTGATCAATTCTTATTTGAATGAACACTATTTAATCAGTAGCATCTTTTTAGTGCCCACAAATTCCCCTGCGGCTAAAGTATAGAAATAAACACCGCTTGGCAAGGTGGAAGCATTAAACATAACCTCATAACTTCCGGACTGTTTATTCTCATTTACCAGTGATGCAACTTCATTACCCAAAACATCAAATACAGTAAGTGATACAAAACTATCTTCAGGGATCTGATAGCTGATTATTGTACTAGGATTAAATGGATTCGGGTAGTTTTGTTCCAGCAAATATTTATTAACAATAACATTTGGTTCAGCACTTGTGGGCATTTGTTCATATACGACTAGATTTATATCATCTACATACCAGCCATCTTCATTTACAGAGTTATCTGATTTTAAAAGAAACCTGAATTTAACTTGCTCGCCAATGTAACTGCTTATGTCAATACTTTCTTTTACCCAGGATGTTTGAGCGCCGTCATAAAGCGGTTCACCATTTGGTTGAAAAGAACCTGTCCCTGGATTTGTGTACATACCTTGAAGTGGGATCCAACCGCTTCCATTGTTTGTAGATATTAAAGCCTGTCCATAGTCCCAGTCAGTTTCAATATCCCATTGTGTCTGAAATACTAATTCTGCGCCAATGTAATCATTTAGATTAACATTATCATTAAGTGTTAGTGTTGCAGTATTATTGCTTGGATAATTTCCGCTGGGTGAATCAGTCGCAGAATTAGGTGTAGAAGTATATTTTTGCGTTGTTGTTCCCCATCCACCTGCTGAAGTCCAGTTGTTTAAGTTTATTATACTATCAGAAAATGCGATGCTGATTGGCGCAACAAAGAATTTGAAGAACTTGCTCGGTGGTGTACTACCAGGAGGTGAAAATCCACCACCGCCAGCCGGGTGTGTTATAACAATAGTTGAGTTCTCATCTTGTGCAGCTATATAATATTGCATGATTGTTCCAAGCTGCTGACCGGAAATTGTGAAGTTGTAGGTTCCGCTTACTTCAGCAGGAGCCCCAACAACTTCAAAGAATTCTGACCAACCAGAGCCAATATCTTTTCTATAATACAACCGTGGAGCATTGGTCCCGATGCCAATATCTAAGCTGGTTTGAATTGTTGCCGATGTTTCAATATTGCTTGTATTATCACGTGACCCTATTGGTGTGTGAGCAATTTTTAGATCGAGGTTTAGTGCAAATGTTGCTAATGTACCAATAGCAAGCTTTGCCATTTTGTGAAAGTAAGGTTGATTGAAATACTGTAATTTATCGTTTGTAGTGTGATAGTAGTTGTTAAAATCTTGAAAATCTTCAATCAATAATATAGCACCATAACCTTTAGACCAAAAAGAAGCGTGGTCGCTTGCGGTTGTACCCGGGTCATCAATTTGCAAATTTAAGCCCACATTGTAGGTTGTATTTACTTCCTCCATTTTATCTTTAATATCATAAGAGCTGCTCACAGATCTTGTATGAATTTCCGCTATGTCGTCACTATTCGAATCCCACGCTATCATATCAAGATTTATTACACCCAAAATCGAATCGCCTTGATTTGCAGCCTGCGTTGCGTAATAATTGCTGCCAATTAAGCCTTGCTCTTCTTCATCCCATAAAGCGTAAATAATTGTAAACGGAAAAGATTGGTTGGAAAGAATTCTTGCGGCTTCCAGAACTGCAGCAGTTCCGCTTGCATTATCATCTGCCCCAGGAGCCAGTGATCCTGATGGCATATCATCATAATGTGCACAAATCATATATTGCTGATTTGGAAATTCGGTACCAGTTTGAACAGCATAAACATTTCTGCCTGTGCCACTCCAGTTTTGATTGTATGTGGAAAGACCGTAAGAATCTAATTTTTGTTTAATATAATCGGCAGCTTTATCATTACTTGGTTGGTTTTTGTGTCTTGATACAATTGTGTATGGAGCTCCACCAATAGTTGTCTGCACTTCACCTGACAGTTCTTCAACAAAGAAGATTAATGAATCTATATTTGTTTCATTAATAACTGATTGAACAACAGGTGATTGTGAATAAACTGCAGTCTGTGCAATTAATAAAAAGATTACTGCCAGCAAAAGCTTTCTCATCATAAACCTCATTTAAAGAATGTAGTTAAAGTATAGTTTTATTTTATCAGAATCATTTTTTTTGTTGTAACAAAACCACCAGCATTTAAAGTGTAAAAATAAGTTCCGCTTGGTAAGTTCGATGCATCAAATATTATTTTATAAATACCTGCCGGTTGTATTTCGCTTACAATTGAGCTTACTTCTTTTCCTATAAAATTATATACTTTTAGAGATACAAAAGCATCTTCTGCAATTGAGTATGATATTTTTGTAGTCGGATTAAATGGATTAGGATAATTTTGATTTAGCACAAATCCGTTAGGAACATTAATTTCAATGTTTACAACGTTGCTGTAACTGAATGTTCCATCATAATCAACCTGTTTTAATCTGTAGTAAATTTTTTGTGCGCCTGTAAACTGAACATAATCGGTGTAAGAATAATTATTAATCTCAGTTGAACTACCCTTTCCAGCAACAAAACCAATTGTAACAAAATCAACTTGATTATTAAGAGAACGCTGAACCTCAAAACCATTATTGTTTAATTCTGATGCGGTTATCCACTCTAAAACAACTCCGTCATTTAATGTAAAACCAGAAAAGCTAGTAAGCTCAACTGGAACGTTGTCCGTTACTTCAGCAAGAGTAGCAATAGTTCCAATTGATGCTTTGCTCATCATTAAATAATAAGGTTGGTTAAAATATTGTACTTTGTCGTTGGTGGTATGGTAATAGTTGTTAAAATCTGATCCATCTTCTATGACGAGAATTGCACCGTAGTTGTAGCTCCAGAATGCAGCATGATCACTGTAAGTACTGCCCGGATTTTTAACATCAATATTCAATCCCAAACTATATAAGTTATTTGTTTCTATAATTTTATCCTTTAAATAAAGAGAAGTTCCGACTGACCGTGTATGCACGTCAACAATGTAATCGCTGTTAGAATCCCAGGCAATCATATCCATGTTTACCACACCCAAGATAGAATCTCCAGCAACAGAGGCCTGCTGAGCATAGTAATACGCACCAACTAAGCCTTGTTCCTCTTCGTCCCATAGTGCATAAATGATTGTGTATTTAGATTGGTACTGGCTTAAAATTCTTGCTGCTTCCAGCACCGCGGCAGTTCCACTTGCATTGTCATCTGCCCCTGGAGCTAAAGGACCAGAGGGCATATCATCGTAATGTGCACATATAATATACTTTTGGTTTGGAAAATCTGTTCCTTCTTGAACTGCGTAAACATTCCTTCCTGATCCGCTAAACCATTGATCGTAAACAGTTAAACCGTAGAATTCTAATTTTTGTTTGATGTAATCAGCAGCTTTATCATTACTTGCTTGATTTTTATGTCTGGATACAATAGTATAAGGTGAACCACCAATAATGGTTTGAACTTCGCCGGACAATTCTTCAACAAAATAGATTAACGAATCAATGTTAGTTTCGTTTATAACTGTTTGAATAATAGGTGATTGAGAGTGTGTTATAGAAGTGAAAAAAAGGACAGAAAAAGCTATCTGTAAAAAATTTTTCATAAATAACCCCTTTAGTTAAGTCTGAAAATGTGCAAAAAAATGCTTATTTATTGTATACAACTTAAGAACAATTATATAGAAAGACTATATAGAAATATGTTACTTCGCTTGAATACTGTTCGGTAACAAATATCTGAAAAAGCCTGATTCTATTTGATGAAAATCATCTCAAAAATTAAACCACCCAAGGATAGCTCCGAAGCCTTAAAAGGACGATTTGGAACCTTTGCAGGGGTTTTTACACCGGACGTTCTTACCATTCTTGGTGTAATAATGTACCTGCGGCTTGGATGGGTTGTGGGCAATGCCGGACCTATAGGTGCAATAGCAATTATTTTACTTGCAAAATCAATTACTATTTGCACTGGACTTTCTATGTCCTCAATTACAACCAATATTAAAATTGGTGCAGGTGGTGCATACTCGATTATTTCAAAATCACTTGGTCTTGAAGCAGGTGGAAGCATTGGAATTCCGTTTTACATTTCTCAAACTCTTGCAGCTTCTTTATACATTGTTGGATTTACGGAGGGATGGTTACTATTGTTTCCATCACACGATCCTGCAATCATTATGGTTGCTGTCTGGATTGTAATACTTACTCTATCTTACTTTAGCACGAATGTCGCATTAAAATTTCAGTATATTATTTTGCTCTTGATTGCACTTTCGATCATTTCATTTTTTTTAACACCAAACGAACAAGTTGATTCTTATAATCTTATTGGAAAATTTGAAGACGCGGGCTTCTGGCAAGTCTTTGCAATATTCTTTCCTGCAGTGACAGGTATTATGGCCGGAGCAAACTTATCCGGCGAGTTAAAAAATTCACGCAAAGCAATCCCTTTGGGGACGTTAAGTGCAATTGGGGTCACTCTTATAGTCTATGGTGGATTAGTTTTTGGATTTACTCTTTTTATTTCAGATGATGTGCTCAGAAACGATCAAATGGCGATGGTGAATAATTCCAGGATAGCACTGCTTGTTATATTAGGAATTTTAGCTGCAACATTTTCATCCGCAATTGGGAGTATTGTTGGTGCACCAAGAATATTACAAGCTTTAGCCAGTGAAAAAATAATTCCTCTCAATAACTTTTTTGCAAAACGAAATTCTAAAGGTGAGCCACAAAACGCAATTGCTTTTACAGGAGTAATAGTCTTGGCAGCACTTTTTCTCGGCAGCCTTGATTCGCTTGCTACACTTATCACTCTGTTTTTCTTAATTACTTATGGCACGCTTAATCTTGTTGTTTTTATTCAGCAAAGTATGAAGGTAATAAGTTTCAGACCAACCTTTAAAATTCCCAAAGTCGTTTCGTTCCTTGGTGCTGCAGGCTGTATGATAATTATGTTTTTAATCAACCCTGTTTTTAGTGTAATAGCATTTGTTGTAATTGTAGTATTGTACTCTTACTTAACTAAAAAAGGATTGCAATCGCAAAGCGGAGATTTACGCGGCGGTATGTTTATTGTTCTGGCTGAGCTTGCATCACGGATTGCATCTAAATTTCCACGGCATAACGTAACGTGGAAACCCGATCTATTAATCCCAATTGAAGAACCCAAACTTTGGTCTGGTTCGCTTCTATTTATCAGGAATATTGTTAATCCATCGGGTAGTGTTTTTGCTTTCTCAGTAAAAAACAATAACAATGAAGAAACAAAGCGATCTTTAAATGAATTGCTAACTCCGATTAAAGAGGGAAAATTATTGGTTAACTCAGCCGTAATTCAGGATGATGATTTTTTGCATGGCGCTCGTTTAGTAATTCAAACCCTGGAAGGAATTCCGTTCAGACCAAACACGTTGTTTTTAACACTTGGAAGCAGCGATGAAAAAAATAAAATCATTTCAGAGATGGTTAACAATGCAACAAATCACAATTTGGGTGTAATTATTTTACGACAGCATCCAAGAATTGCATTCGGAATGCAAAAAACAATCAATATTTGGTTAAGAGACAAAAGTCCAAACTGGCATCTTGCGGTACTTGTAACATTGCAGCTTCAGCTTAATTGGGAAGGTAAAATTAATTTAATTACTGTTGCTGAAAAGAAAGAAGACAGATACAAAATGTATAAGTTTTTGGATGAGCTTAGCAAGCAGACAAGACTGCCTTCACTAACGGAATTTCATGTGCTAACAGGAGGATTTAAAGAAGCCATTGCATCTGCACCTAAAGGAGATATGAGCTTGTTCGGGCTTGCAGATGATCTTCATTTTAGTTTTATGCGAGAGGTAACGGAATTAACGAATTCATCCTGCTTGTTTGTGCGTGATTCGGGCAGTGAAAGTGCAGTTGCATAGCAAAATCATCAAAAAAAACCGTAAAATGATTTAATATGAGAATCGGAGCTAAATATTAAACTTTCTTTAATATAAAATTGTTAAGATATTAAACGTATAATTTCAAATTGTTTTATATGACAACTGAAACAAAATACTTTACTCCTTCTGAAGCACGAAAAACTCTGCCGCTTGTTAAAAAAATTGTGAAAGACATACTTGATACAAGTAGAGAAATGAGGTTAATTGCTGATGAAATTGGAACTGCTGTTGAAGAGGATCCGCAAATAAAAAAAATGGCTGATGATATCGAGAAATTTATGCTCGAGCTGGAAGAAATAGGCTGCTACTTTAAAGATTGGAATTTTACAATCGGCTTAGTTGATTTTCCTGCAATGATTGATGGTAAAGAAGTTTTTCTCTGCTGGAAAAGTGACGAGGATGAAATTCTTTATTACCATGAAGCCAGCAGCGGTTTTGCCGGCAGAAAACTTATCCCTCCTGAAGAATTTGAATAAACAGTTATTTACTTTTCTAATTTAACCTCAACTTCTACGGAGGTTGAATTTCCAGTATTATTATCTTTTATATTAAAGATAATTGTATAAATTCCCTCCACGTAAGTTGAATCAAGTTCAAACTGTGATTCAAGTTGTAGGTAATTTATTTCTATCTCTCTAACTTCTCTCGAGTCATTAAATATATTCTTTGAAATTTCACCATCAGGATTTACAAAATCAACTGAAAAATCCAATGATGCGGATACTTCATCCTCAGCTAAAATACCTTTAAATCCTCTTACGTTAACCGTAGCATTTACTTCCCAGCTATCGCCCAAATCATAAGCAAATGCTTCAGGGCTGAAGGCTTCAAATTTTACCTCTTCTTTTTTCCCACAGGAAGAAATTGCAATCAATATTAAAACTATTACAAATTGTTTTTTCATTTTGGTTTATTATTAATTTTGAGCGCAGCGAAGAATCTGTGAAGGAGATGGCTTCGCTTTGCCCGCAATGACATTAATAATTTATTATCCGTTCTTCTGCTGAAAATCCTTCATAAATGAAACAAGATCTTCTACACCTTTTGTGGGGAATGCATTATATATTGATGCACGCAGACCACCAACGGATCTATGTCCTTTCAATCCGCTGAAACCAGCAGCCAGAGCTTCAGCAATTAATTTCTTTTCGAGCTCTTCTGTGCTTAGGTTGAATGTAACATTCATAAAAGAACGGCTGTCTTTTTCTGCATGTCCTTTATAATATCCACTGCTTGAATCTATAAAATTGTAAAGTAGCTTGGCTTTTTGTTTATTCTGTTCATACATTTTATCCAATCCACCCATATTTACAATCCACTTTGCAACAAGACCAATTATATAAATTCCAAAAGTGTTTGGTGTGTTGAACATAGAATCTTTTTCAACGTGAGTATTATAGTTAAGCATCGTTGGTAAAGCATCTGAACTTCTTTCAAGCAAGTCTTTTCTGAATATTACCATTGTTACGCCTGAAGGACCCATATTTTTTTGTGCGCCAGCATAAATAATTCCATACTTACTAACATCAACTTTTCTGCAGAGAATATCCGATGAAGCATCACACACTAGCGGAAGGCTTCCAGCTTCCGGCTCATTCTGCCACTGAGTTCCGTAAATTGTATTGTTTGATGTAAAGTGAACATAAGCAGCATCGGAATCTAACTTTAATTCTTCCTGTTTTGGAATTCTGTTAAATACTGTTTCTTCACTTGAAGCAGCAACATTAACATCACCGACCCTTTTAGCCTCTTTAATCGCTTTTTTTGACCAAGCACCTGTATTGATATAATCTGCTCTATTCTTTGGCGGCATAATATTCATCGGTACCATGGAAAACTGCAAACTTGCACCGCCCTGCAAAAAAAGTATTGCATAATCATCGCTTATGTTAAGAAGTTTTTTAATATCAGCTTTTGTTTGATTGATAATATCATCAAAAGTTTTTGATCTGTGGCTAATTTCCAAAATGGACATTCCGACTCCAGGCAAAGCCATTAAATTTTCCTGTGCTTCTTTTAAAACTTCTTCCGGAAGAATTGCCGGGCCAGCACTGAAATTATAAATTCTTTTTTCCATTATATTTTCCTCTTTAAATGCTTGTTCTATTTAGATTAAATGAGTTAATAATCCATCTCTTAATTTTGGTTCAAACCAGGTAGATTTGGGCGGCATAATTTCGCCGGCATCAGAAATTTTCATTAAATCTTGTACCGATACCGGGTAAAGCGAAAAAGCCACAGCAGCTTTACCTGAATCAACTAATTTTTCAAGCTCTTTTGTACCTCGTATTCCGCCTATGAAATCAATTCTATCACTTGTGCGCGGATCTTCAATTCCAAGTACCGGATGAAGCAAAAAGTTTTGCAATATGCTCACATCAAGTTTTTCACCAACTGATTTTGTTAACGACAGGCTTGCTAAAACAGAATCCCTTGTCTTTAAATGATACCATTGCCTGTCTAAATACATGCAAAAATTATTTTTTTCTTTTGGTTCTTTTTCTGATGTTTTTTCAACTTCAAACTTTTCATTTATTTCATTTAAAAAATCATTTTTACTAAAACGATTTAAATCGAAAACCATACGGTTATATGGTAAGATTTTTAATTGATCACCAGGGAAAACTACTGCGATAAAATAATTGTATTCTTCACTTCCGTTGTGGTTAGGATTTGCTTTCCTTTTTTCTTCTCTTGCTCTGCTTGCACTTTTTGCACGATGATGACCATCTGCAACATAAATCTGATTAATCTTTGCAAACTGATCTACAAAAGTCTTGTTGTGCTCATCTGGTAAAATCCAAACTGTATGCTGAATTCCGTCAGGCGATGCAAAATCATATTCGGGAGATTGTTTTGAAATTGTTTCTTCAATAATTTTATTAATTGTATCCGTTCCCCTGTAAGTTAAAAAAACAATCCCCGTTTGGGTTTCTGTATTTACAATATGATTCGTTCTATCGTCTTCTTTTACTTTACGAGTTTTTTCGTGCTTCAAAATTATATTGTTGTCATAATCATCCACAGCAAAAGTTGCGGCAAGTCCTACTTGCGATCTTCCATCCATTATTAAACGATATAAATAAAAATGCGGTTTGTCATCAACTATAAGCGGAGCAGACACTCTCAACTCATTTAAATTTTCTTTTGCTTTTGTGTAAACTTCTTTTGCATAGGGACTAACATCATCGGGTAAATCTATTTCTGATCTTGTTACGTGTAAAAACGAAAGTTTGTTAGCTCCAGCAAGCGCCTTAGCTTCTTCTCTATTTACAACATCATAAGGAACACTTGCAACTGTCGGTGCAATTTCATTTTTGGGGCGCAGTGCTTTGAAGGGTTTAATAGTTGCCATAAATGCTCACAGCTCCGTTTAAAATTTTCAGAATATGAATTACTAAAATCCGTAAAATTGCAACAATAATCCATTATTTCAGCAGTTTTTACAGGAAAATTATATCCAACAATAGTGTAAATTTCTTCAAATAAACACTCCTGATTGTTATTTTTACTCTTTCACTTATATAAAAAACTCAGTACTATAAATGCTATTCTTTAAAAGAAGAAGAAAATTTTTAAGAAAAAAAAGAACAGACTCCGAAGCAGTAATCGGAAATGTTCAGTATCATCGCGAAAGTTATTCACACAACTTAGAGAGCAAGCGCGATTTTTTTGTATGGCTTCCACCGGGATATAACAATAGTAAGGACAGGCAATATCCTGTTCTTTATATGCACGATGGACAAAATTTAATTGATCCAAAAACAGCGTACGCTGGCAAGGACTGGCAGGTAGATGAAACATTAACACGATTGATTAGTGAATATAAAATGAAAGAAATTATAGTCGTTGGAATCTATAATTCAGATGATCGTTTGGAAGAGTACAGTGATTCTGAAAAAGGAAAAAAATATTTAAAATTTTTAGTTGAAGAATTAAAATCTTTTGTTGATTCTAATTACAGAACGTTAAGCGATAAGCAACACACAGCAATCATCGGCTCATCTATGGGAGGGTTGATTTCATTTTTAGCTGCGTGGAAACATACAGAGGTTTTTGGAATGGCAGGATGTATGTCCAGCTCTTTCTATTACAACGATGAGAAAATATTTAAAACCATTGATGAATACGAAGGAGAAAAAAAACATATAAAATTTTATATTGATCACGGTGAAGACGGTTTGCTTAGAGGGCAGAAAATGTTCTGCAAACTCACACAGCTTGGTTATATAATCGGAACTGATATTGATTATTTTTATGCACCAGGTGCAGAGCATAATGAATCAGAATGGGCGAAACGACTAGAGCGACCATTGTTATACTTTTTTGGAAATTAAAAATGAAAATCTATTTCTACATTACAATTACACTAACCTTATTTTTACTTTCCTGTGGAACCCAAAGACCTGTTAACCTTTCTACAGCCAGAGAGGAAGTGAAACGATATTACGAATCAGGCAAGTACGATGAGGAACTAAACGCAGTTATTGAAGCTGCCAAAAAGAAATTTGATGAAGTAGCGATTAAAGAAAACTCAGTTGTTATTTTTGATGTTGATGAAACAGTATTAGATAATTACGGTTTAGCTGAGCTGATGGGATTTGGATATATTTATGAAATGAACAAGCAATGGAACAAAGAACTAAAAGCTCCAGCAATTCAGCACGTAAAGGATCTTTATGATCACCTGCTTTCTAGGGGAGCAAAAATAATTTTTCTAACAGGCAGAAACATTCCCGAATACGAAGTAACATATAAAAATCTGATAAATGAGGGCTACACAACTTTCGATACATTAATTACACAAAGAGAACACGAATACGAACTTTCAGCCACGGAGTTTAAAAGCTCCAAACGGAAAGAATTAATAGAAAAAGGCTATGAAATTGTTGCAACAGTGGGCGACCAGTGGAGCGATCTTAAAGGTGATTACCATGGAATACAGGTTAAAATCCCTAACTATCTTTATTTGATTGAGGATTGAATCATCCACTATTCTTTTTTATTTATATTTGCCACTCACAATTAGCTTTTCAAATAATAAATGACTAATAAACAAAAAGAAATCCCTAAAACATACGATCCTTCAAAAACAGAGGATAAATGGCACAAATACTGGCTTGATAAAAAGATTTTCAGCTCTGAGCCAAACGAAAAACCACCGTTTACAATAGCCATTCCACCGCCAAACGTAACAGGTATGCTTACAATGGGACACATACTTAATAACACAATTCAGGATGTATTCATTCGCTTAAAGCGGATGCAGGGCTACAATACCTGCTGGGTTCCGGGAACAGATCATGCATCTATCGCAACGGAAACAAAAGTAACAAAATTCTTAGTAGAAAAAGGAATAAGTAAATACGATATAGGCAGAGAAGAATTTTTAAAGCATTGCTGGCAGTGGAAAGAACAGTACGGCGGAATAATAATTCAACAGCTTAAAAAACTTGGTGTAAGCTGTGATTGGGAACGCGAGCGCTTTACAATGGATGATGATTATTACCGCGAAGTTATAAAAGCATTCGTTGAACTTTACAATGACAGAAAAATATACCGCGGTTACCGAATGGTAAACTGGGATCCTGCAAACAAGTCTGCAATTTCAGATGAAGAAGTTCTTTACAAAACAGTAAATGGAAAGCTTTGGTATTTCAGGTATCCTGTTATGGATTCTGATGAACATATCATAGTTGCAACCACACGTCCTGAAACGATGCTAGGTGATACAGGTGTTGCATTTAATCCGAATGATGAAAGATACAAACACTTGATTGGCAAAAAAGTCAAGCTGCCTATTGCGGAAAGAGAAATTCCAATTTTTGCAGATGAATATGTTGATATGGAATTTGGAACTGGCGCAGTAAAGGTAACTCCAGCTCACGATATTAACGACTACGATATGGGAACGCGGCACAAGCTTGAGATAGTTAATATCTTTAAGGATGATGCTTCGACCAACGATAATGTTCCGGAAAGTTTTAGAAATCTTGATAGATATGATGCAAGAAAGAGAGTAGTCCAGTGGTTTGAAGATAATAATCTAGTTGAAAAAATTGAAGACTATCAAAATAAGGTTGGATATTCTGAACGGGGCAACGTTCCCATCGAGCCATATCTCTCAGAGCAATGGTTTATGAAAATGGATGAGCTGGCTAAGCCTGCGATTGATGCTGTAAAAGATGGTAAAATAAAATTTTATCCGCAGCATTGGGAAAAAACTTTCTTTCATTGGATGAATAATATAAAAGACTGGTGCATATCGCGACAGCTTTGGTGGGGTCACCGAATACCGGTTTGGTATCATAAAAAGACTAATCAAGTATATTGCACAGTTGAACCACCAAATGATTTAGACAACTGGATTCAGGATGAAGATGTATTAGATACATGGGCTTCGAGTTGGTTGTGGGCACATGCAATCTTTCCAACAAAAAAAGAGCAGGATTATTACTATCCAACTAACACTCTTGTAACAGCGCCCGATATTATTTTCTTTTGGGTTGCAAGAATGATAATTGCTGGAATGTATTTTAAAAAAGATATTCCATTCAGCGATGTTTATTTTACCAGTGTTATCCGCGATATACAGGGCAGGAAGATGAGCAAATCTCTCGGCAACTCTCCTGATCCGCTGGATGTGATTCGAGATTATGGCGCGGATGCATTGCGATTTACTGCACTTTATTTAGCTCCGCTTGGGCAGGATGTTTTGTTTAGTACTGATGAATGTGAGCACGGCAGAAACTTTGCAAATAAAATATGGAATGCAGGAAGATTTCTATTGATGAATGCTGAGAACATTTCTGTTGATGAAAAATTAAAAGATGCTCACAAAGATTTTGCAGATGAATGGATAATTTCAAGATGCAATGAAACATTAAAGAATTTGGATGAAGCTTATAAAAATTTTGAAGTAAATAACGCAACAAAAATAATTTACTCATTTGTGTGGAATGACTTTTGCGATTGGTATGTGGAAATGATTAAAAGCAGGCTTTATGCAGAAGATGAAGAATTAAAATCTGCAGTTTTAACGAGAGCACTTTCAATTTTTGAGGGACTGTTGAAGATTGTTCATCCCTTTATGCCTTTTATAACAGAAGAATTGTGGCAATTAACTCATAAGAGAAGAGATGGTGAAAGTATATCAATTTCAGAATATCCCAAGGCAGATAAATCTTTAATCAAACCCTCTGCAGATGCTGAAATGGAAACTGTGCAGAATGTTGTAACCGCGCTCAGAAATATACGCGGTGAGATGAACATTCCACCATCAAAAAAAATAACTGTACGAATGAAATCCAGTGAGGTACAAAATCATCAGGTTGAATACATTAAAAAACTTGCAAAGGTTGAAGAGCTTTCCTTTGGAGAAAAAATAGAAAAACCAAAAGCTTGCGCTTCAGCGGTTGTTAAATCATCTGAAATTTATGTTCCGCTCGAAGGGCTAATTGATCTGAATGTTGAAAGGAAAAGACTTCAAAAAGAAATTACACGGTTGGAAAGTTCACTTGCAGGAATTGAAAAAAAACTTTCGAATGAAAAGTTTGTGAACAACGCTCCTGAAGATGTTGTTGAAAGGGAAAGATCAAAGCAAAAAGATTGGAGTGAAAACGTTACTAAGCTAAAAGAGATTCTAACGAACTTGAATTGAATAAATCAACAAGACCTAAAAGATGCAATTATGTATTATAGATTATCTGATTTCATAGAGAATTGGAAATATGAATCAGATTCAACGATAAAAGTATTTAACAATCTTACCGATGAATCACTTTCTAAAAAATTTAGTGATGATATTCGTACTGTAGGCAGACTTGCCTGGCACATTGTAATTTCAGTTAGCGAAATGTCTCATCGAACAGGTTTAACATTCGAATCTGTCGATGAAAATGCACCCGTCCCTTCAACTACCAAAGAAATAATTAATGAATATAAAAGAACATCCGATGAAATGTTGAAAGAGATTTCTGAAAAATGGAACAATGAAAGTCTTAAGATTGAAGATGATATGTATGGACAAAAGTGGGCAAGGGGAAAAACATTAGGAGTACTGGTTACGCATCAAATCCATCATCGTGCACAGCTAACTGTTGTAATGAGACTTGCAGGATTAAAAGTACCTGGCGTTTATGGTCCTGCAAAAGAGGAGTGGGCAGGTTACGGAATGGAGCCGCAGGAGTAATCTCTTTTATAGTCATCCAGAACTTGTTTCGGGATCTTTAAATTATTTCTTGAGATGCTGAATCAAGTTCAGCATGATAAATTTTACTTAATCTGTTCTTTAAACTTCTTTAAAATGTTTTCAACCGCATCTTTATGAACCATAAAATCCATAATCTTTAGCTTAATATAATCTTCATGATAAAAGTAAAATCCCTTGTCACCAATATTCCGCGAACCAGAACCTGAATCTTTTATTAAATACCAATCAACTCCATCTTTTTCTATATAGCCCACTAAATGAATACCATGATCATCAGTTGTAGTTTTGTTGCTAAAACGGAACTGTCTTGCACTTTCATCAATGTATTCAGATGGAATATCAAATGTAGGAATTACTCCCACTTTGTTCCAGGAATCATACCCAGCTTCAGAAACATCTCCACCGATAGTCATAGTGTAACCATTTCGGATTGCATTTTTAAGTGCATCCATAAAAGCATTTAGAGGAACATTGTAGTAGATATCGCTGTGCCACCAATTATCAGGAACTTCATATTCAACCTGCTGATAGTAAGGCTGCTGCATGTAGGAAAGTATATCAACGTAATCATCAAGATTTAATTGAATATATTCGTTCAGGAATTCATTCGGGGAATATTTTTTACTTTCAAAATAAAACTCGGAAGGCGGCTCACCTATATAATGATTTAAAATTGATTTGATAACTGTAATTGCTTCTTCCTCGTTCCACGCATTTGTGGATTGAATGCTTTTCAGATATTTCTTCATTTCTTTAAACATGGCTTTATGATCGTGAAACTTTTGCCCGGGCTGCAAACCGGTGTAAGCTTCGATTGGAACGATGCCGTACAATTTCCATATTCTCGGGACAGCATTCGCTTCCGAACCTTCTGCAAATGCAGAACTGCCACGTTCTTTAATAAATCTTTTTGCTTTTTCTACATACTCCCAATAAGCCGTGTACATTTCTGAAAGTTTTACTTTCTTTCCATGCAGCCTGTAAACTTCTGATTCAAAAAATGAAGTAGTTGAAAAACACCAGCATGTTCCTGTTCTTCCTTGCGAAACAGGCTCGTTAAACCAGTAACTTGTAAACTCATCTTTTGATTTTGGCAGATCCATTCCATAAAAATCAAGTTTAAATAATTTTTTCTTTTTCTCTTTGGGTTCTGCAAAATCTTCTACACTTTTTAATATTTCATTTTGATAGTAACCATCCTTTTCTTGTACAAAAATTCCTTTGTCTGTTTCATCCTGTGATAAAATTGATATTGAAAAGAAAAAACTAAAAACCACGAGCAATGGTATAACTGAATTATTCATATTTGTTCCTGCAGATTTCACTAAATAAAATTATTTACAGATTAAAATTAAAAATAATCGCTTTCAAAGCTAAATGGGCTTCTAAGCGAAGAACTATTTTAGTCATGTTTATTTCAAAAATAAATGGGTTATATTCTGTGTCAAAAATAAGAGAGAGAAAATGAGAATATACTTTATAGCTTTAGCTGTCATACTTCTAAACTTGTCAATAGTGGCACAAGGTGAATTTTCGGTCAACGACATTCTGCCTGCAACCCAGTCTATGAGTTCGCTTCCTGAAACGGAAATTGCAATTAATTTTAACAGTTCATTTGATATTAATTCTATCAATGATACTACATTTCAGGTATGGGGTAGATGGTCGGGTGTTCACAAAGGTACAATTTCTATCTCAAACGACTCAACGACACTCCATTTCGATCCAGATAAAAACTTTTTTTACGGTGAATGGATTACGGTTTCTTTATCGAAAGGAATAAAAGACAAAGAGGGTAACTTTCTTCCGTCAGGTTTTGCGTGGAATTTTTGGATAAGAACTCTACCAGGCACGATGAATTTAACACGCACTCAAACAATTAATGTACGGCAGCTTAGCGAAGGCTGGATTCAAACTTATGGCACTTATGCCGGTGACCTCGATGGCGACGGTTGGAGTGATTTTATTGTGCCAAATGAAATCCCTGCTGACATACGAGTTTTTATGAACGACCAGCAGGGAGGATATGATGACTTTACGATTTTTACAATTAATAGTGGTTCAA
>JABDPB010000114.1 GCA_013042995.1 Ignavibacteriaceae bacterium | reverse complement strand
CATTTGGGCTGTAGACCCCAATCCACTTTGGTTAACCTGCTTTAAGAGGCTCTTGGAACTTTCTATTTGGATTCGTGAGAAATATTTATCGCGAATATCTCTGACATGATTTACCACATTTTGAAATTCAACACCAAGCTGATCTAACACAGGAATAAATAACTTACCAATTGCAAGAACTATCAATGCTTTAATTTCGAACGGAACAGATAATCCTAAAAAGATTTCCTCCCCAAGTGTAATACTAATTAAAAGAATTGCTGCACCGATCAATGGGAGTGCGGTAGCAATTGAGTCTATTACACTGGCCGATGCTTCTATTAACCTGTCTATTGTCTCAGAAGCCGGTGTTCTGATTATCTCTATTTTAAGTTTGTTGTATGCAAGATAAGATATGAAAATAAACAGTGCATAAGCAAATATCGGTAACCACCAAAAGCTAAATGGTTCAAAAGTTTCTATTGGTGCTTCCCAGCCAGGGAAAAGATTTCGTGCAAGATCAAAAGTTATATCACCTAATAACGGAACTGTTGAAACATCTAGAAAGAAAGAAACGATTAGTGCTACAAGGGAAATGATTGCAGGCTTAATAACAACGTTAAACCTGATGTTGCTTACCGCAGAACGTGTATAACTATCGAGCTCCTCTTCCAATCCATCTTTTATCAAATCTGGGGCATCAATAAGTTTATTCCCCGTTTTCTCAAGAGAATTTTTTGTTGTTAACATCTATGTCCTCTATTAATTTCTTATTTAAAATTAGTTGCCAAATATAGGAATATTTGTTCGGGCTTATCAAACAAAAATGGAGTGCCGATTTTGCAGTATATCTCGACTCAACCAGCACAAATTAATTGCATTTGTTTCAAAAACAACTATCATACCAACTATTATAAGCTATATTCATTCTATTAAATCTGTTTTGTCCGTTCCCCCTTATTTATTACTTGCTTAACCGATGAAAGAATTACTAAAATGGCAAAGAATTCAATAGTCTTTATGTTTGCAGTCATTGAATTCATTTAATGCATTTACAAATGTTGTATTCTTACATTTTTATGGTATTTATTTTTACCTTAGTTGTTACGATATAATATGTACCATGGCCGTCTAGCTGTGTAAACTTATCTGATTGAAAATATCGAAGAGTAAATATTACTTGAAAATTTTATTTTTTGTAATCTTTTTATCCGAATAGTATAATGATTAGTATTATAATAATATTGATAAATATTAAGCATTTAACTTAAAGGATTGTCGCTAATTAATTATGAAAATTGCTGTTATAATACCTGCCTACAATGAAGAACAATCAATTGCAAAAGTGATTGAAGATATACCAAAAGAAATTACAGAAATTGTTGTCGTAAATAATTGCTCATCGGATGGAACTGTTAAAGCTGCTGAAAATGCCGGTGCTACAGTGCTACACGAATCAGTTATGGGCTACGGTGCAGCCTGCCTTAATGGAATTGATTATTTACAGGGTAAAGACTTTGAGATTGTGGTTTTTTTAGACGGAGATTATAGCGATTATCCGAATGAACTAAACCTGTTAGTTGAACCGATCGAAAAGGAAAATTATGATTTTGTACTTGGCAGCAGAGTTTTAGGTAACAGAGAAAAGGGAGCTTTACCTCTTCAATCCAGAATAGGAAGTTTAATAGCAGGTTTTTTAATAAAGATATTTTGGAAAGTTAAATACACAGATCTCGGTCCGTTTCGTGCAATTAAGTTTGATAAACTTCTTCAATTAAATATGAAAGACAAATGGTTTGGCTGGACAGTTGAAATGCAGATTAAAGCGGCAAAGAATAAATATAATATCCTGGAAGTTCCTGTCAGCTATCGCAAGAGAATAGGTAAATCTAAAGTTACAGGTACAATTAAAGGTTCTGTTATGGCAAGCCTAATAATTTTAAAAACAATTTTTGTCCAAATATTTAGAGATTAAGATGAGTAACGAATGTGCTATTATAATTTTTGCAAAATTCCCAGATAAGGGTTTTGTAAAAACACGTCTTGCAAAAGATTTGGGTGAAGAGTTTGCAACAGAGTTTTATAGAGTTTGTGCAGAACATATTTTTTCTGAAGTATTAAAAATAAATAGTAACACTTTAAAACCTTTTATTTTTTGTGTTGGAGAAAAAGAAGTTAAAAAAGTATATGAATGGGCAAAAAAAAAATTTATAGTTAGACCGCAAATTGATAGCGATTTGGGAAGGCGAATGTCTGTATCATTTAAAAAATGTTTTAGTGAAGGTTACACTAAAGCAATAATAATCGGAACTGATATACCCGATATTTCTACAGAAATAATTGAAAAAGCTTTTTCAACTTTAAACAATTACGATTGTGTTTTAGGTCCTTCTTCTGATGGAGGATACTATTTATTGGGGATGAATAATTTTTACCCGGAAATTTTTGAAGGAATTGAATGGAGCACATCAACAGTAACACAAAAAACCTTAGAAAAAATTAATTCCTTAAATCTTCAATCAAAATTGTTAAATGAATTGATTGATGTTGATACTAAAAAGGACTTAGACAAATGGGTGAGAAGCTGCATTGAATTGACTAATCCTGTCTATAAGTTTGTTTCCAACTATTTTCAAAAAAAATATCGAGATTGAATATATACATTTAAACTTATCTTATATTGTTTGCCAGTTTTAGCATTAACTAAATATTCAAATAACATTAAGATAAATTCATTGTTAATTTTTAACTTTGCTACTGTAATAAATCCTAAGTTAAATTGAAGTAAGAAAGTAATGGCTAAAAAACAGAAAAAATCAAAAGAAAGACAATTTGGAAAGCAGCAGCAGTCTGTGAAAGAGAAAAAACATCTTATTGATCCAAAGCACAAAAGCACCATCTGGACGGTTATAATTGTAATAGCTCTAATCATATTTTTTATAGTAAATAATACTCGCGAAACACCATCAGAAGGACCTTATCCGACAAATTATGATCATAAAAATGTTGAAGCAAATAGCAATTGATCCAAATAATCCGTGGAGAAAATTTGAATAAATTTTTTACAATATCTTTGCTTGCTTTATTTGTGCTTGGTTTTGATATTAGAACATCAGCATATTTTGAAGATGGTAATAAAGCGCCCGATTTTCAGTTGAGTACTCTTGATGGTGAAATTATCAGACTCTCAGATTATCTCGGTAAGATTATTATTGTAGATTTTTGGGCAACGTGGTGCGGGCCTTGCAGAATGGCTATTCCTGAATTAGTTGAGTTGCAAACTGAACATGAGGATGAATTAGTAATCATAGGGATTTCATTAGACCAGCCTTACACACAAAGAAATCTTAAACAATTCATTGATCAATATGGAATTAACTATCCAATTGTTTTGGGAACAATGGAAGTAGTGCAGGCTTATGGGAACATTCGTGGAATTCCAACATCTTTTATTATAGATCGGGATGGTGATGTAGTTGATAAATTTACAGGTTATGTCCCCAAGTCTCATTATACAACAGTAATTGATCCATTGCTAAGCTCATCGGAATAGTTTATTCTCTTTTCAATTAATAATTTTATTTTTTTTTATATCATCAAAAGGATTTGAATAATAATAATTCTAACTTGGGATGATTATTTTTTTAGTTATGAAACTTCTAACACAAAAAATTATTGAACTAGAAATGATTAACAAAAACTCGAAGCCAAGGCTGCTGATTACTGAAGATGATATTGAAAATCAGAAACTTCTTCAATTGGTTTTAAGAAATAAATTTGAAATTGACATCTGCGATTCTGAACAATCTTTTTTTGATCAGCTGAATCAAAAAGAATATGATGCTGTTATAATGGATGTTACCTTAAAGAACGGTGCCAACGGAGTAGATATAATAAAAGAATTAAGAAAGAAATCGCAATTCAAAGAACTTCCTGTGGTTTGTTTATCGGCAAATGTTTATGGAGTGGATAGAATTAAAGCCAGAGAAGCTGGTATTGATGTTTATCTTACAAAACCTGTTGACAATTCACTGCTAATTAATACACTTAATAGATTAATCAATAAAAACAATTCCTAAATTCCGTCTCTTAAAAATCTTGGCTCTTCTAAAGTAAGTATAAGCGAAATTCTATGTGAATCAGGCAGTCTGTCAAGCTCGGATTGGCTGAAACGTGCAAATGAATAATCAATATTTAATTTTGGAAGTTTTATTCCTGCTCCAACTGTAAACTGCTTAACATCGCTGTAACCCCCTCTTATATATACCAAATCTTGTATGTTCCATTCTAAACCTGCGTGCATATCAAAACTAACAGGACCCACATTAAACTGCGATGCAAACTGGCGATTTTCAAACCTAACATCAAAATCTACTGCGGGCATAATATAACCACCGAGTATTCCAGTTAATTTATAAGAGCTGCCTAATTTTAAAGTGGGTGAAATTAATTCATTTCTACCGGTATTCCATGCAACAAGTGTTGTAGTTGCATCCTGCAGATTTGCACCCACAGAAAGATTCTCAATTGGAATCCAGAAAGCACCGATATCAAATCCAATTCCGGTTGCCCCAAATTCTGCTATATCCCGTCTGATAATTTTTATATTTGCGCCCCAGTAAAAATTATCCCACTGCCTCTTTGCAAATGTCAAATAGAATGCCCAATCTTGGTTACTGAACTCAGTTATTCTGGAATAATCCAAACGTGCATAAATATTATTAATATCATTTATTAACGCACCTGTTTGCCCATCAATTAATGCATTACGAGTATCTGGAATTCCATCAACAGCTAATCTCATCACACTTAATCCGAAGCTCATATCTTCCTGAAAAGGAATTGCTACTGCACCGTAATCGTAATTAACAAGATTGCCAAATTGCTCAGAGTGCATAAGAGCAAGTTGTGGATAATTTACATTTGCCAATCCAGCTGGATTGTAATAACCTGCGGTTACATCGTTTGCAATACCTGTAAATGCACCGCCCATACCAAGAGCTCTTCCGCCAACACCTAATGCCATAAATTCGCCGGCGTATTTAGCAATAACTGTCTGTGCGTTCAATGAAGTGAATGAAAAAAGGAGAGCAGCAGAAATAAGGAATATTTTTTTCAGCATAAGAAAACTCCGAGATGCATTAATCGTTTAAAACTGTGTAAAAAGATGCTTATTGGAAACTATAAAATCAAGTCTATTTTTATGCGATGAATGAGAAACGAATCTTTGTACTTAGTAGAAATTAGTGCTGTTTTGTGTTTATAAAGTGATTTTCACTGCGATTGTATCTCATACACTAAAAGTTGTTTCAGGGGTTGTAGTACCCCTAAACTTACATTGGTGTTCATTAATGCTTGAGCAGAGTTTATTTATTTAAAAGAAAGTTCAATGCATCTTGTTCATTATAAAAAAAACGCATTTTTAAATTTGTATTGAAAGCCAATCCTTCGAATATATCATTTGCGTTTTTGTTTTTTAATTTATCATATACAGCAATTTTATGGATTTTTTCATATCCAAGCTTCTGCATCAGCTTAATTGTGTTAAAGTCCTGTAGAGGTGTTGGATTGTCTTCTAGACCTTCAACATCAATCAATAATTTTGGGATGGCATGACCCTTGCACGAAGCTAGGATACTCTTGTGCATTTCTGCGGAATTTTCAGGCCATTTACCATTGATTACAGCTTTAACATATTCGAATTCATCGGTATAATTGATATTGTAAGACATAAAATACTTTCCTAAAATTAATTTATTAACAATTTTTTAACAAAAAGTATATCAGAAAATATGAAATTTTCTTTACAAGGAAAATTCTTGTGATGTTTCTTGCAATATTAATTTTTCCCTAGTGATGAATTCCGAACAATTGCAGCATATTGAAAACACTCACTAAATAATTAGTGACCGCGATTAAAAAATCGCATAGAATGAATTCTTTAAGAATTAATCTTCGAACCCAATTCTTCCAGCCTGTCTTGAATATTTGTTTTCAGAAATTCCTTAAACTCTTCGTCTGCAGTTGTATCTGCAGGAAGTTTTTCATAAGCAATTTTGTAATATTTTATTGCATTTTCATTTTCATTTCTATTCAGGTAGCATTCTGCAAGGCTGTCGTAACAGTTCGCAACAGCAGGATACAATTCAATATTAAATAAAAATATTGCCAGCGCATCATCTAAACGCTGACTGTTAATTAAATAGTAACCCAAAATATTTAAATCTGTCGGATCATCAACATTGTATTCATCCTTTAGTGTCTCAAAATTTTGTGTAAAATACTCAACACCTTTTTCATCAATTAAAAGAGTGAAATCAATTCTCTGCATTTGAATTGCTGACAAATTATTTTCGGGATGCATTTCCAATAGTCTGCTGTAATACTCACGCGAAGCAGGTAGATCATTTTCAAAACCATTATAAATTATTCCCAATGCTACTAAAGCTTCTGCTTTGAACAAGTGTCCGTTCTCAGCAACATCATGTAAGTATTTTAAACCCAAAGTTCGATCGCCTGACATTCCACCGAGCCAGGCCAAAAAACTTGTAAAACCTGTGACAGCAACAGAAGGGTAGTAATTAATCACACCAAGCTCAAAATATGCATCGTAAATTTCAGGATCTTCTTTGATAACTGCTTCAAGGTAATTTTCGCAGTCGCTGGCAGCCCAGTAAGCCGACCACCATTCCTGCCGCATTCCGTGAGCACGTGCAAGATAGCCGTATGCACATCCGGTGTAAAATTTAATTTCGTTTGTCTGTTCCATTAGTTCTGCTTTTTTAATCGCAGTTCGTGCGTAGTAGTGGACTGTATTTATTGTAGAGTCTCTGGTCATTCCTGTATCCGCAAAATAGCGGGAGAGATAATACATATAAGCCTTCATAAAATAGTATTTTGGATGATCTGGATTCATCCGTATCTGCTGTTCGATTATTGATTTGGCTTCAAGCCATTCGCCTGAAAATATTAGCTTGTTAATTTCATCATCTGTTTGTGTTATGTCACTTGATTGTGGTAGGATAGAAATATTGCAAAGAAGGAAAAGAATTACTAATAATTTTTTCATTACTCTCTCCACCTGCTAATTAATAATTGTAATTTGAGCAAAGATAGAACTTTGGATTAATAGTAAGTGCATCTAATTAATTGAAAGGATTTTTGGGAATACGAATGGTTAATTTCGGGTGATGAAACGTACACTCAATTCAGGGATATATTTAGGGAACTTCGAAATAATGTAGGTTTTGATAATTGCGACCCATAGCAATTTGTAGTTGTTCCTCCTTTAAATTGAATACTACCGACCAGCGTGTCGATGATACAGAAACATCCTTTAGAAGATTGGAAGCTTTTTGCATGGAGAGCACACCATTTTGATTGTCTAAAGTTTCGTATGCAGTTATGTATCTCCAGCAAGGAGCATTTTGCGGATTGTTTAATCCAGTGATTACAAAATTAGTGGTTACCTGCCATGGTTCTGGATTGTTCATTATTTCCATGTTACCATTCACAAATTCTATAATTGCAGAGTGACCCCGAAGAATCAGCAATGAGATAGTGAATCGGAGGATTTTCCATGTTGATATTATACTGCTGAATTAAATTAATCGCTTGCTGTGTTGAACTAGCATAATCCAAAACAAGCCGGATAAGCTGCAACTCACCAATAGTAATTTTGGAAGCATCGTAAGGAGACTGTGCATAGGGAACAGCGTTCATTCCAATAGCCACCCCTTTTTCATTCATACCATCAAATGGGAAATAGGGTAGTGTTCGTATAGTATTTTGATTTTCGGGTGATGCAGGAGATTTTTCATGATCATAATTAAAAAAACTGAGATCTACGGTAGAGATAGATGAATATGAGTTAGGAGGATCAGTTAATATGATAAAATATGAAGACGGTGTGTCCCAATCGTAATTGCGAGCTAACAAACGGCTGTCTTCCCCAAAGGCTGAGAAACAGGTACAAGAAAAATCTTTATTAGCTGATTTGCTGGGAACATAGCCTGGAATAATACCTGTCTGCAAGTACTCTTCAAAATTGTAATCAGCTGAATAATCAAGAGCAAATAAAGGATAATTATCCACCTGTGTCGCAGTTCCGTAACTAGTTTCGTAGGTCTGCTTTCCTGAAGAGATTGGATTTGTTTCTTCATTGCAGCTGGAAAACACAAAATAACAAAGAATAATAGGGAGCACTAAAAACAAATTACTTCTTTGCATTGCTCAAACTCCTTTAAAGTATATTTCCTAAAAATCAGACAAGGCAAATCTTTTTAAGATTTAACTGTAAAAAAGAAAAGAATAAAAAACCAGTTGTTCAATGCTCTCTCCGCCAGCTAAATATTTATTGTAATCTGAATAAAAATAGAGCTTTAGATTATTAGAATGTGCTTTTAATTGATCGAAAGGACTTTTAGCGTAACGAGTGGTTAATATTATGTGATGAAATGCGATCTCGATTTTGGTATGGGTTTTATGCTTACTAAAAAAACAACATTAACATCATTGTCATATATTTCTATTACCTTTAGCCTGTAATTTTCAATAGCAATTCGTCTTCAATAGATACAAACTTTGATGCTGAATTAATCAAAGATGCAGCTGTAAGTTGAGCCACGCCATATACTTCAACCGACACATCAAAATCTTTCCTTATTTTATTCACCAGTAGGTCAAAATCACCATCTCCGGATGCTAACACAACTACATTTGCTTTCTTTGCATATTCCATAACGTCAAGCGTTATACCAACATCCCAATCACCCTTCGCGGAACCATCAGTTCTCTGAATAAAGGGTTTTAGTTTAACTTCAAAGCCAATTCCATAAAGTATGTTTTGAAATTGTTTCTGCTTTTCATCGCCCTTATCAATTGCATAGGCAATCGCTTTCACAACTTCTCTATTTGAAGTCGCTTTAGCCCAAAACGCATTATAGTCAAAATGACAATTGTGGTATTCTTTTGTAGTGTAGTAAATATTTTGAACGTCTGCGAATACGACAACTTTTTCCATAGATAAAATGGCCTACCTTTGAATTTATTTTATTCATTTTAAATTACCAGTTCCCTGCATAATCCAAATTAATTGAAGGTGTGATGTGGGATAAATAACTCCAATGCATAAAAGTTATCTGGCGGATGTGCAGGTAATCGTGGGCAAGCCAGTTTGCAAGTAACATCTCTGCACTCATTTCTCCTAATTTGGGATGATTATGCACCGCTTTCCAGGTTGGTGAGTTTAAACTTTTTAACCACTCAATAGATTTTTTTCTTTCCTCTAAAAATTTACTAAGTGAAGTTTTAAAATCTCTTGTAGCATATTCTCTTTTGGTTACCCATTCTGCGGGAGCAATTGGCGCCCAATCTTTTTTTGGATCTTCAAAAATATTCATTATTCGCTGCCTGAAATCTTCTCTCTCTTCATCGTAAAGATGATTAACTATTTCCAGTAAAGACCATTTCTCTAGCGAAAGTTTCCAGCTAGCTTGCTCTTCAGAAATATTTTTAAGCAGGCTTTTAAAAGTGGAAGCGTTGTCTTCTAAGTTTTTTATGACGTGGTTGTAGTACATTTTGAGCACCTGAATAATTTTCTAATTCTTTTTCAAAACCACCGCTTTATTAAATAATACTTTCGGTCTTTCAACTTCAGTAAAACCTGCAGTATTTGCTTTTTTAATTGTTTCTGCAAATGCTTTTTTAGAAACGTGGAATGGAGGTTCTACAATTAAAAGTTTTCCGTTTGGTTTTAGTATAGTCTCTAATTCATTAAAAAGATTTTGCTGGTCGGGAATCTCGTGTACAACATAGAATGCTAAGACAAGATCGACTTTTTCTTTGAAACCTATTCTATCTTCTTCACATTTATGCAATGTAATATGGTTTTCTAATTCTGTTCCTATAATTTTTTCTTTTAACTTTTGCAGCATTCCTTCCTGTAAATCAACTGCAATCACTTTTCCATTTTTGCCGACCATTTGTGCCAATGCAACGGTAAAAAAGCCGGGACCGCAGCCCAAATCTAGAACTGTCATTCCTTCTTTTATGTATGGCCTTAAAATTTTATGCGGGTTTTGCAGCCATCTTCTGATTTTAGTATCGAGTGAGCCAGCTTTTTCTACTGGACAAATCCTCTCGCTTCTTTTATTCAATCTCTATATCTTCCTTTTACTTACTATTCTGTCCTTCAATAACTCTCTTTAGATTTTGCAGAGAATTTTCAATTATCTTCTCCCACTCAGGTTTTAATAGTTTCTTATCACTAAACTTTCCACCCATATACCACGGAACTGTATAACTGAGACCGTGCGTAAACTCTGTTCCCCTATTCGATTTTTTAAAAATCCATTTTGTTTTATGTCCAAAACCCTTAAATGATTTTCCAATCCAGCCTTCATTTTCCTTGAATTGTGTAACCTCAGTACCTACAGTAGCATTCATCCCGAATATTTTTGCTTTGTAAATGTACTTTGTTCCATTACCACGGGATGTTTCGGTAATTGGTTTAAAGTTTGAAACCCCCTCATAAAACTCCGGCCATTTTTTATAATCTGACGCGTACTTAAATACTTCTTCAACCGATGCATCAATTTTAATAGTTCGGCTTATTTCAGTCATTTATACACCCCTACATACTAATTTTTGAACGTTCTAAATTTATTCAATTAACTGAAGATAAGTTTTAACTGTTTCCAAAAATATCCAGAAAACGATTTTCATCAGCTATACTTCCTATTAGAATAATTTCAGTATTAGCGGATAGTGGTGAATAAGGATCGAGCTCGAATTGTGTTTTTTCCTCTGAAACTAAACCAACAACACTGCAACCAGTCTTAGATCTTATTCCAGATTCTGCTAATGTCTTACCTATAAGGGATGAGGGAAGTTTAACTTTAAATACATCTAATCCTTCTGTTAACATTAAAATATCGCTTCGATTTAGAAGGTTAAACATAGTATTAGCGCCCATCGATTCGTATGACAACACGAAATCTGCACCTGCTCTATGTAAAGTTGTTACGTTTCTATCAAGTGTAGCTCTACTAATAATCTGGATATCAGGTCGAAGACGCCGGCAATAGATTACCAAGTATATATTTGTATCATCATCATGTGTTGTAATAATAGCTGTGGGGGCTTTCATAATCCCGGCTTTTTCTAAAATCTCAAGGTCTGCAGCATTACCTAAGATGAATCTATCATCATCCGGAACTAGCTCAGGATTTCTTTCAACAACACGGTAATCGATCTCACGTTTTTCTAAGGCTAGACTTGTTGCTGTCCCAACTTTTCCACCACCTATTACAACAACTGGTTCCAAGTTTGTGTTATAAATACAGAATAGTTCGTCGTACTTGCGTATCTCCGGTTCAGAACCCGCAAGCACTAAAACTGTATTGGGTGTAATCTTCATTTCAGGTCGCGCAGTTTTGAATTCACCACGATCCCATGCTCCTGAGATTGTTAGGCCTGTTAATTGACGAAGCTTACTCTCCTTTAATGTTTTTCCAACTAATGGAGTTCCGGCTACATTTGCTTCTGCAATTAACAATGAATCAAATTGCCCGATTTTATGTGCCATAGAATTACCACCTGTAGTCCGGCGGGCAAGAAACTGGCCCATCATTTCATCAAGTCGAAGAACGTGAGTACTGCCTGCTAATTCTAAAATATCAATCGATGCAGGATCTGTAACTGTAGAAATTATAGGCACTGTCTCAGAAATTGATCTAATTGTTGACACTACATTTGTGTTTACAATGTCGCTTCGCGTGGTAACAACCATTGCGGCCGATTCTATTGAAATCTTGCGATAAGTTTCCGGATCGTCAAGATCTCCAACAACAACTCTTACATCCATATCTGATAATTTGAGCGCTTCCTCTAAATCTGGACAGAGCACTACATAAGAATAGTTATACTGTTTCAGTTTTTTTATTAAATGTCTCGTTACCGGTCCATAGTGTGTAATTATCACGTGACCGGTGGTTCCCTCAGGCAACTTTCTGGGGGCACGTGAAGCATTCTGAGCTTCCATCCATGGTGCGTAAAAGAATTGTATGAACGTAAAGGGCAATAAAATTAGTAAGAAGAAAACACCGGAAACTAAAACTACTATAGAAAAGATTCGTCCTAAATCAGTATGAAAGGTTATATCACCAAAACCTAGTGTAGACATTACGGTTAACGTCCAATAGAATCCTGTTATCCAGCTAAAGTCTTGACCTTCTGCAGCCATTATGTAGTGAAATAGGATGCTGTAGATGATGATCAAGATAACCAGCACAATTATAAACCTGATTAAGATTTTAAAATTTCTTACCGTAGAACGGCTTCTTACGAAGTGTGTAAATTGTGATGGGAAGAATTGCATAATGATTTATACTGAATTACTTTGCTTTACCCTGTGCTGCAACTGCAGCGGCAGCCTTTTTAATTTCTTCGGGATCGCCGAGATAATAACTTTTAACAGAGTTTAAATTTTCATCCAATTCATAAACCAATGGAATGCCTGTTGGAATATTTAAGCCAACAATTTCATCTTCGGAAACATCATCTAAATATTTAACAAGTGCACGTAAACTGTTTCCATGTGCAGCAATTATTAATTTCTTCTCTTCTTTTATTGATTTCGAAATTGTGTGCTCCCAGTATGGAACGAAACGAGCAACTGTATCTTTTAAGCATTCTGTTAATGGTAGCTCATCTTCTGTTAAATCTTGGTAGCGTGGATCTTTGCCGGGATATCTTTCATCAGTTTTTTCTAATGCAGGTGGTTGTGTTGAGTAACTTCTTCGCCAAATTTTTACCTGATCATCGCCAAATTTTTTTGCTGTTTCTGCTTTGTTTAAACCCTGCAAAGCACCGTAATGTCTTTCATTCAATCGCCAGTTACGAATTACCGGGATCCACATTAAATCCATTTCATCAAGTGTAATCCACAATGTTCTAATTGCTCTTTTAAGTACTGAAGTGTATGCAAGATCGAATGTATAACCTTCTTTTCTTAATAGTTCGCCGGCAGCTGTAGCTTCTTTTAATCCTTTCTCCGATAGATCAACATCTGTCCATCCTGTAAATCTATTTTCTTTATTCCAGGTGCTTTCTCCGTGGCGCAATAAAACAACTTTATACATTTTTTTCCTTTCATATTCTGGTTTTTTTCTAATTGTAGATTGTAAAGATATGAAGAGTTGAATTGAAAATGTAGGGGCTTAGTCTAACTTACAGAAGACAAGCCCCTTAATTTTATTTAAAGTGTTTTACGCTTATGAAAACTTCAAACTGTCCAGAATTACCGAAATCACCTGTGAGTGAGCAATCATTCACTCTAAGATACAGGACACCATCTTTACCTGTGAAATTGGCATCTTTACCAATGAAAAAATCATCACTTCCTACATTCCCAATCAATGCAGCGTGGTTTACCTGCCGTAGAGGATCAAAACAATAAGCATAATCTCCCGGCCAATCAGCTTGATAAGTGTTTTTGTCCCATCCGTCAGCATCAACTTTAGCAATGTTACAATATTGACTGCTAAAACAAATCTGACCGCTTGCTCTTATTGTTACTTTATCTTGGGGGTAAAGTTTAATCTTTGTGTTTTTCCAATCATCTGTTCCCTTAACTACTACCATCTTTTCCTCAATCTCTTGGGCACTACTTTCGACAGAAAAAAGGATTAACGGCAGGATAAAAAGAATTGTTAAAAAGAATGATACTCCCTTTTGCATAGCTCTCCTCTGATTTGTTGAAATGTACTATTTAAAATAGGGTAAGCTTAGAATAATTTCAATCTAAGTTTAGCAACAGATGCTAATTGAAAAACTATTTTATTTATTAAGTGAAGAACCCTGCCTGGCTATTTATAAATTTTACCAAACTAGTGATGTTTGAAAGCCACTTTGATAGTTTTACTTCCATACAGTGGTTAGTGATTTTTAATTCTAAGTGGTCTTAGATAAATTAATCCTCTTTACTTTTTAGTTCGTGAGATTTTTCATCATACCTACCTTTGAGTTCGTCGACTTTAGTCTTGTCCCAAAGTGGAACTTTGTCAAAATAAGCAGCTCTTCCAATAATATGAGCAGCAACCGGAGCTGTTAAAAAGATGAAAGAAACTATGATTATTGCACGTGCAGAAATACCGATGTCCTGCCAGAATAATGCAGTACCAAGAAGTACAAGTCCAACTCCAAGTGTGGAAGCTTTTGTGGTTGCAGACATACGTGTGAATAAATCTGGCATTCTTATTAATCCAATTGCCGAAACGAGAATAAAAAATGAACCTAATAGAATAATTATCCCACTGATAACTTCCATCATTTTCTTGTTCTCCTTTCCAAGTAGTATGCAAACGCAACAGTTCCTAGAAATGCAAGAAGTGCAACGATTATTCCCACATCAAGAAATGTTGTTGTTTTGTTTTGAATAGCATAGACTGCAACAAACCCAATTGCATTTGCAGCTAAAAGATCGAGCGCAACTATTCGATCTTCTATTGTTGGTCCGATTGCAAGCCTGATAAAAATCAGAATAAGTGATAAACCAATCATAATAATTGAAATATTGACCGCGATCTCAAGAAAACTCATCTTAGTACCTCAAGGAGTTTTCTTTCTAATCCTTGCTTTATTATTTTTCTCAATTCATCTGCATCCTCAATATAAAGCGAGTGCACATATAATGTTTTTTTATCTCTTGATACATCGAGGCTGAGAGATCCGGGTGTAAGAGTAATCAGGTTTGCGAGCAGAGTAATTTCCATATCCGTCTCAGCATCAAGCGGAACGGCAATAATACCGGGTTGCATATAATCTTTTGGAGTTACTATATCAAAAGCAACTTTAAGATTTGCAACAATTAATTCTTTTATGAAATAGAAAAAGAAACCTATCGCTTTTGGAATTTTTTTAAAATATTTTGTTCCGCCTAAAGCTGATTTAGAAATCCAAAGAATTAAGTAACCAATTATTAATCCTTCAATAAAATTTTCTACGGTTAATTCTCCTGTTAACAACATCCAGGCAATTGCCAAAAGAATATTTAATAGAAATTGGTTTTTCATCACAATCCTAAAACTTTAGAAATATATTCACTGGGATTTAATAGTTGAGATGCAGCATTGTTAGCAAAGTTAAAAAATGGTTCAGCATTAAAACCAATTATAATTGTTATCAGTGCCAGGATGATTATTGGGCTAAACATTAAAACTTTTTTTGATAGTTTTATAGCAGAAAAGGAATCAATTATCTTGTTTTCATTTCCTTTTGGATCATCTTTCCAGAACGCTTCATTCCATATTTTTGTCATTGAAAATAGAGTAAGTATTCCAACTACTAAAGCTACGATAACTATGAGTGCTTGATCAATTTCCAAACCAGCTTTTATAACAACAAACTTTGCCCAGAATCCAGAAAGCGGAGGAATTCCTGCAAGCGAAAGAGCTGGTATTAAAAATAATAATCCAAGTAGTGGATAGTATCTATAAAGTCCTCCTATTTTTTTGAGGTTAAAGCTTCCTTTCATTTTATCTACAACACCACTAACAAGAAATAAATTAGTTTTGACAATTATATGATGAATTATGTAAAAAATAGCTCCAGCAATTGCCAGAGGTGAAAATAAAGCAAGACCCATTATCATGTAACCAATCTGACTGATAATATGGAATGAAAGAATTTTTCTCATATCATTTTGAGAAGCTGCACCCAGCACACCGGTAAGCATCGTAAAACCTGCAATCACGAGAAGCACTGTGTGAGTAAAATTTGTGTCCTGAATAAAAATTAATGTGAAAACTCTAATCAAAGCATATACACCTACTTTTGTAAGCAATCCTGCAAAGATTGCCGAAACAGCAATTGGTGGAGTGTGATAAGATGCGGGCAGCCAGAAGAAAAGAGGGAAGACTGCTGCTTTAATTCCAAAAGCTACCATAAAAAGGAATGATACGACAGTAACTAATTCCTTCTCTTCAACGAAGGGAATTTTTCTAGCAACGTCTGCCATATTGAGAGTTCCAACAATTCCATATAGGATTCCAACTGCCGCAAGAAAGATTGCAGATGAAAGTAGATTTAAGGTAACATATTTAATTGCTCCTTCAAGCTGTTCTCTTTTCCCACCCAAAGCTAAAAGGACAAAAGATGAAATCAACATTACTTCAAACCAAACATACAGGTTGAATATGTCTCCGGTTAAAAAGGCCCCATTAATTCCCATTAAAAGAAACTGAAGCAATGGATAGTAAAAAAACTTTTCACGTTGCTCATCCATAGAACCCAGGGAATAAATAGCAGTGGCTAAACCAATAACTGAAGTTATTAAAACCATAATTGAAGTAAGCAGATCAGCAACAATTGATATTCCAAATGGTGCCTGCCAGCTGCCAACCTGTAAAGCTAAAATACCGAGAGTGTTCACATTGGAAATAAGTATTATAGCAACAGCAAGCGAGCAAATAGATGCAATGACATTTAAAATTTTATGCGCTTTAATATTTTTCCAGAAAAAGAGCATAATTACCGCAAATAAAAGAGGAACTATAATCGGTAGTACAATTATTAAATTCATTGCTTATCCTCTTTAAGTTCGTCGGTAGATTTCATCTCATCGAGATCATCTGTTCCGACGGTTTGATAAGCACGTTTGAAAAGAACAATAGCAAATGCTTGAACACCAAATCCAATTACAATTGCAGTTAGAATCAATGCCTGTGGGAGTGGATCAGCAAAAGGTTCAACTAATTTTTCAGAATCAGCAGGAATAAAGGCTGGAATTCCTTTCGTGATTCTTCCGATAGCAAATATTAAAAGATTAGCTGCGTATCCCAAAAAGATCAATCCAATAATTACTTTTACAAGACTCCTTCGGAGAATCATATAAATACCTGCTGAGTAAAGAACGCCAACAAGTATTGCGAGAAGGAAAGTCATTTGTTATCCTCCTCTGCAAGTGAAAAAATGATCTTTAAAACAATTCCAAGTACGAGAAAATATACTCCAAGATCAAAAAGCAGAGGAGTTCCAACTTTTCCAATAACAGGGAATTCATTTTTTGCCCAAATACCAGTCATAAAATCCTGTCCTGTCATTAAAGAAAGAAAAGTACTGACAATGGCAAAAAACAATCCTAAAGCTATAAGTTTTATTGGTTCAGCCCTTAATAATAGTTTTGCTTCTTCAATTCCATTTGCAATTAAGTAGAGTGCATAAGCTGCAGCAGCCACTAATCCACCAACAAATCCACCACCAGGTTCATTGTGTCCCCGTAAAAAAAGGAAGAAAGAAAATATCAGCATTAAAGGAAGAAGATATCTTGATGCAGTTGATAGAATAATTGAAAACATTATTTATCGCCCTCCTTTAACCTTAGCTTAAGCAAAGCATAAACGCCAATAGCAGCAACAGCTAAAACAGTAATTTCTCCAAGTGTATCAATGGCCCGAAAATCAACAAGAATTACATTTACAATATTTCTACCTTTGCCTTCTGCCAGACTTGCTTCTGCAAAATATTTTTTTAGCTCTGATTGCATTTCACCAGCAGTAACCAGCAACACAATCATTGTCATAAATATTCCAACACTTGCTGCAATAATTGCATCTCTGATTTTACTGCCCGGATTTGAGAATTGTAAATATTTTGGAAGTCTGTAGAGTACCAGCACAAAAAGAATTACTGTTAAAGTTTCAATCGCAAACGTAGTGAGTGCCAGGTCGGGAGCGCTGTAAAGAATAAAAATTATACCTATACAAAATCCCACAACACCAATTGCAACAATAGCTTTCAATCTGGAAACAGACGTAATAACAAGAAAGGTAGAAGCAATAATAATAATGCCTATGATCAGTTCATAAATTGTCAGGTCAGTTGTAATATCAAGCGAACCAATTCCTGAAATTTTAAATAATGTATAACCGGTTAATCCCAGTGTCGTGATAATGATAAAAATTATATAGTAACGTAAATAGCCGTTCTGCAGAATTTTTGTTTGAAGACTTGCAAATGATAGAGTCCCGTTTAAAATTCTTTCATACCAGAAAGATGGTTTTAAATAGTTTGAAAGTGAGAGGTTTTCAAGAATTTGTAAAATTTGTTTTCTGAAATAGTAAAGTCCTATTCCCAACAATAGTGTTACAAAGCTGAGCAGCAGAACATAATTAAATCCATGCCAGAGCTTAACAGTAATTCCTAACTCCTCAGCAAGTATGCTGATAGTTGATCGATCTAAAAGTTTCTGTATAAAGACATTTGGAAATAATCCTGTTAGCAAACCGAACACTGCAAGTAAAATTGGACCAATTAACATTTTAACGGGTGCTTCCTGAGGCGGTTTTAGGGTTGGGAGCAGCTTTCCAAAAAACGGTTTTATTCCTACAAGTATTGTAACCATTACAACAAAAGCATTTGATATTACAGCTAGAGCGAGCAGAAGGAATCTAAAATTCTCAACCTCTAAAATTGAAGAATAAACAGTTTCTTTACCAATAAATCCCACTAAAGGAATAATTCCCATCATAGAAAAGGAAGCAAGCAGGGCAGCAGTCATTGTAACCGGAAGAAGTTTTTTCAATCCACCAAGCATTGAAACATTTCGTGTTCCGGTTTTGTGATCAAAGATTCCTGCAACAAGAAATAAAGTTCCTTTATAAAGTGAGTGTGCAACAAGGAAAATAAAAAATGCTTTTATAGCCAGATTTGATCCTATTCCTAGTAACATTGTTAATGTGCCGAGCACGCTCAAAGTAGAGTAAGCTAATAGTTTTTTTAGATCTGTTTGATTGAAAGCTAATAGTGCTGCTATAAACATTGTTATTGTCCCTGCAATAAGAATAGTATCCTGCCATATCACTGTTCCACCAATAGCGTGGTTAAATCTTGCAATTAAATAGATACCGGCTTTTACCATCGTTGCAGAATGCAGATAGGCACTAACCGGAGTAGGAGCTTCCATTGCATTAGGCAGCCAGAAATGAAAAGGGAATTGTGCGGATTTTGTAAACGCTCCTAATAGAATTAAGATAACAACAGCAGGATAAAGTTTAGAACTAACTATTTTATCATGAATGTCGTATAAAGCTGAGATCTCAAAACTTCCTGATACCTGTGCTAGTAAAATTAATCCAGCCATCAATGCAAGTCCACCACCACCAGTTACAAGTAAAGCTTGCAGAGCAGATTTTCTTGATGACTCTTTATGATGATTGAAACCAATTAATAAGTAAGAGCTGATGCTTGTTAATTCCCAGAAAACAAAAAGGGTAATCATATTGTCAGATAGTACAAGTCCGATCATCGATGTCATAAAGACGCCAATGTAAAGATAAAACCTTCCTGTATGCTCATAGTTTTTCATGTAACTGCCAGCGTATAGAAATACAGCAGTACCGATTAGTGTAATGATTAATACAAAGGTTAAACTCAAACCATCAAGTAGAAAGGAGAAATTTATACCGAGTGAGGGAATCCAGCTTATTGCTTCTTTTATAATCTTCCCAGAAGCTATTTCATTATATTTCAAAATGAAGCTGATAAACATGTAAAGTGGAAAGGATGCAGCAATCCACCCAAAATATTTTTTTGTTCTTTTATAAATAAGCGGTGCAAAAGCAGAGGCAAAAAAACCAATAATTATTAAATTCAGCATAATCTGGCTTTAATCAGATACATTATTTGATAGTTTCTTCTTTACGCTTTTTAACTTGTCCTCCATCGTTTGAGTTTTATCTACTCGTGTTCCTAATCTAATAGTTGTGGAAATTCTTGGAGCACCCATTTCGTGTACAACCTGATGGCATTTTTTTACGGCAGCCATTACATCATCCCATTCACCTTCGATATTTGTTCCGTACATATGCATTTCATGTTTTAATCCAGCTTCATTAATAATTCGTTCGCAGGCTGCAATATATTTGGAAACTGAAATCCCTACACCAATTGGCACAACACATAAATCTAATAATACGTTCATTTTAAAGTTCTATTTGTTTACAAAATGATTACTTAATGTCAATGTCTTTTAAATGAATTTTTAATATTTCAAGTGATAAAGTTGATTCTTTAATAAGCAAAAGAGCTGCAGCAGCAAGACAACAAATTCCTAATATTGTCAATCCAACTGTCAGATAGAACGAAAAGTTTATTATGCCACTTGTAATACCACCAACTAATCCAGCAATAGCAAAGAATGAAATAGAAACGTATAGCAGCACTAAAGAGTTTCTAAAATAGTTTGCCCTCTTTAAAAGATGAAGATATGTTTCTGTATTCATTTCAGGTTTATCTTCCAGCAGATGATGAATTTCATCATGCAGACGATTAAACCTTTGCGAAGTAGACATTACCAGCATTCCTGCGCCAGGTAAAAGTAAGAGCGGGCTTATCCAGAATCCTATTGTTTCCAATGCAAGTTTTTCTTATTGAAAAATGAAATTGTTGAGGGCTAAATTAACGATAACTCTTTAAGAATTACAATGCCTGCAGCAATTGTGAACACAGATGCAACGGTGCTTATTAAAACGATATTACCTGCAAGCTTACTGTTTGCACCCATAGCTTCTGCCATAATAAAACTAACTATTGCTGTTGGACAGGCAAATAAAATAAACATAATGCCTAGATCGATATCCCTGTATCCAAAATAATAAGCCCCAATTGTTAAAACTATTGGCAGAAGTATAACCTTAACTGCAGATGAAGAAAATGCCAGCGCCGATGCTTTTTTTATATTATTAAGATTCAAGGAGCCACCAATTCCAATCAAAGCAAGTGGTAATGCGAGCTCAGCTAAAAAGCCTGCTGTTAGATCTATAACTTGCGGAATTTTTATTTTGTAATATGAAAAAGGAAGGCCAACAAAAACAGCTACAATTAGTGGATTCAAAATAATTTCAAGTAGTGTTTGTCTTAAATTAAATTTTCTTTCTTTACTCAAAGGAACAGTTAAAACTATAACTGCTAGTATATTATATAGAGGAAGTATAAAAGCAAGAATCAGTGCAGCTTTACCAAGTGCAAAATCACCAAAGAGCTTAACAATAATGGCAAATCCAACAATTGCAAAGTTGCTGCGGAAAGCGCCCTGCACAAAAACACTTAGGTTCTTGCCGTCTTTAATAAATGGTATTGATAGAATCCAAATTGTAAAAAAGGAGATGGTGGTTGCAATACAAATGTAGAGTATCTGATTAAAATCAATTGCCTTGCTTAAATCAATGGTTGCTATATTTATAAAAACCAGTGCCGGGAGTGAAACATTAAAAACAAATTTTGAAGTCACATCAACGAAGTTTTCATTTATAACACCGAGCCGTTTAACAAAGTAACCGAGAGCAACAATTAGAAATACAGGTGCAACAACATTTCCGGTAAAAATGATATTGTCAATCATTTAACTGCAATTCCTTCATACATATATCCTACAATTTTTGGATCCCTTTTCATATAATAATTGTTCAATTCGATAAAATTAAACCCCGCATTATTAATTAATGATTTGATATCTCTGTTCAGATTACATCCTCCAGCCCAAACCTTCTGAATTGGATTTAATCTATGTTGCCACTTTTGAGTTTTTAGATTATCAGCCAGACCGTGTTCCAGAAAATAATACCTTCCACCAGGTTTTAGTACACGATAAATTTCACTAAGTGCAGATTCTATATTTTTAATACTGCACAATGTATAAGTACTTGTGACACCGCAAATAGTGTCCTCAGGGAAGGGGAGTTGCTCTCCATCCTGATGAATTGATTGTATTTCTATTCCGTTCTTTAACTTTTTCTTGTTAAACTGTTTAAGCATTCCTTCATTTACATCAAGTCCAATAATTTTTTTTACATTTTCCGGGTAGAATTTAATATTAATTCCCGTTCCAAAACCTATTTCAAGAATTTCATCTTCAGTTATTTTGTTTAATATACTTTGTCTGCCTTCATTGATTTTTGCAGAATCCATTGAAGTATCGTAAAAAAAAGGAAGGACTACATCTGTGTAGAATCCCATCAGTTCAATCTTTCAATCTTTTCTTTAAACTGAAGCGGGACTGGTGCAGTTTTTCTTTTATCATAATTGAAGAAAACTATTCCGGTTTTAGCAATAGCAACTTCTTTATTTGACTTTTTATTTGTTAACCGGTAAACAATGTCACATCCGATCACTGTAAAATCGTTCACTGCTACTTCAATGATTAGTTCATCACCATAAAATCCTTCAGATTTGTATTGAATGGCTGAGTCAATCATTATTATTCCAACACCTTCAACATCGGATTCAGAATAACCAAGATTATGCAAAAACCTCACTCTGGCTTCTTGGCAGATTGAAAGAACTGCATCATTTCCTAAATGTCCACCGTAATTCAAGTCTGTAATTCTAATAGGTATTTCAGTTTGAAAAATAAATTTTTCGGGAAGTTCTATTTTTATCCTTGCCATTTACGTTCTAATTTTTATTAGTTGCGGTATTCAATACTAAAAAGGATTATTTTACCTTTTTTTCCTTTAAGTGCAATTTCACCGATTGGTTCTTTTGAAAAGCCATCAATATTTTCAGGAAGTTCCTTCTCCAGGTATTCGGAAATAATCATCTTTTTATTTAGAGGGGTGCATTTTTTTTCGATTCTGGCAGCTGTATTAAGTACATCTCCATGGTAAGCAATTTCTCTTTTTATCTCTCCGATTTCTGCAACTGTTACTTCACCGCAATCAACTCCACATTTAAAGAAAGGTGCGGTTTCAAAATTTTTCATGTAGAATTTTTCTTTTGATTTTAATTTTCTTTCAAATGCAAAGTATGATTTTATGCAATTCAGATTTTTCAATCCAGTTTTCATATCCCAATTTAAAACGACTTCATCTCCGACATATTGATAAATTGAAGCTTGATATTTTATAACAATATCTGTCAAATCGTGAAAACAATTTTGCATTAGCTGGCTATATTTATTATGTCCCAATCGTTCAGCAATTGCAGTAGAACCCTGCAAATCCATAAACATAAAGATATGCTCTTCATCTTTTGGTGAATGGTATTTTCCAAATAATAATTTCAGGAGGTTGCCACGTCCAAATTTTCTGTTTACTTGTATGATGAAATTCATGAATACAATTGCTAAAGAAAAGTATACTGCTGCAGAAATGATGTACTGAGTTGTCAGAATACCGACACTTTCCTGCCATTGAACCTCAGTTAGTATTTCGAATACGTTATAAACAAAGTATATTACTAAACCTGCTATAAGAAAAGCAAGTAAGTAAAGTCCACTCTTAATAATAATTACGGCCCCAAATGATTTTTTCCCAATTTTTGTTCTATCAAGGAAAGAGTTAATAAATGAGAAAAGAGTCCCAAAAACTAGTCCAAGTAAAATGATTTCCAGATGTGCATATCCTGTATCCAGATATTCAGTGATTACATTATCTTTCATCAATTGTCTTATACCCCAAACACTTACCAGGTAATAAAGGTAGGTAATTGTAATCCACCCCAGTATAATGAATAGCCATTCTTTAAATATTATTTTAGCTTTTCTGTCCATAATATCTTATAAAACTACTTCTAAAATTAGGGATAATAATTGAATTTATGAGTTCTAAAGCAAGCTCAAATTTAAAAAACGGTATAGCATATTAATTTCAAATAAAGTGGATTAAACCATCGATTGAATAAGGTTGTCTAATAAATTATATTACTAATCAAATTTAAAAGGAGAACACAATGATTTATAAGATTATTTTTATCCTCTTCTTTGCTGTTATGTGCACATCCTTATTTCTAAGTTGTGATAGCATTAACAATCCGGAAAAGGATTCATTTTTATTAGAGCAGGATTTTAGTTTTGAAACTATAGACAGCGACATTTCGCTTTTAAAAGCAGGTGGAATGGATATAGAGGGAATGGATGGAATTTTTTCAATTGGCTGGAATGAAATCTTCCGACCATTCAATAATGGTTCTGAGGTTATGGGAACCGCATTTGCAATGGCGTTTGGTGAAGAAGCAGGAACTATTGCTCATTTTCGCCGACTTGGTATAAATATGGGTTCAGTTTATATCAACTATGCGTCTAATCAGGTTGAATTGCACAAACACTCTAATGACCGTAAAGGTGTTGTTTACTCATTGTTTAAAAAACCGTTTGGTCGATCCGACAATGTTTTGGAATTTATTCCTAATGAAAATTATGAATTTGAGGTAACCGGTTCCAGTCTATTTTCGGCAGCAACATTCACTCTTACATCCCCCGAAGCTTTAATTGATATAACCAGCCATAATCATGCTGATGAAATCGATCCTGAACAGGATTTAACGCTAACTTGGGAGGGCGGCAAACTGAATGATAAAGTTGGTATAAGATTAATGGCACACTTCCGCGGGAAAGATGGAAAGAAAGGTCCTGGTGGCAAAGGAGGCCCCACAGGTCCTCCTCCACGATCACCAATGAAAACTGTAATATTTGTAATTCTTGATACAAATACCGGTGAATACACTTTTACAGCAGACCAGGTACAGCAATTATTAAAAAATGATGGAACACAACATATTGTTGCTGGAATTTCTCAAATGGATTTTCAGGAAGTTGAACATGAAGGTAAGATTTTGCATACAGTGATGAGAAATGGTAATAGTGTAAAGCTAAAAGCAAAATAATATTATATAAAATTTTAATAAGTATAACCCCGCCCTGTGCGGGGTTTTTTATGTTAGTCTGTAGAGTTCGATAGGATTTGCGAAACCTTTTAAATTAACATTTCCTAAAGAACTATGGTTAACATCTTTTATTTTTTCAATTACATCTTTTGACACAATTACTGAAGAGTTAAACTCCTTATTTAATTGCTCAAGCCTTGCAGCCATAATTACAGTATTTCCTGTTATCGAATATTGCTGTCTGTCTTGAGTACCAACATTGCCTGTAAACGCTTCACCGGTGTGAATACCGATTCCAATATTTGTTTTAAGGATTTCTCCATTTTCATTTTTCTTGTTTAATTCATTTACAATTTGAAGAGCTGCTGAAACAGCATTTTGTGTATGATTATCATATTCAACAGGTGCCCCAAATGTTGCCATAAAACCATCACCCAAAATCTGATTCACAATTCCAGAGTTCCTATTTACTTCTTCAATCATAAAACCCAAAACTTCATTCTGATACTTGTTTATCTCTTCAGGACTCTTTCCCTCGCAGAATTTTGAAAAATTTCTTATATCAAGAAACATTACACTAACATTTCTCTTCTTGCTGGTAATCTCAAGCTTGTTATTTATAAATTCATCTACAACTTCTTTCGAAACCTGCTGACCAAAGATTTTTTCAAGCTCATTTCGTTCCTGCAAAGTTTCAAGTGACCTAACTATTTTATTTTTTAAATGATGTGCAACCCCTCCTGCGGCAAATCCACTTACAAGTAGTATTACTGTCTTAGCAATATAAGAAAGCGGCAATACGAATATGGGCAGTTCTGTAGCTTCTTTATATGAATCAAGAAATAAGAGAGAGATAAATAAATACTGAATCGCTGCTATAAAACCAGCTAATGCACAAACTTTGAACTCTAAATCAAGAATTGAAATAAAAATAAATATGAAATAAAGAAATACTGCTGGCGAGTTTACTGCAACAATAGGCTTCAGGAAAAAGGTAAGAAGGATTATTGCGACAGATGGTATTGTAGATTCTAAGATAGCATTAATATATCTCAGTCTCCGAATATTTTTTTTAACTAGTTTTTTCTTCCGTTCAATTATTTTTCTAACAGAAAATGATCTTAATACAATTATTACAAGCAAAACCAACAGTCCAATAAATGTATTTCGTGCAGCTTCAGGATTAGGCCCAACATCTGCAAAAATGAATAAGTTTATAACCATGAACAAAACGAGAATTGCAAACACCCCACCAATTATATATTCCCTAACTTTTATATTATAATAGAGCTCTTCAGAAAATAAATCCTGTATAAAACTCTTTTTTGAACCAATTGAATCTTTCATATTTGTTTAAGGGTTGTCTTTTTCTTCTTCCTTTGGAATATCTGGCTTGAGCATTTTTAATGGTGGAAGCATCGGTGCTTTCTTTTCATGATAATCCTGCATAGAGCTTAGTATCTCATCAAGAATTTTAATTACTTCAAAAATGTGTGGTCCTTTATTTAACATAACACACTCTGCTTGTTCTGCAGATGCTGCATCTGTAATCTCTGCACGAGAGGGTCTTCCTTTTTTAGCCATTGTTTCAAGTACTTGTGTAGCCCAAACAATTGGGATGTGTGCAGCCTCGCAAAGCCATAGTATTTCTTCCTGTGTTTGTGCAAGTTCTTTCCACCCGCATTCAATTGCTAAATCACCACGTGCAATCATTACTCCTATCGGATGATGCCGCATCGCCGCAAGTAAAATTGCTGGTAGGTTTTTAAAACCACTTTGTGTTTCAATCTTTAAAATTATTCCAAGGTGTTCTGCATTTAGTTTCTTCAATTCATCAAGAAGAATAAAAACATCCTGCGTGTTGTTAACAAAAGAAACATTTACAACATCAGCATACTGTGCAACAAATTTTAGATCTTCTTTATCTTTTTCTGTTAAACCGCTTATTGAGAGCTTACTTTCAGGCAGGTTTATTCCTTTATCAGCTTTAAGTTTGGCTCCTTCTTCTTTAGCATAGGTAATTTCAATTTCTATTTTTTCTGGATCTACTGCTTTTATTTTCCCCTCGATTTTTCCATCATCCAGAATGATAGGTTCTCCTACTTTAACATCATTAAACAATTTCGGCAAAGTGCAGGAAATGTGTGCTGGAATTACAAGATTTCCTTCATCATCAAATTCAGCGGGATCACCCGGTGCGGGATTTTTGTGAAGTATTAGTTTATCACCAACTTTTAGAATTATCTTTTCTTCAAGTGGAAGCATTTCATCAACTTCGATTGAGAGCACTTCAGAATTATTATCATCTTTAATTGTAAAAACTGTTCCTGTAGTTACATAAGCAGAATCGTAACACCTTGCCATCCAACCAGGTTTACGTCTCTTATCAATCTTAAGCTTACAATTTTTGTTTCGTGAATCTTTGAAAGTAACAATAGAATTTTTCTTTAGTCTTTTTAACCAATCCGCTGATACTGGAACTATCAAATCATTATCATCTTCCATTTCTGTCCCAATCGGTGCTAGCCAAACGCCAGAAGGTGAAGTTACTTTCCCCAGCAAATCTCGTTCTGGTTGTAAATGAAGAACTTTAGGGCCTGGACGCATAACACCTGTTCTCAGTTTCGGTCCTCCTAAATCCATACATACTTTAACATTCCTGCCTGTTTGGGATTTTGCTTTATTAATTTTCTCAATCATTTCTTTCCATATCTCTATAGAATCGTGTGCACAGTTTATTCGGGCACTGTTCATTCCTGAAGAAACTAACTTCTTGATGAATTTATTATCATCAGCCGCATCACTCGGGAGAGTGACCATTATTCTTACTTTACTTCCTTTTAACTTTTTCCCAAGTAGAGCTGAAGTATTTGACTTGAGAATTTTTCTCCCTTTTTTAAACGATACAGGTGGTTTTTTTTCATCGGAGATTTCTTTTTGAAGAATTTTAATCAGAAGATTTTTTACCGCAGTTATACTTGCCAGGACATGGCTTTCAGCTCTTCCAAGACGGGATATCCCAAGTTGGCCTAAAGTGCTTTGTAGTTCTCGAATATCCTGGTTTCTTAAAGCAAGGTAGTGAATTAGGTTTAATGCACTTTTTTGGTTAGATGGATGAACCTTCTTTAATCTTTTTTGATATTTATTTTCAAGAGATTTTGCTTCATTTTCGATTTGTTCGAGCTGCTCTAGTATTTCGACAATTCTTTTCTTTTTTAGCTTCATTATAAATCACCTTTAGTATTTGTTATACAAGCTAAGTATTTACTAACATTCATTATTATTCCAACCTGCTCTTAAACCTTAGTGAGCTAAAGATTAAAATCATTACTCCCATTACAAATAAAAGCAAAGCATTGAACCACAAATCTGTAATTCCTAATCCTTTTAAGATTACACCTCGGATTATTTCATTAAAATACCGTAGGGGAATTATATATGAAATAGTTTGAATACTTTTAGGCATATTTTCAATCGGGAAAGCAAAACCCGAAAGGAAAATCATTGGCATCATAACTGCAAAAATTGATATCATCATTGCTTGCTGCTGTGTTTTAGAAATTGTGGAAACGAACAGTCCCAATCCTAAAGTTGATAGTATGTAAAGAAATGATGAAAGAAATAAAAACCAAATATCGCCTTTAACTGGAATTCCAAAAATAAACCACATTGATGTCAATATAATTATCACTGCCGCAAATGATAACACAACAAACGGAACAAGTTTTCCAATAATCATTTGATAAGGTTTTAAGGGTGTAACAATTAATTGCTCCATTGTTCCGATTTCTTTTTCTTTTACGACTGCAAGCGAAGTGAGAATTAGAGTTATCAAACTTAATAGCAAACCAACAATTCCCGGAACCATAAAATTTCTTGTTCTTAATTCGGGGTTATACCACACTCTTGTTTCGGGAGAAATGGTGGAAGCAGATTTAAATTTTATTCCGCTTTTATTAATAAAATCTAATATTATTTTCTGAGAGTAGTTTGAAACAATATTCTGTACATATCCTGCCGCTATTCCTGCTGTGTTCCCATCGGAGCCATTTATTATAGCCTGTACAGAAGCAGTTCTACGTCTAATAATATTTTTTTCAAAATCAGTTGGAATTACTAAAGCCAGCAGTGCGGAACCATCATCAATTTCTTTTGTTATTTCATCATAAGTGTAAACGTATTTTTCAATTTTAAAGTATCCTGAACTTGAGAATTTTGCGACAAAATTTCTGCTCTCTGCACTTTTATCCTGATCGAAAACAATCGTACGCACAAAATCAACATCTAGGTTTGCTGCAAAGCCTAAAAAAGTTAATTGAATAACTGGCGCCAATAAAATTAGTGCAAACATTCGCGGGTCTCTTTTAAATTGCAGAAATTCCTTTTTAATAAATTCTAAAATTGACTTCATGCAGCTTCTGCCTTTCTTTTTCCAATTATCGAAGCGAGCACAATCAAGACAAAAATGAAGATGAGAAGATAAATTATCTGATCCCAGAATGCTGCAACACCAACACCTCTTAATATTATTGCACGTAAAATCTCTATAAAAAATTTTGCAGGAGTGATATTTGTAATTATTTGAATTACAAAAGGCATACTGTCAATCGGAAAAACAAAACCTGAAAGGATCAATGAAGGAAGAAGTGAAATAAATGTTGCTGCAGTAAATGCAACTTGCTGAGAATCAGAAACAACAGAAATAAAAATTCCAAGCGAAGTTGATGCAGTGAGAAAAATTAATGTTGTTAAAAGAAGAAGAAGGTAACTGCCTTTCATTTCAACACCAAAAATTAAGTAACCTGCAAGTAAAATTAACCCAGCATTTACTAAAGCTATAACAACAAAAGGAAATGTTTTTCCGATGATTAATTCAATTGTTTTAAGTGACGAAACATTTAACTGCTCCATTGTACCCTTTTCTTTTTCTCTTACAAACGACAGGGCAACGGTTATCACTGCAGTTACGATTAAAATCATTGCTATTAATCCTGGTATTAAATATCGCGTCGTCTTTAAATCAGGATTAAACCAAAACTGTGTTTCGATTGAAAGGGGAGTGAACTCTTTTAATCCATTTCGTGCTAAAAATTCCGTGGTTACTTTTTTGTTGAATTGTGCAGTAGCGCCAAACATATAATTTTGAATAATTGAAGCAGTGTTTGCATCCACTCCATCTATTAAATATTGAATTGAAGTATTTTGATTTGAATTTATCTTTTTTGAAAATTCATTTGGAATAACTACAATACATTGCGCAGTTTTTTGATCGAGATATTTATTAGCAACGTCATTGCTGTTGATCATCCCAACCAGATTAAAATATTCAGAGTTGATTAATGTCTTTATAAAATCTCTACTAAGTTTACCTCCATCCTGATTGTAAACGGCGATCTTTATATTCTTTACATCAAAATTTACAGCATAACCAAACATTATCAGCAGAATTACGGGGAATGAAAAAATTACAGCGAGCAATCTTACATCACGCTTAAGCTGGCGTACCTCTTTTTTAACAATTGCAAAAATTCTTTTAAGCAACTTCGTTTCCTTTTTCTAAAAGATGAATAAACACATCCTCAAGAGTTGCTGTTATTTCATCCAGCTTATTAACATTATAGTTGCTTGATTCTTTAATAAATGAATTAATTTGTTCTTCATCTTTAAATTGTTCATTTACACTTAAATGAAGATTGTTTCCGAAGATTGAAATCTCACCCACAAAATTTGATGTTTTTAACAACTCCATCACTTCAACAGGGTTTTCACATTCTAGTTCATAAATTTTATTTTTTATGTGCTGCAACTTTAATTCTTTTGCATTTCCCTCTGCAATTATTTTACCTTTGTCTATCATAATTATATTGTTGCAGAATTCAGCTTCTTCCAAATAGTGAGTTGTAACTAAAACCGTAACGCCTTCATCAGCCAATAAATTAATTAGCTCCCAAAAATTTCTTCGCGATATTGGATCAACGCCGCTTGTTGGTTCATCTAAAAATACAATTTCAGGTTGATGAATAACCGCAGTGCCGAGTGCTAATCTTTGTTTTATTCCTCCAGGCAACGAACCTGTTAATAATTTTTCTTTCCCTTCAATGTTTGCAATTGATAAAACCCACTTTTTCCTTTCTTTTAATTTCTCTTCATGTATATCATAAACTCCGCTAAAGAAATTAATGTTTTCCTCAACTGTAAGATCGTTATAAAGTGAAAACCTTTGAGACATGTATCCGATTTTAGTTTTTACTTTTTCAGATTGTTTCATTATGCTGTAGCCACCAACTATGGCATCACCGGAAGTTGGAGCTAATATACCACACAGCATTCTTATAGTTGTAGTTTTCCCAGCGCCATTTGCACCGAGAAATCCGAATATTTCACCTTTCTTTATATCGAAAGAAATTGAATTTACTGCTGTAAAATTTCCAAATGTTTTTGTAAGATTCTTAACTTCGATGCTATTCATATTTTAGTAGATTTTATTTCCTATAGTCAATTCTAGCCTAACCCTTGCTAATTCAAAATCAGCTTTTGAAAATGCAAGCTTTGTTTTTGCATCAAGTAATTCAACTTCCGCATCAATCATATCGTTGCTTGTTGCAAGCTGATAATCATATTTTTCATTTGTTAAACGCAAATTTTCTTCTGCAGATTCAACAGTTAAATTGCTTACGTTTATTTTTTCTTTTTCGCTTTTAAATTTTAAATATGCATTGTAAACTTCGAGTTCAATTTGTTCTTTTAACAATTCATACGATTCTCTGCTTTGAATAACTTCTTCTTTAGCCTGCAAAGATTTTGAAGACGTGTAACCCCAATTCCACAAATCCCAATTAAGTGACAAACCAACAAACCACATTTGCAAACGCTCGTCTTCAATTGAAAAAGTCCTTGCGTTTAAGTTATACAGATAAAAACTTCCGCTTGCATAAATTTTAGGCCACCAACTTGAATTAGCTGCAGTAACTCTGTCTTTGCCTGCTTCAATTTTATATTCGAGTGATTTTAATTCATCTCTGTTATTCAAAGCATCACTTAAAAGATCTTCGTAGTTGAGAAATTGATTGTAATCAAAATGAAAAGAAGTTTGTATGTCAGTTTGTTCATTCAGCTGTAAACCCAGGGCTGTGTTAAATGATGCGCGCGCTATTTCGCGATTATTTTTTGTATCAATTAAATTTAACTCAGTGCTAGAAACCTGAGCTTTCATCTTCAAATAATCATTCATTGTAACTAAACCGTTATCCAAAAAATCTTTTGTTTGTTTAAAATTATTTTTAAGAGATGATAGATATTCTTCTATTAATTCAACTTGCTTTTGTGATTTATAGAAACTCCAGAATGCCGTATAAATTTCAAGCGCTTTGTTACTAATATTCTTTTGATGTTCAAAGTTTATTGCTTCGTAAGTATTTTTTGCAGAGCTACGAAGTGATGATAGCTGAAAACCCGTGAAAATAGGCTGTTGAATTGATAGCTGCATTCCGTAAGCATAAAAAGGATTTACAATCTTAATCGGTGCAGGACCAATTCCTAACTCGGTTGGATTATTTAAATTCATATAAGTGTAGCCTGCGCTCAAACTTAACTTCGGAAGCATCTGCGATGTAAATTCAGTTACCTTTGCATCCGTAATGTTTAAAAATGATTCAGAAATTTTTATTAACCTGCTGTTTTCTAAACCTATTTGTAAACTTTCTTCCAGCGTTAGTTTATTCTGTGAGAAAATGGTCGCGGAATAAAACAGTAGAAAAATTATTATTCGTTTCATTTTTTAACTTGCCTTTTTTACAAGATGAATAAAAACATTTTCCAGGGAAGGTGTAATGATTCGATGGCTTTGCAACTCTAAGTTATTTCTATTTAATGTTAACTTGATTTCAACCATTGTTTTTTGTGCACTATCAGTTATAATATTAATTCTATCTCCAAAAATTTGAACATCATCAATGTACTTTTCCTTTAAAATTAAATATGCTTTTTTTATATCATCACAAATAATTTCAATCACGCTTTTATTAATTGATGATTTAATATTTTGCGGAGTATCCACCGCAATAATTTCGCCATTATTCATCAGCGCAACGCGGTTACATCTTTCTGCTTCATCGAGATAGGGTGTTGTCATTAAAATTGTAATTCCATCTTTTTGCAGATCAGATAAGATTTTCCAAAAATCTCTTCGCGAAACAGGATCAACACCCGTGGTTGGTTCATCGAGAAAAATTATTTTAGGTTTGTGAATTAATGAGCAAGCGAGTGCAAGCTTTTGCCGCATTCCCCCCGAAAGTTTATCAGCAAGTCTATCTCGAAAAGGTGTGAGCCGTGTGAATTGAAGAAGCTCATCTCTTCGTGCTTTAAAATTTTTTACGTTATGAATATCTGCAAAGAACTCAATATTTTCATCAATTGAAAGATCACCGTATAGACTGAACTTTTGTGATAGATATCCAATTTGATCTTGAATTTCGTTCTTCTTTTTGTTTAAATCCAATCCGAACACTTTCACACTGCCAGAATCAGTTTTTAGCAATCCGCAAAGAATTCTGATTGTAGTTGTTTTACCAGCTCCATCTGGTCCAACCAATCCAAACATTTCACCTTCGTTAATATCTAGATTGAGTTGCTTTACAGCCTCAATCTCATTATAGCTTTTTTTTAGGTTCGATATTTGAATTATAATATCCATTTGATTAAAGAATAATGACTGCATCTGCAGGCATTCCATCCTTCAGTTCAAAGTTTGAATTATCGATTTTGATTTTTACAGCAAAAACTAATTTCGTTCTTTCTTCCTGTGTCTGAATATTTTTTGGGGTGAACTCTGCTTCTGGCGAAATGTAAATTACTTTACCTGTATAAGATTTATCAGGATAAGTATCAACTGAGATTTCAGCATTCTGCCCAAGCTTGACTTTACCCAATTCAGTTTCGCGAATGTAAATCACAATTTCAACTGTACTCAAATCAGCAACCTGGAAAAGGGAAGACATCATTCCAGCTGTTTCTCCCTTCTCAATAAATTTTTGTGTGATGAATCCCGATGAAGGGGAGGTAATATAACAATCGTTTAAATTCTTTTTAATCAAATTAACAATTGCAATTGCACGGTTAAGATTGGCTTCAGCTTGCTTTAGTTCTTCGGGGCGTGAAAGATTTTTTATCTTTTGAAGATTTTCTTTAGCAGCGTTTAACCTAGCAAGATTTATTTCATAATTCGCCACCGCATCATCGTACTGTTTTTTAGTAATTGTTTGCGATTGATAAAGATTCTCCATTCGCTCTTTATCTTTTTTAGCGAGTTCAAACCCTATTTTTGCCTGCTGTTGATTTTCCTCAGCTTGGTTTACATCTTCGCTCCTCGCTCCCTTTTTGAGAAGATTTAATTGTGCTTCAGCAGCATCTTTCACTGCTAAAACCTCCTGCAATTTTAATTCATAAGTTTCAGGATCAATTATTATTATGGTATCGCCTGCACTTACTTTAGCTCCTTCATCTTTTATGATTTGAAGAACTTCTCCGGTAACCTGCGAACTAATAATAATATTTGTTGCTTCAATATTTCCTGATGCTTCAATGTTTCCTTCATTGTTTCCATTACATGCTAGGAGAAGGTACATCATTACTATGCTGAAGCTAGCTAGAACTTTTTTCATTTTAAAACCTTCTTAAATGATTTTTTAAATTGCTTTTTTCCTGCTGGAGTTAAAATTCCATTAAATAAAATTTCAAATGTGTGCTGTATTGCTTCTTTGTAATTCATTTTTTGATAGATAAGAAAATCAGGGTTAACGATTGAGCGCATTGCGGAAACATACAAGTGGATGATTAACTCGACAGGCTTTTCGATTATAATTCCTTCCTTTTGTCCCTGCTGAATAATACTTCCCAAAACTGCGTAAGCTCTTTTAGTTCTAAACTCATCAATTATTTTCCAGAGGTTCGGAAGGTGTAAGCGAATATCTTTCACCCACTTATCACTGAACTTTGTTGTAACATCCCGCATCACTTCAAAAAGATGCAGTGCGCGTACTAATGAATTATCTTCTTCCTTAATTACCAAATCAATTCTATTTTTTACTTCGTTCATAAAAGACAGAACGACTATTTCAACTAATTCATCTTTTGATGAGAAATATTTGTAGATAGTTTTTTTGCTCATCTGTAATTCTGATGCCAGAGAATCCATAGAAGTTTTGTAAAATCCTTCGCTCATAAATTTTTCAGTTGCGTAGTTAAGGATTTTTTGCTTTTCTAAATTTGTTTCAGTATTTGGTTTTCTTTTATTCAATTCTTAGAAACTATTTTTGTTTTTCTAGTTTCCAATATAAATGATGGAAACTGATATGTCAAGTATTAGTTTCCAATTGTGCAAATAATTAAATAAAACATAATATTTGTTTGTAAAAAGATGAATGTTTAAAATTCAAATTAAAATAAGAGGAAACTATGAAATTGATTTATTTATCAAGCTTACTAGTGCTTTTTGCCCTATCAAATTTATTCGCGCAGGAACGACTGGAGAACGACATTGATATGGCTTATCAGAATGCTAAGAAAGGAATTTACTGGGCTATTTCAAATATTCCGGAAAAGAAATCTAAATTGGAAAATGATTTAATATCAGAAGACCGGCTTTATGCTTCGGTGAGATTGTATAAGGAAGTGAAAGGAGTAAAAGTAGTTTCAAAAGGCTTTTTTCAAACAAACGAAGTTGAAATTAAGGTTTATAAATCATACGATAGTTTAATTAGTGAAGGATATAATGTGCCAACTAATGAAAAGGAGGAATAATAAGAATTAGTATTTATTAAGCTGTGCTTCTAATTTTTCTGCAAAGGAATTTGCGAGCGCCTCAACTTCTTCTTCGTTCCCTAAAAGATCCTGCAATGTAAATTTACTAAGCACACCATCTAACATATTTTGAATCGTTTTCCAAAGAGAACGGATACTGCAATCAATAGAATTTGTGCAGATGTTTTCTACTCCTGCATGTGTATCACAAAAATTTGACTCGTATAGTTTTCCGCCGAGAGAAGTTAAAATATCACCTATCAAAATTTCATTCGGATCCATTTTTAATTTGTAACCGCCTGTTTGCCCTCGAGCACTTTCAATGAAGCCGGCAATCCTCAATGTACGCAATATTTTTCCAACGTTTGCGGTTGAAAGACCTTCCAATTCACTTATCTCAGGAATTGTCAATCCGTTAGGAGAATCACTTTTGGCAATTCTTAATAAAAGTCTTAATCCGTATTCTTCTTGTGTGCTGAATTTCATTTATTATATTTTGCAACCTTCGAGGATAGACTATTAAATATAAGTAATTAACCTCGTAGGTTTTATTAATTATTCATTGTATAATGGAATTTTTGAACCACACGCCTTTGCATGCATAACTTTTTCAAACTGTTCAGGTGAAATTGATGGCCCTTTCTTTTCACACTTTTCATCAAATAATTTTCGCCAATCATTTGAAATTTCCTGTGGCATTCTGCCTTCAATTTCTTGACGGTGCATCATATGAATGATTTCACCGTTTTTGAAAAGTGCTACGCTTGGTGAAGATGGTGGTTGATTGCCGATTAATTCTCTTATTCTATCAACTGCATCGCGTTCTTGTCCTGCAAAGCCGGTATAAAGTCTATCGGGAATTATGTCATTTTGCAATGCAAGTGAAATTCCAGGTCTTGCACTTCCCGCAGCACAGCCACAAACAGAATTTATCATCACTAAAACAGTTTCATTATTATTTTGTTTTATTGCTTCAT
>JABDPB010000110.1 GCA_013042995.1 Ignavibacteriaceae bacterium | reverse complement strand
CCAGTTTAAGATGACATCATTCTTTTCAGTTATACCTGAGAATGAAGTTAGCTCAACAGGAATAAGAACGTCCAGCTGAACAGTTCTCCTGTGAACAGGAGTTCCGTTTGGTCCGTCAGATTGAATACTAATAGTGTATGTGCCGGGTGTAACTGAACCGGTCGTACGGATTCTCATTGTTTTAGTCCCGGGAAAAGTCGTTAACACACTACCCTGTGGGTAGTCGATGACTAAATTACCTCCTGGATTTGGTGAAACAGTGGCTGAGAATGTAACAGAAGAAGAGTATAATTTAACTGCAGGAACATCCAGAGTAACAAATGCACTGTCACCATTAGATACCACAGAAACAATTGAGGGTGATACTAAAAATGCGTAATCAGGAAAATAGCTAACGTAACTGCCAAAACTGCCTGCTCTAAAGTCAGTCCAGATTCCTAGGGCCTGATTGTTCAAAGAAACAATCGCATCATAATCGCCTTGGTATCTTGGTGTTCCACCGCCGCCACAGGTAGTGCAGTTTATCCTCATTTTCTGGTTTGAAATTCTCTGGTTCGGTGCCCAGGTAACACCACCATCATCTGAATAGCTTGCATAAATATATGCGCTGTCACTTGTAGGTGTATCTCTTGTGTCCATCCATTTAGCAAATAATCTACCAGTTTGTGTATCGCACCAAACAGATGGATGCCACTGATTATGATTCGTCGTACTTGGATCATCATTAATAACGGTTGGTGATGACCAGGTAGCACCCAGATCTGTAGAATACCTGCAGAAAATATCCGGTTTATTACCGTTTCCGGCTGGTGTATTGGAAGCATAAACACAGTATAATCTTCCTCTATAAGGGCCATTAGTTTGATCCGCAGCAATAAAAGGATAAGGTCTTGTTCTCATATTTTGAACAGAGTTTCTTCCATTTACATTCGATCCTACATAATTGGCAAAACTCTGATTTGACCTAAGGGTGAAGGTAGCCCCACCATTTGTAGAAAGATAAAAACTGTAAATTGAGGCAAAAGCACTTCCGGAATTAGTAACAAAGTAAACTGCACCGCCATCAGTTGCTCCGTTAGGTCCAACGCAAACCATCGCACCAGGCAATGGGCCGTTTGATGCATTAAATGTGTTTGTCCAGCTTGTACCGTTGTTTGTTGTTCTGGCAAAAGCATGACCATTAAAAGCGCTTCTAGTCATTGTAGTGTAGACATAATTAGCATAAGGACCCGATGTTTGATCTGCTGCAATCCAGTTTTTATCTCCACCTAATATAGATGTTATCGGAGATGTCCAGCTTTGACCATTGTTTGTAGATACAATGACTTTACAGCCTGTAATACTTCCATACATATTCTCATAATAAAGTCTACCAGCACCGTCATAAGCAGTTACAGGATCACCTCGCATTGTAAATCCAGGAAATGGCGGCGAAAACCCGGTCCAATTATGTCCATCACCTGTGCGCCAAGCACCATTAATGTTATAAGCGCCAAAATATTGCAACGGATTATTAGGATTTTGCGATACATGGGGTTCGGCAAAATCTACTCCAAGGTTAAAATTATCGAAACCATTAACTGTAATTACATCTTCTCCGCCATCGGAATAATTGATGTTTTGAATCCATTCGAGTGGAAGGGCATCCACACGCGGATTATCGCCTTGCGCAATTACCAAAGAAGAAAAAACTAATAGGGCAAAAGTAAGCAGCAAGGGAACCGAAAGGAACTGTTTTAGTAGTGTTCTCTCCACTAAACCTCCTGTTGTTTTAATGAATGAAAGTTGTATTTATTCAAATAATATTGAAACTCGTTTTATTAATTAAAAAAGGAATACAAGGTAGTGTTTTAATTTCTTCAAATAATGGAGCAAATATTTTACCAATTATCATATTTCCTAATTACTTAGAATTATTTCTGAAATGAAAGAATGATTTGCAACAGCAAATTAGTAATGGTAATTTTTTCAGACAAAATATAACATTATTTCTAATAATCAAATAGATGATGCGATTATTTTAATGAATACTGATAGTAAATTATTAAATTTTTTATTTACTCTAATGAAAGGATTAAGTAATTTAAGGTTTGTTCATTTAATATCATTTGGAGGCCGTGATGACATTAAGTGTTAAATCTTTTGCCCTTACCTGCGGTTTACTTTTCGGTTTTATTTTTATGATCGCTACTTGGTGGTTGATTTTTAAAGGAACGCCAGGCGATATAATGATAAAATTTACTAATTTCTTTTTTGGGTACAGTTTTACATTTGTTGGTGGCTTCTTTGGACTTTTCTGGGGATTTGTTTATGGTTTTATTGGAGGAGCCGTGTTTAGCTGGTTGTATAATTTGCTTTCTCGCGGTAATAAATCTGAATAATAGCTAGTTACTATTAGCTCTTTTTAATAAGGCTGTATTATTTTACACCAAATAATTTTTTAAATTCATTTGGATTATTCAATTCCTGAATTCTATTGTTTTCTTCATCTTGTAATGCGGATAAGTTGATTTGTTTGCTAAATTCTTCGGATAAAATAATTGTGCAGCTGCATTTACGGGCAAATTCTTGCAGATTAGAATCTGATGTTACTACGATTAGATTTTTAGGATTTTTACTGTGCCCAATTTCTTTCTTAACCAATTCATCCGCAGTTAAATTTTTTGAGTAAATGATCTTCCCTTTTTGAATTTTAATCTTTTCATTTGGATGACCATCGAAGTGTAGCGAAATTTTAACGTTCTTTGTAATGAAAAATCGTTCGATCATTAATGCCAGTTTTTCACGGCTGGATTGTTTATCCTTTAACTGCAATTTCTTTAATGAAGAAATTTTACCTATTACATTATTCCCATCAATTATATAATAACGCATAATATTTTACCTGGTATCAAAAAACTGATCTTGCTTAGTAAGTTTTAAATCTTGAAGCTGTGGCGCTTTTACTCTTATTTCAAATCTAAAACCTGTATAAGTACCAATTGGATTCCATGTAAAATTCATTATCCAGCAATGCAGATCGCGTGAAACTCTAACTTGCGGTGCAACAAATTCGTCTCTGTCAAAATCATAACTGCCCGTGATATCAAATTTCCAATTTTTCGTAATACTAAAACTAATACTTCCGCTCAAGTTCGAAAAAATTTGTTCGTTTTCAGGAATTTGCCTGTTCATATTAAAATTATATGTTAAGGAAAGTTGCCACGGAATTGTAAAATCCGGTTCCGACTGATTGTAGATTCCCTGGTAAACACTTTGGTTTTGTTCTTCAATTAAACCGAATTCATCAATTGGCTGCTTTTCGTCTTCTGCAGATGCAAACTTTTCACCCGACAGGCGAGTTGTGACTGAAAAATTTAAATTTGTTAATCGTAGCAAACCTTTTCCTTCATCAATTAAAAATTTATTTATCCTTGAAATTTCCGGTGCATAATCGTAAAGTGTAAAACGCGAAGAGCCTGAAAGATCAAAAATATCGCTCACCTGAGTTCTGTATGAAAGATTTAGATCAGTAAAATTCAGAGAATCTGCGGCAAAATTGTAACCTATTCCAAGCGTTAAATTAAGCAGTTGAATTTTATTCGCTTTTGACGTTGTATCTGTTGGATCAAGAAGTGTTTTAAGTTCAAAGTTATTTCCAACGGAAAAATTGAGATTCTGCTGCTCACCGGATGTTGCACCGCCGTAAACCTCCCTTTCGTACTTATTATATTTCACCGTATTTCCATCCAAAGTTGTGTACTCACCAAAGTAGCCCCATTTCGGATCAGAAAAATCGGGACGATAGCTGTAAGACAAGCTTGGTGTAACCGTGTGACGCATAGCTTCTAGACCGAGAGAGTTTATGTTAAACATTCCATAAAATTTTGTTGATGTGCTCATTCCGACATCAAAAGTTCTGACGAAGTCTATTTTTTTTATATCGTTTGTAACTAATGAATCAGTGCCTGTTGAGCTTGGCAAAACAAATTTTTCAACCTGTTTGTTATACCATTTTGATGTGTATCTAACCCTGGGGGAAAAGGAAAAGTAACCAATTTTAGGTGACATATCTGCATTTAGATTATGCTGAATTCCTGCCCTTACGTCTAAATCTCCATCAACTTTATTTCTTCTGTTTTGAAATTGACCGGTGTATGAATATCCAAAAAGTTCGTACCAGCTTCTGTCTTGTTCACTTACTGAACTTCGGAATGGATAACTCTGAGCTTTTCTGAATAAAACGCTAGGGAGTATTTCGTAAATATCGTTTGTTTGAATTACTTGCCTTCGGTTGTAATTTATTGAAGCACTGTTGCCTGATTCTTCCCATGTTTTCGAAAGTGTTGCGTTGGAAATAATTTCGTTTCTAAGTATATCATTAAAGTTAGTTGTTCCTGTTTGAAGAAAATTCTGCGAAGCAAATTCAAGATTTACATCAAGCTTTAAAGTTGGAGTAAATGATTGATTGTGAAACCATTTTAATCTCCATTCAATTTCTTCACTAAAATCGGGGTCAGTACTTTCACCTTGAGAGAAATCTCTGTAGGAGCCATCAATACTTCCTGTATAGTTGTAGCGGTTGGCATACCTGAAACGCGAATATAAACCGTAACTGCCTCTTGTATAGATGTCCATTGTTGCGTTAATATCCATGTAATCACTAATTGCCCAAAAATATCCAAACCTGCTAAAGTATGTTCCGTATCTGGCATCGTTTCCAAATACAGGAGGAATGATTCCGGATCTTCTGCCCGATTGAAGCGGAATAATAATAAATGGAATTGGAATAGGAACAGGAACATCGCCAAAGGTCAGCCATATCCATTCTGCCGCTAGCTGTTCTTCCTGAATCACTTTCATTTTTGGTGAATAGAAATGATAGTGCGGGCAGTCTTCATCACACGTTGTATAAATTCCGTCTTTAATAAAATAAGTGTCTTTACTTACCTTTTTTATTTTTTCTCCTTGATAAAATGCACCTTCAATTTCGGTATCAGCCGCAGATAAAGAGCCCTGCCCTGTTTTAAAGTTGTAAGTCATTTTTGCCCCTTCGTAGACTTCGCCAGCCTCAGATAAAACAGGTGTACCAATCAACTCATCTGAAGTTGAATCCTTCGGAGCACCTATTGCTTCCAAATCATAATTATCAAAATCTATAAAAATATTAGCGGCATTTATTTCAGTTTTTTTGTAGGTAATTTTTCCTTCACCGTAAAGTGCCATTTTTTTATCTTTAACAAAGAAGATTAGTGAATCGGAGGCATTTGCGTAAACAGTTGTATCCACATCTGATTTGCTAGCAGGTTTCTTGGTTAAAATTGTATCGGGATCAATTGTGAAAGTAGTATCACTTAAAAGTGTTGTAAGTGTATCATTCTGCTGTGAAAAAGCATTCATTATTGTTGCGATAAAAAAAAGTGCAGACAGAAGGAATTTCATACATTAAAGATAAAAAGATGGATTGATTAAGTGTAATCCAATTTTTAAAGACGGAAAGAGAATCGAAATTGTTACGATAAAGTCCGATTATGTATGATGAAAAACCAATGCAGAAGCACCTTTGATACCCGCATCGTTTTTTAGTTTTGCCGGAAGGACTTTTACTCTTGGTCTAATGGGTGCCATTACTCTTGCACGCAACGTTTCCTCAATTGAACCAAATAGGGGTTTTCCGAATCCTGCGAGTCCGCCACCGATTATAAACACACTAATATCCAAAACATTTACAAGAGAAGTAAATGCTGAACCAAGCTGTAGACCAAGATCTTCAATTACTCTTTTTCCGAACTTATCCCCAAATTCTGCAGCGGTTTGTATGTTCCGCGGGGAAACTTTATTTAAATCTTTATCAATTAGTTTCCACAATTTTGATCCCGGATGATTTTTTAGCTGTCTCCGTACTCTTTCTCTTAAGTATTGATTGCCTGCATAAGCTTCGATACATCCGAAAGATCCGCAATTGCATTTAGGTCCTCTATAATTAATCGAAATGTGTCCGATCTCGCCCGCAGCTCCAAAATCTCCGTGGTATATTTTTTTATCCATAACAATTCCACCCCCAACACCAGTACCGAGAGTTATCATGATAAAAGACTTATATTTTTTTCCGCTTCCGAAAGTCAGCTCACCAATTGCTGCAGCGTTCGCATCATTATCAACATAAACTTCTTTTTCAAATTCGTGATAAATAATTCTAGCTACATTCACCTTTTTCCAGCCCGGCAGATTAGGTGGATTTTCAACAATTCCTTTTCTCGGAGTTACTACACCAGGACAACCAATTCCAATTCCTTCAATTTTATATTTTGAATTATTGGTAAGCTCTTTGATTCCGGTTTTAATATTTTCAATTACTTGCTTCGGTCCTTTATCAGCCTCAGTACGTAACTTTGTTTTTTTATGTATTCTTCCAGTATCCGAAACTATGCCAAGTTTTATGCTTGTTCCTCCTAAATCGATTCCTATAGCGTGTTTAGAATTTTTATCCATATAAAATTATTTAATTTAAGTTATCGCGATCCTGACTTCTATCAACTGAAGTCATTTACTAGAAATACATTTAATGCAAATGATAGCTCAGCTGAGCTTGCATTAACAACTGAGTAAAGTTTAATTAGTAAAAGATTGATCTACAATTTTCAATTCACCCGGATATTTAATATCTCCCAATGGTGATGAAACAGTTGGGGTTGCAAATAAAGTTAGTCTTGAAGCTGAACCTTCCTGTCCACCAAGTGCTAATGCAAGGTTTACTAAATTCTCTAATCCTTGGTTTCCAAAAAACTCAAGTAGATCAATATTCAAATCAAGTGGAATATTTGTAATTTCACCTGTCCCAGGAACTGATACAGGGGCACTGATATTTCCGGAAATTGTTTCTGTCTGATCAATATTTAACTTCCATGGAAATGCTTTAAGTGTTGCATCTGTTTTTGTATAGCCGCCTGTTCCATCATTAGGATTTTTAGCTTCAACATTTAATGTAAATGATGCAGGTAGTTTTCCTGAGCTTATTGCTTGAGTAAGATTCAGAAGTTCAAGAGGATTAAAATCTGAATAACCTTTTTTACTTGATAAGTTTATTCCACTGATTGAGAAATTATTTACTTCACCCAATTTAAATTTAAGGCGAGAGAGATTCACCATTGTTTCGTAAACGCTGCAGCTTGTAAGTAAAAAAGCTAATGAAAGAATAGAAATTAAGAACCTCATTTTATATCCCTTTTTGTGATTTTTGAATTTTTTCTAATATAATTTCCGCAACTTTTAATGCTCTTAATCCATCCACTCCTGATACAACAGGTTTAGTATTATTCAAAACTGAATAAACGAATAACTGAAGCTCGTATTGTAATGCGTTAAGTTCTTTTTGAGCAGGCTGTTCGTAAACCAGTTTTTTCTTTTTATCTCCGACACCAATTTCTCCAAATGAAAATAACTTTGGATCAACTTCAGCTTCTGTTGGAAGAAGTCTGTAAGCTTCTGCAATGCCGGTAACAAAATCTAAAGCAACATAGCTGTCTCGCTGAAAAATTCTCATCTTCCGCATTTTCTTCTGCGATATTCTACTTGCTGTAACATTTGCAACAGCACCATTTTCAAACTGCAAGCGTGCATTTGCTATATCCAAATGATTTGATACGACAGCAACACCATTTGCCTGTACGTTAGCTACATCACTATTTACTAAGCTAAGAATTATATCTATATCGTGTATCATTAAATCCAAAACAACTGCCACATCTGTGCCGCGCGGATTGAATTGTGCCAACCTATCGGTCTGAATAAACATCGGATTATCAATGTATTTTTCCATCGAAACAAGTGCTGGGTTAAACCGTTCGATATGTCCAACTTGCAAGGTTAATTTTTTCTTTTCTGCAAGTTCAACTAATTCCTTTGCCTCTTTTATTGATGCTGTGATAGGTTTTTCAATAAAGACGTGAATATTATGTTCAAAACATTTTTTTGCAATTTCGAAGTGTGCAGACGTTGTTGCTGCAATTGAAACAGCATTAACATTCTCTAAAAGATTTTCCACAGAATCGGTTACGGGAACTGCAAACTCTTCACTCACTAATTTTACCTGCGCTGTATTTGAATCATAAATGCCAACGAGTTCACAATTATTAATTGTTTTAAACAACTTTGTATGAAGCTTACCTAGATGTCCAGTGCCAATTACACCAATTTTTAATTTTTCCATAATATTATTGCGTTATTCTCTTGTAACCGATAATTCTCTCGTAACCGCCTTTGTCCTGTTCATTATAGTAGATAAAAATATCATATTCTTTGGAGTTTAGCCATGTATTACCTTCAAGTAAGATCCAATTGGGATTAACAATTTCATTATCAATCACATCTGCAACTACATACTGGTAATCGTAAATGCCTCTTTTTAAAGGAATGGTAATTGAATAGACTCCATCAGCTTTTTTCATTTTATAATCCAGAGATAGCTTCCAGTTGTTAAAAGCTCCTACAAGAAAAATATTGTTTAATATTTCTTCAGGTGGACGGATTGAAAATGTAACATTCAAGTAGGTAGAGTACTCATCTTTAAAATTTGAAAAAATTTTCCCACCATTTAAGTCATCATTTAATGGATTAAGGAAAAAACGTGAATATTCCAATCCATCACGTTGAGCTCTCACATCTTTAGAGCTAAAAAAAATGTTATCACGCAAATCTACTTGCCGGAATTCATTTCCTGCTGGAATATCGCGTGCGGTAAATGTAAAGCTTCTATTGGCATCCCATTTATAAAATCTGAAAAGTGTGTTAGTAGTTCTATCAACAGCAATGGGGTTATAGATATTTTGGTTCTCTATTATCTCAACTCTATCAACAAAGGATGGATAAAACTCATTAGGTAGAAAAAAATCTGTTGTAACATTAAATGATTTTGCAAGTTCAACTGGCCAGTAACTTTTATCCTCCAACTCATCGCGTTTTAATTTAACACCAAGATTAACTTTATTTTGAATAACAAAAAATTTTCCAGTTGCATATACGATTGAAGTGTCCTGTGTATCTGTTAGATAAAATCTCCATTTGCCTGCAAAAGGAAATTTTACCTGATCTCGTTCATCGGGATAAATGCTTTTATGATGATAACGAGCGTCATCAACTAACGTTATCGGTAATTCTTCAAAATCTAAAAAGTAAGCTGTGCCGTACTGCTGATCAATCAGGAACAAATTATCAGTGGGTATCCAACCGTAATCGCAAAAGCGAAAGACAATATTCATATTAGGAATGAAGTCCCCCTGCACATCAAACTCTATTACAAGTTTGTTTCCGCCATTCAAGACCGGCAACGATGTTATGCTGCTACTTGTATAAGCAATTAAACTTTTTACTTCAAAACCATTTATGGATTGTGATGGAACCGAAGCGTTTAAAAGAATAATAATTGTAAAAAGGAAGATAAATTCTTTCAATTTTACGCCTAAACTAAAAATCGAAAATTTCTGCGCATTTAATCGAAGTGTGGGGGATAAAAATTCCGACACTCTCCCCTTCTCTTTCTGTTTCAAGGAGCAAGCCGTCATCATAAGCGTTCACAAGTCTGCCGGTTTTAAAGACTATTTCGTACAATGGTTGGTCTGCTTTTGGATCTTTCGTTGCACCATAATTTTCGTGCAAGGTAATGTTTAAAATATGATTTACATATTCTGTCCAGTCGAGGTTCATTTTAATTCCTTAGGATATTGAAAGCAATATTGCAATTTAAGTTTTTAATTTTTAAGAAACATGGTGATTCAATGGTGAAAAGTTTAAAGTAAAAAAGGTCATGGAATAATCCATGACCTCTTCGAGAAATAGTGAAACTTATTATTACAATTCCTTCAATTCACTTACCAATTTACTCATTGCTTCTTTTGAGTCTCCAAAATACATAAGTGCATTTGGATAGAAGAAGAGCTCGTTATCAATTCCTGCATAACCAACATTTAGTGAGCGTTTATTAATTACAACAGTTTTTGCATAATCAACATTTAGTATCGGCATACCATAAATAGGACTGCTCTGGTCGCTTCTTGCAGCGGGATTCACAACATCGTTTGCACCAATTACAATTACAACATCTGTGTTAGGAAAATCGTCATTTATATCTTCCATTGCCAATAACTTATCATAAGGAACCTGCGCTTCTGCAAGAAGTACGTTCATATGTCCGGGCATTCTGCCTGCAACAGGATGAACAGCAAACCTAACATTAATACCTTTCTTTTCAAGTACATTCATAAGATCGCGAACAGCATGTTGCGCCTGTCCTACAGCCATTCCATAACCAGGGACTATAATACAACTGCTTGCACCTTCGAGAAGCATTGCAAGTTCTTCAGCATCGACAGATTTGGCCGTACCTTTCTGTTCTTTTCCATTTGCTGCAGGTCCTTCAGCACCAGCAGAAGCCCATCCGCCAAGAACTACGTTCATAAGCGAACGGTTCATTCCTTTACACATAATTATTGTAAGAATTATTCCGGAAGCACCAACGAGTGCTCCTGCGATAATCAGCATATTATTTTGAAGAACAAATCCAGTCATCGAAGCAGCTAAACCCGAATAAGAGTTAAGAAGTGAAATTGCTACCGGCATATCTGCTCCACCTATTGGTAACACTAATAGCACGCCAAGTACTAAAGATACGGCTACGATGGCAATTACAATATTAATTTCTGAAGGATTGATTACAACAAATACTCCGGCTGCAAGTACAGCTAAGAGTAAAAGTGCATTAAATGGATGCTGTAAAGGATACTTTACAACTTTGCCCGTTACAATTCCCTGCAATTTTCCGAAAGCAATAAGTGAACCCGTAAAGGTTACTGAGCCAATTAAAACACTTAAAACTATTGTAATAGTAGTTGAGATTTCAAAACCATCTATACTGTGAAGTATTCTATCGTACTCAGCAAAAGCTACAAGTGCAGAAGCACCACCACCAAAGCCGTTAAGCAAGCCAACCATCTGAGGCATTCCGGTCATCTGCACTTTGGTTGCCATTATTACACCAATTGCAGCGCCAACCACCATTCCTAAGATTATATATTCAAACGTTAATATTTTCTGATCGAACAGTGTTACAACAATTGCAAGCAGCATACCTAATGCAGCAAGCTGATTTCCACGACGGGCAGTTTTAGGGGAACTTAATTTTTTAATTCCGAATATGAAACAAACAGACGCTATTAAATAAACTAGATATAATACTATTTCCATTGCTTACCCCCTTATTTCTTCTTGAACATTTTTAGCATTCTATCAGTTACCAGGAATCCGCCTACAACATTTATCATCGCAAAAACTATTGCAACTACTCCAAGTATTGTACTGATAGTCACTTCACCTAATCCGGCGCTTAACAATGCACCGACAATTGTAATTCCGGAAATAGCATTCGATCCGGACATAAGGGGTGTATGTAATGTGGGCGGTACTTTTGTAATCAGCTCAAAGCCCACAAAGATGGCTAATACGAAAACGTATATGAGCATTAATAATCCGAAAATATCCATTTAGAATT
>JABDPB010000109.1 GCA_013042995.1 Ignavibacteriaceae bacterium | reverse complement strand
AATTTGATATTGCTTTTGGTGGTGCGTTTTATGCATTTGTAAATGCTGATAATTTAGGAATCGAAATGAATGAAAAAAACTATAGTCAGTTAGTTAGTAAAGGAATGGCTATAAAAAATTCAATTATAAGAAGTTACCCAGTCAAGCATCCCTTTGAAGAAGATTTAAGTTTTCTTTACGGAACTATATTTTATGGTGAACCTCACAGCGAAGATGCAGACAGCAGAAACGTTTGTATATTTGCTGAAGGTGAAGTCGACCGCAGTCCTACGGGAACTGGTGTTAGTGCAAGAATGGCATTGCAATTTGCAAAGAGTGAAATAAAATTAAATGAGCAGATGATAATTGAAAGTATAATCGGGACAAAGTTTACAGGTAGTGTGAATCAAACTACAAAGTATGGCGATTACGATGCAGTGATTCCTAAAATTGAAGGCAATGCCTACATTACGGGCAAACACGAATTTATAATTGACCCTGAAGATCCATTAAAAGAAGGTTTTATCCTCCGATAGATATGCCAGATAAAATTCCATTCATAACCGATGAACAGGTAAAAAATCTTTTACCGATGAATGAAGCGATTGATTTAATGAAAAAGGCTTTCATTCAAATCTCTCAGAAATCCGTAGCGATACCGCAAAGAATAAATATTGAAATGCCGGAAGTTAATGCTGACTCACTTATTATGCCTGTATATTCTTCAGAAGATAAAAAATATGGGGTAAAAATTGTTTCATTAAACCAGGATAACCCTTCAAAAAAACTACCTTTTATTCACGCAATGATGGTTTTATTTGATGCAGAAAATGGTAAACCGCTTGCTCTGCTTGATGCTGAAAACCTTACCGCAATAAGAACAGGTGCTGCCTCTGGATTAGCAACTAGATTATTATCGAATCCTGAATCTAATGTTGCAGCAATTTTCGGGGCAGGAGTGCAGGCAAAATATCAGCTTAAAGCAATTTGCGAAGTGAGGGATATTAAAAAAATTTTTCTGTTTGAAAAGATTGAAGAGAAAGCTAGTTCATTTAAAACTGAAATGGAAAATGAACTTGATACTATTGTTCAAATTAAAAACAATCAAACCAATTTAATAGATGCACAAATAATCTGCACTGCAACTACTTCTACAATTCCGGTTTTTGATGACAAATACATTTCAACCAACTCTCACATCAATGCAATTGGCGCCTATCAACCAGATAAAAGAGAAATCCCGACTGAGACGATAAAAAGAGCTAGTATCTTTGTAGACTCAAAAGACGCCTGTTTCAAAGAAGCTGGTGATCTGATAATGCCATTAAACGAGGGATACAACATACGTGTAACTGAAATTGGAGAAGTTTTACCGAATAAAAAATTTAAAGAAGGTTTTGTAAAAGAACTGACTTTATTTAAATCTGTTGGTAATGCTGCACAGGATTTAATTTGTGCAATTCATATTTTTAAAAAATTTTTAAATCAAATTGAGACTTAATTATGCTCATAAAAGAAAAAGTTAACCAGGCTAAAAACCTTCTCAAAGAATTTAATGTTGATTGCTGGATAACTTTTGTTCGCGAAAGTCAAATTAATGGTGATCCAACACTTGCATTTTTAGTAACAGCGGATGTTACGTGGCATTCAGCATTCATAATCACAAAAGATGAAAAAGCAATAGCGATAGTTGGAAGATACGATAAGCAAACTGTTGAAGACACCGGGGCTTATGATGAAGTCATCTCCTTTGTGGAAGGAATAAAAGACCCATTCCTAAAGCTTATGAAAGAGATAAATCCTAGACAGATAGCACTCAATTTTTCCGAAGGAAGTGAAATAGCCGATGGAATTACTCATGGGATGTTTTTAACAATGAAAGACTTTCTTAAAGATATTGGAATTGATGACAGAATAATTTCTGCACAAAAAATTGTATCTGCACTGCGTGAAAGAAAAACAACAACTGAAATTCAAAATATTAAAGCTGCAATTAAGCATACAGAAGAGATATTCACTCTTGTTTCCAGATTCATTAAACCGGGAAAAACCGAAAAGGAAATTGCTGCTTTTATGACCGATGAAGTAAAAAAAAGAAACTTAGAATTTGCCTGGGAACCAACTGTTTGTCCTGCAGTTTTTACAGGTCCGGAAACTGCCGAGGCTCATTATTCACCCACTGATAAAAAAGTTGAAAGAGGCCATGTTCTAAATATGGATTTTGGCGTGAAGGTTAACGGATACTGTTCAGATCTACAGCGAACATTCTATGTTCTGGAGGAAAATGAAAATGCTGCACCGGCAGATGTTCAAAAAGGATTTGATACAATTGTCGAATCAATTGAAAGATCAAAACAGGCAATGAAGCCTGATATGGTTGCTAAAGACATTGATGCAATTGCTCGAAATGTAGTTGTTGAGAATGGGTATGAAGAATTTCCGCACGGACTTGGTCATCAAGTTGGAAGATTTTCTCACGATGGGACGGCATTACTTGGACCACCATGGGAAAAATATGCGCAGAAACCATTTCAATTGTTAGAAGAAGGAATGGTTTTTACAATTGAGCCAAGATTAAATGTGGAAAATAGAGGAATTGCAACCATTGAGGAAATGGTAGTCGTTACAAAAACCGGTGCGGACTGGTTATCTACGCCACAAAAAGAATTAATCTTGATCAAATAAAAACTATGGGAATTGGTAGAAACAGCCTGTTATGGGCTTCAAAGAACTATTGGCTTAAGCAACGAATTCCTAACATGAAATTCGTGAAAAAAGCAGTAAAACGTTTTATGCCCGGTGAAACTGA
>JABDPB010000108.1 GCA_013042995.1 Ignavibacteriaceae bacterium | reverse complement strand
TCAGTTTGAAGTTGAAAAGAGAATTAAAAGATGGATCGCTGAACTCGAACAGAACAAAGAAAGCCCGCGAAGAGTGATAAGAAATTATTTCAATAAACTTATTTTCGGAAGCAAACCATACGGTAATCCTGTTAGCGGAACTAAAACCTCAGTTTCTGAATTAACGGCAGAGGAACTTAGGAGCTTTTTCAATTTGCATTACTCACTTCCATTATCGTGTATAGCGGTAGTTGGAGATTTTTCTAGTGAAGAATTGAAGAAAAAAATTGAAACCTTTTTTCCTGCTGGTCCCAAAGTGGAACTTCCGTTATTCCCTAAAGGAATACAGGATACACCACCACTTCCGACTGAGAGTCGCGTGTTGCTTGTAGACAAAGCTGATGCCAGAGAAACAACTTTCATGATTGGCAGTGAAGGAGTTGCATGGAACAATCCCGATCTAACACAGATTGATGTAATTAATACAATTCTTGGCGGAAGGTTTACATCCTGGCTTAACACAGAATTAAGAATAAATTCGGGATTAACTTATGGTGCCCGCAGCGGTTTTCGCCATTATAAATACGGTGGGACTTTTTATGCTTACAGCTTTACTGCAAAGGAAAACACTGTTGAAGCAATAGATTTAACTTTGAAAGTATTAGATAAGCTGCATAGTGAGGGAATCGATGAAGAAACACTTTCTTCCGCAAAGAATTATATGAAAGGGCAATTCCCGCCAGGTTATGAAACATCTGGTGATTTAGCTAACCTTCTAACAACAATGTTTTTTTATGGACTTGATGATTCATACATAAATAATTTTGAAGAAAATGTTGATGCAATGACAGTTGAAAGAGCGAATGAGATCATCGCTAAATATTTCCCAAAAGAATACCTGCAGTTTGTGCTAATTGGTAAAGCGGATGAGATTAGAGACAAAGTAACAAAGTATGGGAAAATTTATGAGAGAAGCATTGAGGAAGATGGGTTTTAGTTAAGAAGATGCCCATAAAGATTGGTTTATACAAATCCCCTTCTTTTTTTGAAGGGGATCGAACTTTAATTGATGAAAAAATATTATTTCAACGCTAAGTTTTTATGTTTAATCTTTTATCTCTGATCACAGTTGCGATCACTTCTTTTAAATCACCTTCTACTTCAACTAAAATAAGTTCCTCATCGTTCAAACTTATCATGAATAGTCTGTCTAGCATTTCATTTGAATTACTTCTGATATATATACTGTTAAGTTCATTTCCATCACAAGTTTTTACTATTGATTTCCATCCTTTTTGAAGCATCTCGTTTTCGAGTTCACGGAGAGTTGTAATACTCGGTGAACCTGCACTTCTTATTTTTTTATAAACACCAACCTGCACCGAAGAAACATCTTCAAGAATTTCCGCAGGTAAATCCTCATCCGCAGCGGCATCGACAAACCAGCTTGAAACAGTTATTCCAACAGAACCGATTGAGAATTGATACTCAGATCTGAAATCATCATCCAGGTTATTTAACACTTTATTTCTTATTTCTGCAAACTCTTTATTTATTCCTATGCAGCCGTTTAAGAATAAAATGAGAAATAAAATAGACAGTAAGAAAATTTTAGTTTTCATCGTTATCTTCCTTCTGATTTTTCATTCCATCAAGTTGCGGAATATTAAATTGCTTGCCAAGCTTACCGATTGTTGCAAGATCAATTGTTCCAACTATGTTTACAAATGCTGCTTCGCCACTTGATTCCATGGAAGTTACAACCAAGCCGATAATCTGCTTGTTGTTATTGTGCTTTATGTAAACATTCGCCAGCTCATCTTCGCTTCGTGTTTTAACAATTCTTTTCCAATCAGTGCCTGAAAGTTTGGAATCGATGCTGTTTATTTTGGATTTCAAATCGCTTTCGGTTTCTTCGCTAACTTCAAAAACATTTGCTTTAACAAGTTTTAAGCCTTCCATAATTGCCATTACATTTGGATCATCATCGGTAGAAATCTGTGCAAGTATTGAAAGCAGGTCCTCATCTAAAATAACTTCTGTTACACCTGTTGAGCTTTCAAATTGTGCTAAGTCCCCAAAATCAACGTAACCCGGTTCATTTTTTACATTATCGGTTTGTGCAATGATGGTCAAACTAAATAATGCAATTAGTGGAAAAATTAATTTTATTTTTTTCATTTTATCCTCCAGTAAGAATGTTGTTTACTAAATAATAACCTTTGTTTAGAGTTTTGTTTAATTGCTTATCTAAAATGTCCTGGCTGAAGTTCTTTTCAGCCTTTATAAAAACTTTTCCTACAATAGCCAGTGATTGTTTGAGTTGATTTTCTGCAACTTCTATTTGTGCTTCGGTGTATTTGTGTGTCGGTGCCGGTTCATTAATAATCAAAAGTGAAATAACGGCGAGAGCTATAACTCCTGAAGCAGCAAGTGGAATCGCTTTTCGTGAAAATGTTGCAATAAATGAAGTAGAAATTTTTGATAAAATATTTTCAGCATTGCTTTTACCTTTGATATTATTATGAACATTTTCAACTAAATAATCAGGAAGTTGTAATTCATTTAGCTTACGAATCTTACTTGCAGTAGCGCGGTATTCTTCCAATAAATTGTTTACATTTTCATTTTTTGCGGCTTTCAACATAACAATAATTTTATCAGCTATACTTGCATCCCCGTAAGCAACATTTATTATTTTATCAGCTAATTCAGTCTCAATTTTATTTTGCATATTCTTTTAAATCTTTCTGAAGTTGTTTTCGCGCTCTTAAAATGTTTACTTTAATTGTATTTAATGGTACATCTAAAATTTTGCTTATCTCTTTATATTTAAAACCCTGTAATTCATAAAGTATAAAAGGACTTTTAAATCTTTCAGGTAAGTTATTTATTGCTTCCCTTATTCCTTCTTCAGTAATTATCGATTCAGCAACAGTGCTAGGATTTCCGTTAATGCTGCGGTCAGCGAATTCTACGTAATAATCTTCGTTCACATCTAATTTTCTTTTATTGAAAATGTTATTTTTTCGTAAATAATCTATGCAGAGGTTATGTGTTGTCCTCATCATCCATGCTTTTGCTGCGTTAAAATTAAACTTATCAATATTCTGCCATGTTCTTATTAAAACCTCCTGTGTCACATCTTCAGCATCCATTTGGTTCTTCATTATATAGATGGCGTAGTTAAAAACTTTGTTTTTGTAATGCTTGATCAAAAAATCAAACTTTGCTGAACTTAACATTTAATTATATAGACGTAAATATTTATTTGATTGTTACAAAAAAGTAACGGTAAGCTAAATAAACTAAGTTTATTTTGATGGCGGGTAAAAATCCTGTTTTAATGGATTATTACTTAAAAATAGAAATACACACCAATGCTTGCAGTTATCATATCTGTTCTTGATTCAAATGTAGAATATTCAAGCGTGTCATAATAAAGAACTATGGATGAGCGGTCCAGATATTCAGTTGATGAACTTAATAGATAGCGCACTTTTAAATCAACATATAGTGAACCATGATTCAGAAATGCATCACCGAATGATAAGAACTTCAAACCGAAACCTGCACCATAACTCCAAGCCCAGTCATCCAGCCACATTGTAACAGGGGGGCAGCAGTAATCAACTACAAAATCTGTGTGCGAAAAAATATAGCTTCCGCCGAATAGAGTTTCTATGTATGGTCGAATAGAACCTTTCGCTGGCGCAATCTGAAACAACAGATGGACACTTGCAAAATTGTTTGCTTTATTGTAACTCAACCCGAGTTCGTCAGTATATGGGTCAATTCCAAAGTACATTCCGTAGCTTACAAAGCTAAAGTTAAGTCCGAGTCCATAAGGAACATTTTCGGAGGGTGAAAAGAAAAATATTTCTGAAGAGGCACCGAAGCCTGTGTTGGCATTAAAGTCTCTGAATTCGCCTACGGGAAAAGCGGTTGTAAAATATAGTGAGGCTGAAGGCTGTGCGTTGAGTTTACCAGTGAAAATTAAAGGAAGTAAAAGCAAAACATATATAATTTGTCGGTTCATTTTATTTTGTCGTTTATCTTAACAAAACGCAAATACTTTGCCGGAAATTATTTCAATTTACAATATGTAGAAAGATGATTTATCAGCTAATTTAACTATTTAACAGGGATCTTTGAGAAATGGATGAAATGATTTGTACGATTATTTATTCAAAGACCGTATTGGCAAGACTACAGTCTAATTTTATAATTAATTCCGCAAAATATTAGAATGAGTGTTCTCAACTCAAATTTGAAAAAAAATGTTTTGGCCGTATAAGTTTTACAGCTTAAACATTTTTGTTACATCTGGCAGGCTTGCATCAGGTGAGTGAGTAAACAGAGGCTTCAATTTATTGGATAACCTTTCTTCTCTTCGTTTTAAAATTAATTCCTGTTCGCTTCGAATTCTTTCTTTAATCTTTTTATATTTATCAACAATTACTTTGCTTTTGTTTATTTCCTCGTAAAGTTTGTTTTTAAGCGAAACAAGTTTATTTATTTCCATTCTGTGCTCTTCATGTTCAACTTTAATTTTTCCTATTGCATCTTGCAAATCAACAAGTTCACTCATCGAGTCTTTAATGTCAGTATTTAATTCTTTCAATCTTGTTTCATATTCTCTGATTTCATTAGACAGCTTTTCTTTTTTTTCACTGCTTTTCTTTAGTCGGTTATCTGTATTTGTTAGAACATCGTGCAGACTGCTTTCAAACTCTGCAATTTTACTTCGCAGAATATCAGATTCTACTTTCAGTTCCTGATTCTCTAATTTTTTTTCAGTTGCTTTTGTGTAAAGATTTTTCAAATCATCTTTAAGAAGTTCTTTTTGCTCGTTAATTACCTGAAGTAAGTCATCAAATGAATCAAGCTCTTTCTGTCTAACGGATAAAACCTTTTCGGTTTCATCAAGCATTGCAAGTTTTTCGATTATTGCATTGTCTTTTTCCTGTATATCTTTTTCTTTCTTTTTCAGCATTTGCTCCAGCACATTTTTTTTGCTGTTCATTTCATTTACATCTTTGCTGTACTGATCAAATAATTTTGCAAATCGGTTCTCAAAAAGCTTATTGTTTTCCTGAATCTGTTTCTGCTTTAATTCAAGTGTGGAAATATTCTTTGTAACAGTTTCCTGTTTTACTACTAGTGATTTTAAAGTCTCTTTCTTTGATGAAATTTTACCCTCAATTTCTTCTTTCTGTAAATTACGCCGAGTAATTTCACTATTTACTTGGACAATTTTTCCTTCAAGCTCTTTAGCTGATTTTTCAATCTGTTCAAACTGATTTTTTTTGCTTTCAATTGAATTATTCAGGTTAAATAGCTTACTATTTTGAAACTCTATTTCTTCAGCAAGTTCCTGGTTTTTTATTGAAGATTCTTTCAACTGGTTTGATTTTGTATTGAAATCATTTTCGAGTGCTGCAAATTCAATTTCCTTTGCAGAAAGATCATCCTTTAATTGGGCAATTAATTCATGCTTTAACTCTTCGGTCATTTTAAGCTGGTTTATATGATCTTTTAATTTTGCTGCTTCTTGCCTTAAGTTGTTAATAACAGCATCAGTTTCTTTTTGAACTGCTTTATTAGCAGACGATATTTCAGAATCTTTCGCATTAATTACCGAATTTAGCTCGCTTACTTTTTTTTGTTTTGCTTCAATTGAATCAATAAGCTTCTGTTCTTTAACAATTAGTTCAAGAGTATTTTTGTCGGAATCCTTTTGTATTTGAGTGGTTTTTTCGATCAGCTTCTCTTCAGCTTCGTCTAAATCACTAATGCGCTGTGCGATTTTGCTCTGCAGATCTTTTTCCTGTTCGCTTAGCTTCTTAAGTCTCTGCTGAAACTCTTCAATTGATTTTTTTTCAATTCTTTTTATGTTTTCAATCTTACTCTCTAATTCTTCAAGCTCTGTTTTAGCGTCAATCAGCCTGTAACTTTCAACTGCATCAAGTTGTTTACCTTTTTTATCAATGCTTGCGATAAGAACCTGCTCCTGATCCGTAAGTTCAACAGTCCTGTTGTATAATTCTTTAAGCTTATTTTCAAGTTCAACCACTTCTCTTTGTAATTCATTTCTTTTACGCTCGGAATTATTAATTTCTGCCTCGTCTTTCGAGAAATCTTGCAAATAAAACGTATCATTCGAATTGCCGTTGTCATTACCGTTATTTTCTTTTAATTCTTTAATCTGATCGGATAGAATAAACACATTATTCTGCTCGTTGGCTTTTAGTTCTTTTAAATGATCCAATTCCCTGTTCAGCTTTTCTACCTCCTGAAGTGCATGGTTCTCTGAGACTTTAAGTTTTTCAATCGAATCTGTGAAGCTTAATTTTTCCTTTTGCAATTCGGATAGCTCAGTACGGATCTTTTTCATCACTTCATCAAGTGTAGCAATTGTATTCTGCTTATCACCAATCTTTTGCACAGACGATTTTAGCTCATCATTTTCTTTTTTTAACGCTCTTAGTCTTTTGGAATTAATTAGTGGCATTGCAGGTTCTCCCTAATTAAAGGAAATTAAAATTTTTTTTGTGTTCAGTTATAGGATTTTGCATTCATAACAACTCAATTTATACAAGGAGTTATTAAAAGTACTTTAAGTTAAATATTAGTTTTACAATTATCAAGCATATATTAAAATAAGTTACAGAATTTATACAAGGTAATCTTGCAGGTAAAATCCTAAACTTGTTGAATATAATAGGTTGGCGCCCACTTTTTTTAGGCTAAAAAAAGCTAGATGAACTGATTTTTATTGTGTTTCTAAAAAATGAAATAAATTGATTGGTATGTGGAAACTATCAGAAGGTTCCCTTTTTAAATTGCTGTCTTAATTTAACCTTCTGAAGCTGTCTTTCAATTATAAGCACAGAAAGTTTTTCCGGAATTGATTCCCGGTTTGAACCAGAAAAAAGATGGGCTAGTTTTTCTTCACTTACATCAATTTTGTAAAGAATATTAATTAACTTATCGTACTTATACTCTAAAAGATATGTAAGTTTTTCAGTTAAATATTTTTTCAGCTCTTCAAAATTTAAAACATCTGCAGCCGGAATAAGCGAATCACTATCTCCAACCTGAAAATCTTTTGCAATTACATTTGTTACAGCCACTACCTGTGCTTTATCGTCAGACATTATTTGTTTCTTTTTCTTTGAAGAATAAAATTACCCTGTAACTAGTGTAAGAAAAAAACGGTGCCGCAAAAACATCAATTGAATAATGTACATGCTGCAGAATAACTGAAATAGCTACTAACGTGGTGAAGATTAGAAAAATTATTTTCAAACTTCTTTTAGTAGTCACCAGGAAAAGTAAAAATAGAGTAGCAGTGTGCCCGGAGAAAAATAAATCTTTTTCTAAAATATTACCCTCGCCAAAAAGCTGGACAAAGGGATCGTTGAGTAGAAGTAATGTTGAAGGTGCTTCGAGAGGTAAGAGATACATAGCAATTGCTCGGAACACAACCATCAAGCCGTAACACTGTAATGCCAGCAGCAGTTTTTCAGGGTTTTTAATTAATTCTATTAATGCAATAAGCAGTGATAAGTAAATAAGTGTAAAAGTAAACCAAGTTAAATCAATGGGAGAAAATAAATTTAATATTGGATCGGAAAAAATTACCCCTGCTCTTTCTTCAACAAAAAGAAGAAACTGTGAAAAAAAAATTAAAATGGCCGCAAGTAAAATTACAGTAACAAATAATTCAATTTTATTTTTTGAATAAATTAAAAAATTTTTCCAGTTGAGTTTAAGCGACGAATTTGATGACATATTTTAATCGAACTTACTTAAAAAATATGGAAGCATCTGCCGCCAGGTAGGCCAATCGTGTCTTATATCATGTCCCCATAAGTCTAACCAGTGCTTAATACCTTTTGAGTTAAGAATTTCCGATAACCTTATCGATGCGCTTGGATCTTCGTATGGACCTTGACCAGAAGCGATGATAATTTTTCCCCGACGCATTTTTTCAACCATATATTCATCGCTCCATTTTGGCAGGTATTCAACAGGAGAATTAAAATAAACGTTTTCATCGAAGTAGCCCTTACTGTAATATTTTAAATCGTAAGTACCGCTCATAGCAATTGCACCGGAAAAAATATCTGGTCTTCGTAAAAAATTATTTATTGCATGTAGCGCACCGAGTGATGCGCCAGTATTGACTATAGGTACAAGTCCTTTGCAATGATCGTGAACAAACGGAACGACTTCTTCCACTACGTATCTGTTATACTGCTGATGGCGGATCGCTTTATCAGCCGGATGCATATTGTTATTGAGCCAGCTTTCGTTATTGATGCTGTTAATTGAAAATGCTTTTAACTTTCCTTCACCTAAAAACCAGCCTATACTGTCAATAAGGTTAAAACGTTCGTACTCCAAAAAATCTGCTGCCGCTGTAGGAAACATTAAAAGCGCAAAGCCATGGTGTCCGTACACAACAAGATCCATATCTTTATTAAGATTAGGGCTGTACCATCGGTGAATTTCTCTGCTCAAATTTTATCCCTGATTATAAATAATTGAAAGGATTGTATAATTGAAATTAAAGATTCGTCTTTAAAACTAAAAATAGACTAACCAAATAGAAATTTCTATCAAATAGATTCACAATTCTTTAACCAGTCCCGAATATTTTCTTTCTACTTTAAAACCAAACCTATAAAAATACTCAGGCCGGAAAAAACCAGTTGTTATAAAACTAAAATGCTCCCCTTTCAGCCTGTTGAAAAGCTCATTCATTAAAGCCTCACTTATTCCTTTACGACGGTATCGGCTTGATACAACAATTTTTTCCATGTGTGCGGTTTGCTCATCTGTTCGTTCATAAAACAAGCCGCCGATTATGAATCCTCTTTCGGAGAGAGCTACAAGAAATTCTTGTTCAGGTCTGAACTTTACGATCAGGTTGGAATCTAAAAAGAGTGCATGGAGTCGTGAAATTTCTTTAGGTGAAGCAGGAGCTCGTATTAAAAACAAATTACCATCCTCATCATTTAACTGCACAACAAGGTTTGTAATTTCTCCATTACTGCTTTCAGCTTGAACCAGAGCTGCAGTGTCTTCTGGTTTTAAGTGAGGATAACTCAACCTAGCTAGAAAGAATTTTTCTTCCTCATTAAGATTTGGAATTAAATACAAATCAAGATAAAGTTTTTGGATATCTTCTGTGCTTAATTCACCATATTGCTGCTTTTGTGCAATATTTACCAGTTCATTTTTCAATTCTGAGAACGATTTATTGAAAGCAGTCTTCAAAAAGAAAACTGTTCGGGTATGCTTGAAGTCCTTTTCCAATTCGAACAACTGATAAGTATTGTAAAGATCATGAAGCATTTCTGCTTGCACAGTTCTGTCGGCATCGTGATTAATATTTCTCCATCTGTGAAACCTTTTTATTGCGAAGAAAAGTGTTTTTGGAATAAAACCTTCGCTGTTAACACTCTTAATAAACTCTTCTGCTCGGGCAATAGTTTCATCTCTATTTTTAATTGTTGAATCAGTTTTTAGTTCTTCAATAAAAGTCCGAATTAATTTTAGTGCGGTTTCTTCTCCCTCGCATTCAGTAATACCAGAAAAGATATAATTCCAAATGGATTTCTTATCCAGAAAGGAATGCCTGTCAAGCGTTGTTTCAATAAACCGATTGTAAAAAGTTTGAAAAAATTCCTTTGGTGATTCTGATTCTACTCTCATTGAGACAGAATATAGCAGAGTCCCTAATTGATAATCATGTGTTGGAATTGTTATATTTTCAGGCATTGGGTTAGTAAGCTGAATTTTAAAATTTGTAATTGCCCAAAAGTTCATATAAGCAGCGGCAGCGTTCCAAACGAAGTGTGGCCAGAGTTGAAATAGCCTATCGCGGTTTTCAAATTCGGTCCTTTTATTTTCTCTTTCCAAAAATTTTGCAAGACTGTCCCTGGTGACAAAAGCCTCAGTCCACAGTTCATATTCTTCCCAGTAACCTCCGAAAAGTGGAAGTAAACGTTCGTTTTTTGAATCTGTTCCAGCTGCAATAAGCCATTTTATTTCCTCTTTAACTATTGCGGGCGGAAGATTTTTATTTAAATGAATTGTAAGATCGAACGCACCCTGAAATCTTG
>JABDPB010000107.1 GCA_013042995.1 Ignavibacteriaceae bacterium | reverse complement strand
CAACTAAGGATATTTGGAACTTCATAGTAAAGTAGTGATAATGGTTGGGTATGAATGCTTGAGTAAAAAATGGTGAATTGAGACGGGGGAAATCAATTGTTTGATGAATGAAAGTTTAGTAATTTTCTATCAACTTTTTAACAAAGATTTACTGTAAAACTGTAACAAATCTGTAACAAATATTTTAAAAAAAGGTTTTTCAGAGGATTATTGGTTAGTAAAAGTTTGGATTTTAGGTAAAAAACAAATGCCGAAGTGGCGGAATTGGTAGACGCGCTGGACTCAAAATCCAGTGGGGCTTACACCTCGTGCCGGTTCGAGTCCGGCCTTCGGTACTTTCTAAACCCTCAGTGGAGGGTTTTATTATATAACTAGGAATTTAGATAATCTTCAATTACAAAAACATATTTTTTATTTTGCTATTTAGCTCCATTATTGGGCTAATGACAAATTATTTCAATCCAAATGGAATTTTTTTAATCAGATCTAATGAAGAAATATCCTGGGCTTCCGATTCGCTATTCAACATTCCCAAAAAAGATTCTTTGGCTGAAACAGAAACAGCTGCTTCCACTAATGATTCAAATAAAATAAAACCTGAAAAAGAAAAAATTGTTGAAGACAATCCTACTGAAAAGACTATCAAAGAGAACAAACCGATAAAAATAGAACTGGAAAAAAATAATGAGCCTGAACTTGTTGAATTTGAAGCACCTAAAAACATAACTCTTGAACAAGCTTTTGCATTGTTTAACGATGGTGTAACTTTTATTGATGCCAGGGATGAACCTGACTATTTAGCCGGATATATTTCTGGTGCAATAAACATTCCTTACTATGATTTTGAAAATCATAAACAAAAAGTTGAAAATTTATCAAAAGATAAACCACTTGTAATTTATTGTGGTGGCACTGATTGTGACCTAAGCATTTTGCTAGCAAATCAATTAAGTAAAGATGCTTATAAGCAGGTCTATATTTTCTTTGGGGGATGGCTGGAGTGGTTAAATGCAAATTATCCAACGGAAAATACTTCGGAAGAATAATTTTGAATAAAATTTTAAATAACAGTTTTCTATTGCTTGTTGCAAGACTCGTACTCGGTTTTGTTTTTATTTTTGCTGCTGTCTCAAAAGCAGCCGAGCCAGAAAGTTTTGCACAGGTAATTGCTAACTACAAATTGCTACCCGATTTTTTGATCAACATTTGTGCGATTGTTTTACCCTGGATTGAATTGTGTGCAGGTTTGCTTCTTCTGTTTGGAATTTCTGTAAAGGAAAATTCAGTAATCTTAAGTACACTGCTTATAATTTTTATTGCTGCAATTTCTATAAGTCTACTGAGAGGGCTGGATATTGAATGCGGATGTTTTGGAACTGTGGATGGTGCTAAAGTTGGTTTGATAAAAATTTTAGAAAATATAGGATTACTTCTTTTAGGTTTACTATTATTGAAATTTGACTCAATAAAATTTTCACTTAACAATAAAAATAATTAATTCCCTTTTATACTTTCCATTGAATCACGCAGCACTCCTAAAGAACGCTGCGATAGGATATCAATTTTAATTAATCCCAATTCTTCGATTGAATACATATCAGGCTGAGTAATGATTAGACCCAAGCCTTTATTTTTGGCATATTCTAACGCTACGAAATCTGTAACTTTTGTAGGAGTGATTACAATCCCACCGGGATGAATAGATAGGTGTCTTGGAAATCTTGCAATCTGAGAGGCAATTACAACAATTGTTTTCCACGGCTCTTTTCCGAAATCCAAATCTTTAGCTTCAGGAAATAGTTTAGACAAATTTGGAAGATTAGCTGCATCTGTCCACGGAATTCTTTTACTGTATTTTGAAATTTCCTCGTTTGTAATTCCAAATGCCTTTGCGACTTCTCTAAAGGCAGAACGGGCTCTGAACGTTACTGTCGTAGAAATCATAGCTACATTTTCGTAGCCATATTTTTCAAAAATGTATTTTACAATTTCGTCTCGTTCTTTCCATGAAAAATCAATATCGAAATCGGGCGGAGAGGTGCGTGCTTTATTTAAAAATCTTTCGAAGTATAAGTTATGTTCAATTGGATCGATTTGTGTTACTCCTAAACAATAAGCTACCAGGCTATTTGCAGCGGAGCCTCTTCCAATTATCATCATTCCCCTATTCTTTGCTTCGTTTACAATATCCCAGACAATTAAAAAGTAATTAGAAAACCCCATATCGCTAATCACAGAGAGTTCCATTTCTAACCGTTCTTTTATGTGATTGGTAATGACTTTGTATTTTTCCTTTACTCCTTTGTCTACTTCTTTCCAAAGTTTTGAATCCGCAGTCTCATTTAATGGCAATGAATAAACCGGAAATTTATATTCATTTAATTTCAAGTCAAGGTTGCACTCTGCTGCAATTGAACTTATGTTTTTTATCGCGTTTGGTAAGTTTCGCCATTCCTTTTTAATTGCTAAAGAGTCCTTAAAGTAAAAATTATCATCAACAATATTTTCATCTGAAATATTATCAATAGTTGTTCTTAATCGAATTGCACTTACAGCTTTGTGCAAAAGAAAATCATTTTTATTTAGAAAGTAAACAGGATTTGTAACAACATATTTAATCCTCTTTTCTTTGGCTAACTCAAATCTTTTTCGGTTATTATTTTTTTCATTTTTGGAAGCAATTAATTCAACAAACAGATTTTCACGTACACTTATATGTCTTAATATTTCTAAAGAGGGGCTAATAATTATTAGATTTTCAAGTTTTTCTTTTAATAACTGAGCAATTGAAAAATCATCATTCAATTTTCTTGAAGTAATTATTTTGCAAATATTCGAATACCCTTTGCTATTCTTTGCCAAAGTAATTATATAATCCTTTTCATTCTTCGGATCATCAATCAGGCAGCCTATTATTGGTTTGATATTTTTATCACGCGCAGCTTTAACAAATGGAACAATTCCCTGCATAGAGTTTGTATCAGTTAGTGCGATTGATTGTAATTTATATCTAGCAGCCTGTTCAACAAGTTTTTCAACTGTTATTGTTCCTTTTAGAAAAGTATAATTTGAATGGACGTGAAGAGGTATCATAATAATTTCAGATTAAAACTTTTGAAAGGAAATGTAGGAATAAATTGAAAGAAGTTAAAGAAAGAAAAACCATTACTAATAATTTAAAGCTCTATCAGCAATATCCCTTCTATAGTAAATGTTTTCAAAATTAATTTTTTTCATAGCTTTGTATGCCTTCTCTTTCGCAATCGTCAAATCATATTTTGGAATGGTAGATGTCACACCTAAAACTCTTCCGCCATTAGTTAATATTTTTTCATCTTCTTTTTTTGTTCCTGCGTGATAGACAATTATATCAAAAGGCAATTCATCCAGTCCGGTTATTTCAAATCCTTTTTTGTAAGATCCCGGATATCCCATAGAAGCTGCAACTACGCATACTGAAGCCCCACCGTTGTATTTTACGAGCTTCTTATCCAAATCACCAATTGCTGCAGTATAAAGTAGTCTAAGAAAATCTCCTTCAATAACCGATAGGACCACTTGAGTTTCCGGATCGCCAAATCTGCAATTGAACTCAATTACTTTAGGACCATCATTTGTTATCATTAAACCTGCATACAAACATCCGATAAAAGGTTTATTGTTTTTCTTTAAAGTTTTTAGGGTAGGAGCAAATATTCTATTTTTAATTTCTTCAAACATTTTTGGAGTTACAACAGGCGCCGGTGCATAAGCTCCCATTCCACCTGTATTTTTCCCAGTGTCATTATCTCCAATTCTTTTGTGATCTTGTGATGAAGGCAGACAGACAAAACTTTCTCCATCGCAAATTGCGAAAACAGATGCTTCCTCCCCTTTCAGAAATTCTTCCACTAATAGTTTTTCACCCGATTCGCCAAAGGTTTTTTCTAATAAAATAGTTTTTAAAGCCTCTTCTGCTTCATCGGGAGAGTTACACACAAAAACACCTTTACCTGCAGCAAGTCCATCTGCTTTTATTACGCAGGGATATTTTTTTTCTTTAACGTATCCCTTGGCAAGATTGTAATTCTTTGCTGAAAACTCTATAAAATCAGCAGTAGGAACATCTGCTTCTTCCATAATCTCTTTCGCAAATGCTTTTGAAGCTTCAATCTGAGCTGCAGCTTTGTTGGGACCAAAAACATTAAACTTATTTTCACGCAAAACATCGGCAAGTCCTTCAACCAATGGCTGTTCAGGACCAATCACAACAAGATCAATTTCTTTTTCAGCACAAAAATTTAAAACATTATTTTGACTGGAAGGATTGATATTAACATTTTCACCTATGTAGGATGTTCCTGGATTTCCCGGCATAATGTATAAGTTATAGAGATTTGGGCTTTGTTTTATTTTTAATGCCAGTGCATGCTCTCTACCGCCAGAGCCGATAATTAAAACATTCATACAACATTTACCTTCAATATATTATTGAACTGCTTGGTAAGCTGTTCCGTTAAATAATCCCTCCTGAATTTTACTAAATATTCTTCGTTCGCCTTCGGAAGTTCATTTTGTTTATATAACTTATAAATTTGTTCAATTGTTAATTTTATTTGTTCTATATTGTCGGGTTCGCAAATAAATGAAGCAGGATATTCACTCAGTGCTAGTTTTGCAGCACCATCCGGTACGCAACCTAGAATCGTCTTCTGGGCTCCAATGTATTCATAAAGTTTTCCTGGTAAAATTGCATTAATATTTTTTCGTTTTCCAACCATCATCCATAAAACATCAGCGGATTTAATTTTGGATATTGTTTCATCATGGTTTAAATAACCAAAATCAGAAACAAATTCTTCAAGCTTTAATTTTTTTATAATTTTTTTATTTTCTTTCCGGAGAAAACCGATGAAATGCAATTCAATTTGTTTAGCAATTTCAGGTTTTTCTATTGATAGTTCTTTAAAGGCTTTAAGTAAATACTTTGGGGTATTGTATACCATGAATATTCCGGCGTATGTTAAGACCATTCTGTTATTGGGCTTTGATTGAGCAGGTATCCTTTCAAAATCTTTGTGATCAAAACCGTGTGAAATAATCACTATGTCGTTGTGACTTAGAAAACTGTAGGTTTTTATCAGGCTCTCTTTTACGATTCTATTTGTAACGGAAACAAAATCAGCTGCTTTTAACGACTGGTATTCCATCTTTTTATGAATAATTTTATGTAAAGGAGATGGATAAAAAGCAAAGTAGCTGCCGTACCATAAATCACGATAATCAAAAAATAAAAGAGTGTTGTTAGACTTTTTGAATTTTGAAAATTCGTAAAAAAGTGAAAAAGGAGGACCGGTTACAAAAATTAGATCAAAATGCTCTTTGCTAATCAATTCTTCTGTTTTATTTACGGCTTTTTTAGCCCAGGAAACTTTATTATCCGGAAAAAAGAATGTTTGACTAACTTTATTAAAAAATTTTCTAATCCACTCTCGCGGTAATTTCATTGTTCCAAATCTAGCGAGAAGCGAATTAGGTTCTTTTGCTTCAATTCTTATTACTCTTACTCCTGTGTCATTCAGTTCCTTTTGCAGTGAATCATCATGTGCAAAGTATCCAACTTCACTTGTAGTTAAAACAGTTGGGTCCCAGTTATAGTTTTTCAGGTATTTAACAAATTTAAGCGTGCGTTGAACCCCACTTAAACCCATTGGTGGGAAATAGTAAGCAACAACAAGAACTTTTAACATAAGAAACGTGACCCCTTAAAATTTATCTTCGAATCTGGTAATTTGGAGATTCTTTTGTAATAATGACATCGTGTGGATGGTTTTCTTTCATTCCAGCATGTGTAATCTTTACAAACTTCGACTTATTTCTGAGTTGCTTTATGTTTTTAGCACCACAGTAACCCATCGCCGATCTTAATCCTCCAATTAATTGATAGACTGTATCACCCAATGGTCCTTTATAAGGTACTCTTCCTTCTACACCTTCCGGAACAAGTTTGGAAATATCATCTTCTACGTCCTGAAAATATCTGTCTTTACTCCCCTCTTTCATTGCACCTAAGCTGCCCATACCGCGATAAGATTTAAAGCTTCTTCCTTCATAAAGAATTTTTTCGCCGGGGCTTTCTTCAACTCCTGCAAACAAACTGCCAATCATCACTGAGTGTGCTCCCGCTGCAATAGCTTTTGGTATATCACCAGTTTGCTTTATGCCACCATCTGCAATAATTGGAATGCCCTTTTTCTTAGCAGCACTATACGCATTCTTAATTGCTGAAATTTGTGGGATACCTACTCCGGCAATTACACGTGTAGTACATATTGATCCAGGTCCAATACCAACTTTTATAGCATCAATGTTACAATTAATTAAATCAAGTGATGCTTCATAAGTAGCTACATTACCTGCAATTAGTTGAATATATTTAAACTTCTTTCTGGTTTCACGGATAACTTTCAGAACACCTTGAGAATGACCGTGTGCTGTATCAATTACAATGATATCTGCTCCAATATTTGTAAGTAAATCAATTCTTTCAAAAGTATCTTTTGCTACACCAACAGCTGCTCCCACTCGAAGTCTACCGTGCTCATCTTTGCATGCAGTTGGATACTTTTTCTTTTTCATTATATCTTTAAAGGTTATTAATCCTTTCAGCATACCAGTTTTGTCAACAACGGGCAACTTTTCAATTTTATACTTTTGAAGAATCTTTTCCGCCTTTTCTAGAGTCGTTCCAACTGGAGCAGTAACAAGATTTTCACTGGTCATTAAGTGAGAAACAAGAAGTTTCTCATTTGGCTCAAAACGTAAATCACGGTTAGTTAATATGCCTACTAACTTTTTCGACTCATTAACAATGGGAATCCCGGAAATGCTGTATTTTTTCATCAATTCTAAAGCATCACCAATTTTTTTATTAGGAAATAGCGTAACTGGATTTTGAATCATTCCACTTTCAGATCGTTTTACTTTATCAACTTCATCACACTGTTTTTCTATTGACATGTTTTTATGAAGAATACCAATTCCACCTTCTCTTGCAAGAGCAATTGCTAGATCAGATTCTGTCACAGTATCCATTGCCGCTGAAACAATGGGAATGTTAAGCTTAATGTCAGGAGTAATAAAAGTAGTCAAATCTACATCGCGTGGTAACACAGTGGATTTAGCCGGTACAAGTAACACATCATCGAAAGTTAAAGCTTCTTCTATTTTAGATTTTTCATTCATAATAGTAGTTTTAATTTTTAGTCAAATGCCTGAATTCCAGTGATATCTTCACCTAAAATAAGTGTGTGCATTTCGTGTGTGCCTTCATAAGTTTTTACAGATTCCAAATTTGCTGAATGACGCATAACCGGATATTCGTCTAATATTCCATTTGCACCATGAATTTCTCTTGCTATGCGGGCAATTTCCAACGCTATCTCACAATTATTTCTTTTTGCCATCGAAACGTGAACATGTTTCGCTTCACCTTTGTCCATCATTCTTCCAAGCTGTAAATTCAGCAATTGTGCTTTTGTAATTTCCGTTAACATATAAACAAGTTTTTGCTGTGTTATCTGATAACCTGCAATTGGTTTGCTAAATTGTACGCGGGTCTTTGCATAATTCAATGAAGAATCATAACAAGCCATCATTGCTCCTATTACACCCCAAGCTATTCCAAATCTTGCTTGGTTTAAACACATTAGCGCATTCTTCAAACCTTCTGTTTTGGGAAGAATATTTTTTTCGGGAAGAAATACATTATCAAATATTAATTCGGAAGTAACAGAGGCGCGCAGTGAATGTTTTCCTTTCATTTCAGGAGCTGAAAAACCCTTCATTCCTTTCTCAACTAAAAATCCTCTTACTTTTCCATCGAGCTTTGCCCAAACTACTGCAATATCTGCAATGGTGCCATTTGTAATCCACATCTTAGCACCGTTCAATATGTAGCCGCCATCCACTTTTTCTGTTTTAGTAACCATACCTGATGGGTTCGAACCATAATCAGGCTCAGTTAAACCGTAGCATCCAATTTTTTTGCCGCTGGCTAAAAGGGGCAGCCAGTAATCCTTTTGTTCCTCGCTTCCAAATCTAAAAATTGGATACATAACTAGCGAGCTTTGTACAGAAACAAAACTTCTGATGGCACTGTCACCTCTTTCCAATTCCTGTGTGATCAATCCGTAGGAAACATAGTTTAAATCTGCGCAACCGTATTTGTGCGGAAGCGTATTTCCAAGCAGTCCTATTTCTGCCATCTTCGGTACAAGCTCAACAGGAAATGTTGCTTCTCGGTTATGTTTTTCAATAATTGGAATTATTTCAGTAGAAACAAACTCTCTTACAGTATCACGAATCATCAATTCTTCTGAAGATAGAAGCGACTCTAGGTTATAATAATCTACACCTTTGAATGTCTTCATTTATTCCTTTGGAAGCATAAAAATTTAATTTTCAAATCTATTAAAAGGGTTTTTGAGAAGCAATTAAAATGGAATGGACAGTGTATATAAGAAACACTTATTTTAGATAAAAAGAATGCACTTGTTTTATTTAAGTAAATATGAAATTTTGTAAATGAAACTGTGAAAAATTTTGATAAAATATACAATTCAATAGTAAGTAAAGTAACACTTTTATGTTATTTACTAATTTTTATTCTGAATATATTCCATTTCCACAAAATTGATTTTAAGTTTTTTTCAACTACTCAGATTGTTGAAGATTCAAAGTCCCAAATTGTATCTAGTGTAGATGAGAATAAATGCATTGTTAACCAAAACTTCAATTCACTCCATTCATTTACTCAGTTAACTGCGAGTTATATAGTTTCTGATTTACAAAAACAATTGAATTTAACTTTTGTAATTGAAAATTCTTATATAAATAAATTTATATATTTACAAAACCACCTCAGAGCCCCACCATTATTTTCCTGATTAGTTAGTTCATAACTTGTTTCTTAGAATCGAGTTTTAATGAAAAACATACAAAACTTTGAAATGATAGGAAAATATTATGCGAACAGTTCTCTCATTAGCCTTTTTACTGATTTTAAATAGTATAACAATTGCACAAACTACCGTAAATCCTGATATAAGTGCAGTTGGTGAATTTAATATGTTTACTAGTTTCGCTGAGGGAAGTCCCGAATACGGAAAACTAAATTTCGATATTCCCAATGCAGAAATTTATGTTGAAGGTTACTTAAACCCCTACGCAAGAGCAACATTTAACATAGCCTTCCATGAGGGTGAATTTCATGGTGAAGAAATTTTTGCAGAAATTGTCAGAGGACTTCCATTAGATATTCAAATTAAAGCTGGCAAATATCTTTTGGGATTTGGGAAGATAAACACAATTCATCCTCATGCCTGGGCATTCGTTTACCGGCCACTTTTTCAACAAATTTATTTTGGTGATGAAGGCTTTAATGATATCGGATTTGATTTAAGTTTCATTCTTCCAACAGGTGATATTTATACAACGCTTGATCTTGGAATATTTAAAGGTGATGCTTTGACTATGAGTCATAAACATGAACATAGTGAAGAACACATGGATGATGAAGAAAATCACTACGAAGTCAATAGAGGTAACAGTCCCATTTTTATCGGGCGGCTTAGTTCATTTTTTTCACTTGGGGATTTCAGCAATTTAGAAGTTGGACTGAGCAGTTCTTACGGTATTTACAATAAATTGGATTTTTATTCATCTACCGATTCAATTGCGGTTCCGGATAACAAAGCACTCAATTATTTTTACGGCGGAATAGACTTCAAGTTTAAATACAGACCTGATTCATATACAGCTTTTGTCCTTCAGACAGAAGCGCTCTGGAATAGAAGAAATGTACTAAGAAAAAATGAATTGGATTTAGATTTCGAAAAAAACATAAACACTTTCGGTGCATTCGTTTATTTCGATTACAGGTTTAATAGGATTTTTAGCATTGGAGCTAAATACGATTTCACCTACGGCATAATTGAAGATGAGCCTAAATTCAACACACTATCTAATGATGATCAAAATAAAACTTCCGGCATCGAAGGCTGGTTTGGTTACTATCCAATTGAAGAAACACTTGCATTCAGATTGGGTGTTCAACATTTAATGTTTAGTTATGCCGATGCAACAGAGAGAGATGATGAAACAAAAATAAACCTACAATTAATTTTTTCTTTGGGACCACATAAAGCACATCCGTTTTAATTTGAAAAGGAGTTTTAAATGCTTAAAAATATTTTAATTATATTTTTTGTATCAGCTGCAGTAGCTGTTGCACAAGTTAAAGTTGTAACTACAACAACTGTTATTTATGATCTTGTAAAAAATGTTGGCGGAGACAAAGTAGAAGTAGATTACCTCTCACGTGGAGATCAGGATGTGCACTTTTTAGAAATACTGCCTAGTTACATGCTAAAGCTACGTAAAGCTGATTTGTTCTTTAAAGTAGGTTTGCAACTTGAAATGTGGGCACCGCAATTAATTGATGGCTCTCGAAACTCATCACTTAAAATTATTGACCTATCAGAAAACATAGCTCCAAAGGAGATTCCAACGAGAAAAGTAGATGCAAGCCTCGGGGATGTTCATCCATTTGGAAATCCACACTACTGGCTCGATCCTGAGAATGCAAAAAGTATGTTACAAAGAATTTATGAAGAACTTTCATCTTATTCTCCGGAAAATGAACCCCACTTCAAAGAAAACTTACAGAGTTATTTTGCAAAACTGGATAAAAAAATTATTGAGTGGGAAGAAAAAATGAGTAATCTTAAACAAAAAGAAATTGTTTTTTTCCACTCCGCCTGGATTTATTTTACAGATAGATTTGGAGTTACAATTGCAGGTTACGTCGAACCAAAGCCAGGCATCCCACCTACGCCTTCACATAATGCTAGTATTATTAAGCTAATTCAGAAAAATAAAATTAATTTAATTGTGATGGATGTATTTTACAGCGACAGTGCACCAAACCAGATTGCAAGTGTAACCGGTGCAAAGGTTTTGAGAATTCCAACCCAGGTTTATGGATTAGAAAAGAATAGTTCATATATTGATTTGATAGATTACATTGTAAATCAAATTAGCAGTAATGGATAATAAAGTGAACAGCACACTTATAGAGTTAAAAGATATATCGATTGGGTATGGAAATAAAGTTCTGCACAAAAATATAAATATAATAATAGAGCAGAATGATTTTATCGGTTTGGTTGGACCCAACGGTTCAGGTAAGACCACTTTTCTTAAAACTTTGCTGGGAAATATTAAACCTCTTTTCGGATCAATTAACAAAAAAGAAATTACTTTCGGTTATGTTCCGCAGCGTGATACTGTTCAACCATTATTGCCGTATAGCGTTTACGATGTTGTAATGATGGGAAGATATTCTTTAATGGGACTGTTAAAACTTCCATCAAAAATTGATGAGCATATTGTTGACAGCAGTTTAGAAAAAGTTGGAATTTCAGTTTTGAGAAATCATAGTTATAACAGTCTTTCGGGAGGACAACGGCAACGCACATTAATTGCCCGCGCACTGGCTGTTGAACCATTAGTTCTGATCCTAGATGAACCAACTAACGGGATGGATACTCCTTCGCATTACTCTTTACTCAATTTAATCTCTGAATTGCACAATAAAAATAATTTAACGGTTTTATTGGTGAGTCATCTTTTAAGTGATGTTGCAAATCTTGTTAAAAAATTAATGCTGTTTGAAGCGGGAAGATTTCGGAGCGGAACAATTGAAGACATGCTTTCAGAGAAAAATTTAGGACAAACATATTCAGCAAATATCGAAGTAAAAAAAATAAATGGTGAATATCATATTGCATCCAGGCATAAAGAGTAAATCCTGTGGAAACAATTAATGTTTTACTTGAACTTTTTCCTTATGCTATTTTAGGAAGCATTGCAGCTGGAATAATCTGCAGTTTTTTGGGTGTGTTTGTAGTATCGCAGCGTGTTGTGTTTCTAGGTGCTGCATTAACTCAAGCTGCTATTGCAGGAGTAGCGTTTGCGTTTCTTCACTTAATTAATTTAGAAGAATTAATTGCCTCGGTTTTTGGAATCACTGTAATTGAAGATTCATTCCTACATCATTTCGAACACACATTTTTCTCACTGCTTTTTGCTGTGATTGCAGTCTTAATCTTTTCACAAAGTTATAGACAGAAATTTTTAACAAAAGACAGCTTACTCGGAATTATTTTTGTAATTGCAATTGCAATGCGCATAATTTTTATTCAAAAAAGTCCCTCCGCGGAAGTTGCTGAGATCGAATCAATTCTGAAGGGTGATATTCTTTTTATAGGTTCAGCTGAATTTTATACTCTGCTTGTAATTTTGATAATCATACTTTTGATTTTTTCACTTTTCAGTAAGCAACTAAAATTTGTTACTTTTGATGCTGATACTGCTGCAGCGCATGGTGTAAATGATAGATTTTGGCTTTTGCTATTCTATTTAACAGTAGGCATTGGTATTTCGCTAACAACCAGATTCGTGGGGGATGTTTTCACATTTGCTTTTCTAATTTTACCTGCTTCAATTGCAATATTAATTTCCAAAAAAATTTCTCAGGTGTTCATTACTGCGATCTTTATCGGAGCCATTATTCCACCTTTAGGAATATATTTTGCATTTGAATTTGATATTTCCAGCGGACCGACTGCAGTGGCAGCCGCGTTTGCTTTATTTATAATTGTATATATCTATAAAAAGTTATTATCGGATTAATGTTTAAATATTGAGAGGAAAGTTGTATTTTTGCATTCAATCTTTCAGCTGGAGAGGTGGGTGAGTGGCTGAAACCAACGGTTTGCTAAACCGTCATACTCTTTAACGGGGTATCGCGGGTTCGAATCCCGCCCTCTCCGCTCTTTGAATTTCAATTTAATAACTAATATAACTGTGTCCCTCAATCTTTTTTCCTATTGTTTTTCAGTCAACTATCCTTAATTTATCCGCAATTTAAATTTAATTTGTACTCATTTAGGTAAATAAGAATATGGCAAAAGAAAAAATCCGTCTGAAGGAATTTCCACAAACATTCTGGGTGGCTAACACTTTAGAAATTTTTGAACGCATGGCATGGTACGGTTTTTTTGCTGTATCCTCCTTATATATTACTGGAACAGTTAGCTCGGGAGGTTTAGGTTTTACAGATGAAGACCGCGGTGTTCTGCAGGGAGTTGTAACTTTTTTTCTTTACCTATTTCCAGTTGTTACCGGAGCTCTTGCTGACAGATACGGTTTCAAACGAATGCTTACCGCAGCATTTCTGGTTTTAATACCATCTTACTATTTACTTGGACACTTTAAAACTTTTCCTACATTCTTTTTAGCATTTATGCTTGTTGCTATAGGTGCGGCAATGTTCAAACCTGTTATAATCGGAACTGTTTCGAAAACAACAAACGAAAAAACCTCATCACTTGGTTTCGGAATTTTCTATATGATGGTTAACATAGGCGGTTTTGTAGGACCAATTGTAGCTGGAATTGTTAGAGGCTGGTCCTGGGAGTATGTTTTTATCGCATCATCCTGTTGGATATTCGTTAACCTCATTATTGTGCTGATTTTCTACAAAGAACCTCCTACACAAAGTAATCAATCAGATGTTAGATCACTTAAAAAAGTATTGCAGGATATGGTTGAGGTACTCGGTAACGGAAGATTTTTTCTCTTTGTCTTTGGATTGTTAGCTGTTCTTGTTTTGGGATCAAAATTTACATCCGATGGTTCTTTCGATTGGGGAGACATAACCTTAATTGCAGTAGGCTGGACGATTTTAAATTTTATTTATGATTTCGTTATTCGGAAATCAAATAATAAAGCAGAGAGACCTTGGATTACTTCCCCAATGAAATTAGGCGACTGGAAATTTGGTTTATTCCTTTTACTTATGTCCGGTTTTTGGACAAGCTTCAATCAAATATTCTACACACTACCATTATATATTAGAGATTTCACCAACACAACAGATTTGATGAATGTGATTAGTGGAATGATGAGTTTTGTAGGATTAGAAGGCTCAATAGAAGCAGTGAAAAACTCAATGGCAATTCCTGGGCAGGTTAATCCCGAGTATATAATTAATATTAACGCTGGTGCAATTATCTTCTTTCAGGTTTTTGTCTCTTATTTAGTTACAAGATTAAAACCATTCACAACTATTTTTTGGGGAGTGATGATTACAGTTGTGAGTTTTACAATTTTAATTTTCGGAACTCTTGGCTGGATTGTGGTTGCAGGCATTTTAGTCTTTTCATTTGGAGAAATGATGGCAAGCCCTAAATCCAAAGAGTACACGGGTAAAATTGCACCTCCAAACAAAGTCGCACTTTACATGGGTTATTTCTACTGGTGTGTTGCACTAGGAAATTTATTCGGAGGTATTTTATCAGGGCAGCTTTATGCAGCTTTTGCCAGAGACATGCAAAGACCTGATATTATGTGGATAATTTTCGCACTGCTCGCTCTAGTTTCAGCATTATTAATTTTATCATACGACAAGTTAGTAATTAAAAGAAAATAACTTTTAGTTAATGCAGAATGTTCAACGTTTAAGAAACTCATTAGTTTTTACCAGTTTAGAAATATTTTGTATCATATCGAATTTTTCTTACCAACAAAACGACTACAAACATTTATAAATCATTGAATTTTTTAGAATTATTAGTAAAATTTATGTTACAAAAGTGATATATCTTTGAAAAAAAGAAGAAAATCGATGTTTTTTCCGGTTCTGATAAATTTAAATAGCCTACCCTGTCTTGTAATTGGCGGAGGAAATGTAGCATATAGAAAAGCAACTACACTGCTGAATTTCAAAGCCAAAGTAACTGTTGTCTCGCCTAAAATTAACGAATCCTTAAAAGATTTAGCAAAGAAAAATAAAATTAAAATCATAGAAGATTCGTACAAAAAAAACCATCTGCAGAATTTCGAAGTTATTTTTTGTGCAACTGATAATTCAAAAACAAACCTAAGAGTGCATGAAGATTGTAAAGCAAAAAAAAAACTGCTAAACGTTGCAGATGTTCCAGAACTATGTGATTTTATTTTACCGGCAATTGTTAAGCGTGGAGATTTAACTTTGTCTGTTTCATCTCAAGGTAAAGCTCCATTTTATGCTGCAGATATTAAAAACAGATTGAATCACGTATTCCCTGATTACTATAAAGATATAATAGATATTGCAGGTGGCTACCGATCAAGTGTTTTATCTGATAAAAAATTTAATAATTCAAAATTGAAACAAAATGCTTTCAATAAATTTTTTGAAGTGAACTGGAAAAAAGTTTTAGAACAAAACGGAAAAAGAAAAACAAAAGAATATTTGAAAAAACTTCTTGAAGAAATATGAAAAACAAATCAGGGAAAATATTTTTAATAGGCGCAGGTCCTGGCGATAAAGGATTAATTACCGTTAACGCACTTGAAAAACTAAAAGTTGCAGATGTTGTTGTTTACGACAGATTAATTAATGATGAACTTTTATCATCTTGTAAAAAAGATTGCGAGTTAATTTTTGTAGGAAAGGAATCCGGATTTCATCCAATTGAACAGGAAAAAATTACTGAAATACTGATTGCTAAATCAAAACAAGGCAACACAGTTGTAAGATTAAAAGGCGGCAATCCATTTATTTTCGGTAGAGGTTCAGAAGAAGCTGTTGCGTTAAAAAAAGAGAATATAGATTTCGAAATAATTCCTGGAATTACATCAGGACTTGCTGCACCTGTCTATTGTGGCATACCAATTACACAAAGAGGAGAAATTACTCAATGTGTATTTATTACAGCGCACGAATGCCCTGAAAAACCGGGCACACAGGTAGAATGGGAAAAACTTGCAAAGCTTAAAAACACTTCGCTAATAATTTATATGGGTGCTTCGCGAATAGAAACGATTAGTAAAACACTGATCAAGTTTGGAATGGATCCGGCAACTCCTGCTGCAGCTATTGAAAATGCAACTCTTCCTATACAAAGAACGATAAGTGAAAGGCTAGATAAAATTCCTGAATTGTTCAGGGAGCAAAACTTTCACGCTCCGGTTATAATTGTGATAAGTCCAACTATTTCTTTAAGAGAGGATATTTGTTGGTTTGAGAAGAAACCGCTTTTTAATAAAAGAATTGTTGTAGCAGGTGCCGATGAAGAATCAGAATATTTTTACAACATTTTATCTGAATATGGTGCAGAGGTTCTATACCTGCCTGTGATGAAAACTTACATTAAAAACATAAAACTTAATTTCTACAATCATTTTTCAAATAATGATTTTGAATGGCTGCTTTTTTCTGGCGAATTGGAGGTTAAATACTTTTTTGAATTGCTTCAAAGAGAAAATCTTGATTCGAGAATTTTGGGAAACAAGAAAATTGCTGCAATTGGTCATCGCACTGCTAACAAATTGAAATTCTTTAACCTGATTCCTGATTATAGCATTTCAGATTTTGAAGTATCTTCATTTAACCAGGAGTTTGTAAAAAAATATAAGTTAAAGGGAAAAAAAATACTAAGAATACAAAACGATATTACTTACGATCGTATTCACCAGGAATTAGTAAACTCAGATGTTACGATTGAAAAAATAAGCATTTTCGATTCTGGCGTATCAAAACCTGAACAGCGTATAATTGAAAAATTAAATCAACGGACACCCGATGTTTTGATTTTTACTCAACCTGACAGTATTGATTACTTTTTTAATGCACTTGGAGTCAAATCTGCCACAGAAATAGCACACAATGCACATAATGTTATTATTGATCCAATAACTTCGGAAAATATTTTGGAGAAAAATATTAAAAGGTATAGTATCTCCACAGAGTACGAAAGTAAAAATCTTTCAGAATTTGTTAGTAAATTAATCTAGTAAGTAATACATAGTTTTAAATAGTAAATAAGATCTCTAATGGAAGTAATTTATGATCTACTAAGATTTTTTCACGTTATTAGTTTTGTATTTATGTGCATTTTACTGTTCAACCTAATAGTAGCGAATGAACGTGTACTTGTTGGTCTATCATTTAATTACGAGGCAGATAGACATTTAGAAAAAATTATAAAAAGCGGATTTAATTGGTGCTACGTCTTTCAGTCTGGAATATTTATTACAGGATTACTATTGTTGCTCACGGGTGGTTTAGGAATTGAAGGACTTTGGAGGGATTGGATAGTAATAACTAAAACAATAATACTAATAATATTAATGGGCGCTATAACATACGTTCAATTTATTTTACAGCCAAAAATTCAATCTTTTCTTGCTGATCTTTCCACTGATTCGGAGATCCCTGATACTCTTCTATTAAGACTAAAACCATATAGAATTATCCGAAAATGGATGACTTCCTTCTACTTATTTTTTATAATAGCGGCAATCGTATTGGGTATTCAGGTTTACCAGACTTTCAATCCTTTAGTAACAATTATTTTGATAAGCATTGCAGCGATATTTTCTTTGTTGGCTGATAAGATTCTTTTACGATTTGGCTGGATTTAAGTCTCAAAAGGTATCATATAAGTTTTAACTTCTTTTACTCCCTCTATATTCTTCAGAAGTTTATTGAAGTTTTTAGCCAGTGCTCTTTCAGCAGACAATGAAGATTCAACACTTATGAGCAACACGCCATTTTCACATTTTACATTTGCATTCGGGAATTTATCCGCAACCATTGAATATGCTTGTGCAGCAATAATCATATCTTTAAGTTTTCTTTTTGATTCCGAAGTAGTCTGAAAACAAGGACGGTTTGCAATTTTATATAGTATGTCTGCAGCGTGTTCAGCCTCTATACAATCCACATGTAAAACAACATCATATAGTTCAGGCGATCTTGAATCAATGCCATATAGGTACATACTCCATTTTTTTCTTGCTTCATCAAGACTTTGAAGAATTTGTCTTGCTTTTTCTTCATCGACATTATCACGATTTTGCACAATAACAACTCTATAATTCATATTTGCAGTAATTCTCACCTTTAAAACATTAAAAAGACCAGAAGTAAGAAACTGACCTGCAAGGCCATGATAAACTATGTTATCCTTTTGGATATACTCTAAAAATGCTCTTCGAATGAACGCAATATATTTCTTTTTTCCATGTTTAATTCTGTCTAAAAAAGATGGAGCATCGTACATTGCATGGTTAAGAACTACTTCAGGGATATTGAATTCTTTAGAAGCTTTGAGTAGTATTTCCCGGGAAACACATTCGTAACCAAGTCTTTCAGCAAGTATCTCGGCTATCATTTTCCCACGGCTATAGGAACCCCTGGAAATTGTTATAATTCCCATAAAAATCTCCCCATTGCAATCAAACTTAAATTATCAAAAGTGTGCATGAATCTAAATTAATCCAGGCTAAATTATACTGTTTGAATATTCATCTGCATTTGCCAGCAAATTCTCTATTTTTTTAATTGTTGATGGAGTTGCTTTAAAACAAGGTCTTTTTGCGATATCGTAAATAATTTCTACAGCACCTTGCACATCTATACAATCAATATGCAGTACAAGATCATAAAGTTCCGTAACATTGGTATCGATCCCATAAAGATACATACTCCATTTCCTTCTTTCAATATCAATTTTATATAGAAGTTTTCTTGCTTCATCTTCTGAGATTTTCTCTCTCTCCATAACTACCTTTACTCTGTAGTCCAGGTTTGCTAAAATTCGGACTTTTAGAATGTTCGGAATTTCTTTCGCAAAAAAATGTCCGGCATAACCATGGTAAACCAAATCATCATTTTGAATATGTTCCAAAAATGCTTGTCGTATAAAAGCAACGTATTTCTTTTTCCCATCCTTTATGTGATCAAAAATGGAAGGAGCATCTTGAATAGCCTGCTGCAGTTTGGCTTCAGGGACATTGAATTCTTTGGAAGCCTCCAAAAGAATCTCTCTTGAAATGCATTCATAACCTAACTTTTTTGCAAGCTTTTCCGCTATTTCTACGCCCCTACTGAAAGAACCTCTGGAAATTGTAATTATGCCCATTTTAACCTCCTTATGCTGGATAAATCAGCAGAATAATAAACCGGAAGCGACTGAAATAAAATTAGTAACGTAAGTTTTCGAAATGACGAAAGCAGTTTTGAGTTTCCCTGTTGCATGAGAATCATTAGAGAATGATTAATTAGTTACATTATAAAATAATGATTTTTAAAGTAATGTATTAGACAGAAGATTAATTTAAATTTTATTTCTTGTTATACCCTAATCATTGCTGTGTAACAAAGATTATTAATTTTCATTTCAATTAGATTTATATAAATGAATTTTTAACAACATTATGAATACATTTTTACATATATCTTTGATATTCTTAAGATTATTAACAAGGTTTTGTTAACAGGATAATTAGATTATGATTACTTGCAATTTCTGTTTCAAAACTCCTTTCCTTATAAAAATCTTTTTGATTATGATTTTTTTTTGGGCGCGTGGATAAAGTTGTGGAATTTTTTGAAAGAATAAAAAGTACAAGTTGACTGAATTCAAATAAATGTTGTGCTATCAAATTTCAATAAGGGGCTGCTTGTAATGCAGGATAACAAAATCAGTCACAAGGTTTTGTTTTTGACTTTGGCAATCTGTTTAATATTTGTTTTAGCCGCACCCTATCTTTTCGCTTCTAACACAGGCAATTCATCCGAGGCAGGAATCCAATCCAATTGGTGGTTTTATCCACTCATTCTGTTGGTCCTATCATTTTTACTTGGTGTGTTTGCTGTACTAGCAGGAGTAGGAGGTGGTGTTTTATACGTGCCGATTGTCAGCGGCTTTTTACCTTTTCATCTTGATTTTGTACGCGGCGCAGGATTGATAGTTGCACTTGCAGGTGCTCTTGCTGCTGGTCCAGGTTTATTAAAGGCTGGAATGGCTAATCTAAGGCTTGCAATACCGATGGCATTAATTGCGTCAACTTGTGCTATCGCAGGAGCAATGATTGGTCTTGCCCTTCCTACTAATTTAGTGCAAACTTTACTTGGAGCTACTATTTTGGGTATTGTGATTTTAATGTTGAGAGCTAAAAAGTCAGTCTTTCCAAATGTACCTAAACCAGATGCGCTATCTCAGACATTGAAAATAATGGGAGTTTATCACGAACCCTCTCTTGATAAAAATATAGATTGGCAAATTCACCGTACGCCTGTTGGTTTGGGATTATTTGTAATTATTGGACTAATGGCTGGTATGTTTGGTCTTGGTGCTGGTTGGGCTAATGTTCCTGTTTTAAATTTAGTAATGGGTGCACCAATAAAAATTTCAGTTGCAACAAGTAAGTTTCTTCTTTCTATTACAGATACATCTGCCGCATGGATTTATCTGAACAACGGCGCAGTTCTTCCCTTGATGGTTGTACCCTCAGTAGTTGGAATAATGCTTGGGTCATTTATAGGGGTTAAGATTTTAGGATTCACAAAACCAAGCCTTATACGAATACTTGTTATTGTAGTTCTTGCCATTGCAGGTGGGAAAGCATTTCTTAAAGGATTAGGAATTGGATAATAGATGGGAACATTAAAACCAAAAGTATCTAAAGAACAATTACTTTATGCTAATATTTTGAACGCTGGAATGCTGGTGGGGCTTGCAGGTTTGCTGGTTACATTTGTGCTATACGCAACAGGAATTTTAAAGCCATTTATTCCTCTTGAAAAAATTCCACAGTACTGGGTACTTTCAGTACACGAATATTTAGAGGAAAGTAGAATTAGTGCAGGATGGGCTTGGTTTGGAAACTTAGAGTTTGGGGATATGCTAAATTTTCTTCCAATCGCTTTTTTATCTTTACTTACTATAGTCTGTTACCTTTCAATTTTACCCGAGCTTGCTAAAAATAAAGATAGAGCATATATGGTAATTTGTATATTAGAAGTATTGGTTTTACTTGTGGCAGCCTCCGGAATTTTAGGAACAGGTGGTCATTAATAACAGCAATAAAATTATTTTTTCTTACCTAGGCGTAATTTTACAAACAAATCTAAAAAATAAACTTATGGTAGAGTTATTTTCATTCCCATCAAGGGCCAAAGTAAAGCTACTGTAAATCCTAAAACAATTAATAGAATAACACTTGCCGGAATGCCGCATTTGAAAAATTCACCGGAGGTAAATTGTTTAGAATCGTAGGCAATTGCGTTTGGTGCTGCACCCACAAGCAGCAGGAATGGCATACCAGCTACTACCAGTGATGAAAAAAGTATTACATCAGATGATACACCGAGGTAAGGTGAAATTACCAACGCAACCGGAAGCGTGATAGCAATCGCGGCAACATTCATTATAAAATTGGTCATCAATAAAACTAAAACTGAAATTGCCATAACAAATATGAACCAATGTGCTTCCTGGAAAAATACCAGCCATTTGATAGCCATCCACTCTGCGGCTCCTGTTTCCCAAAGACAAAAGCCTATACTCATCGCACCTGCAAAGAGTAAAATGATATTCCAGGGTAGTGCTTCAAGATCTTCCAGGTCTAAAACTCTAAATACAAAAAAGAGAATTGTAGAAATTAAAATTATTGCGGTTTTATTAATTGGCTGAAGAAATGGAACAAACTGAATTAAAGACATCGTAACAATACAGCCAATTATTATAATCAATGCAAGAACTTCCGGTTTCGTAATCGCACCTAAATCGGTTGCAAGGTCTTTCGCTTTTTCTTTTAATCCTGGAATTACTTTCTTTTCTGGCTTGAAGAAAATCATTATAAAACCCCAAAGTATGAAAACCATAATCCAGCCAATGGGGAACATATAATAACTTAATTCAAAAAATGAAACGGTTCTTCCAGTAATATCGCTAAAAAAACTTAAGGCAACTGCACCGCGTGCCGCTCCAAGAAGGGTTACAATGCTTCCAGCACCTGCAACATAAGCCATGCCAATAAATAATCCTTTTCCGAATTTAGTTTGTTTATCACCTTCTCCATAAAGATTATAAATAGCTAGAAGTAAAGGATATATTGTTGCCGCTACAGCAGTGTGTGCCATGAAGTGTGTTAAAACAGCAGTTACTAAAAAAACTCCGAGATAAATCATACTTGTTTTTTCACCAACAATCGTTAACATTTTATATGCGAGTCTTTTAGTCAATCCAGTTTTTGTAAAGACCAACCCGATCATAATTGAAGCAAAGATAAACATTACGGAAGGATCCATAAAATCATTAAATGCAGACTTCGCAGGTCTTATTAAGAAGAGCACTTGTAGCACACCAATAGCAAGGCTGGTAATTCCAATCGGTACCACTTCGAACAACCACCATGTACCAGCTAAAAGAAAAACTGCTAATGCACCTTTTCCTTCTCTTGTTAAAATAAAATGTTGACCTGCAGGATCCACTGCATCTGGAAGCGCTGGAGCGTAGTAAACTACTGAAAAGAGTATAATCCCTAAGAACATGAAAATAATTCGCTTCCAGTCTACTTTATCGTTGTACGAATTATTATTCAACCTGATTCCCCTTTAATTCATTCAAGACATTATTATTTTATAAATAGATAGTTATTTTTTATTCTCTGAACAAGCGCTAATTCTATTTGCAATTTCTCTAAATACATCTGTTAAACGTAAAATACCAACTATGCCTTTGTTATGGGTAACTAGAAGAGATTGATGCCTTCCCATAATAAGTTGATGAATGGCCTCTTCAAGTGTAGTATCTTCCTTAACATATTCACCATCAGTTGGTGTATACATAATTGTTTTCACAATTACAGTAGAAGCCTTTTCACAAATTCGGTCCATTGATTTATCCCAAAGCTGATGTTCTTTCAGTATAGCTTTCATATAATCTTTGCTGAAACCAAAGCGTGACAACTGCTTTCTATCATCTAATTTCACATATTTTGGTTCTAAAGCTTTTATAACGTCGAGCTGACTTAGTTTACCAACAATATTATTATTCCTATCTGTTATTAATATTGCTCTGTGCTTGTCCCTTGTATGATCAAAATCTTTTTGAGCTTGCTTTAATGTTTTAACTGCTTCACCTAAAGTTGCATCTTCTGAAACAGTTGCATATCTCGATAATGGTACCATCATTTCTTTTACAGTAAGCTTTTCCAACATGTTTTCCTCCAGTAATTATAAAATCAAAAATTCAATAATGCTATATTGATTTTTACCAGCCTCTTTTTTTAAGAATATTATCAACTTCAGCTTTTCGAATTTTTTCTTTTTGTTCTTCAACAATTTTGTATGCTTTGTTTATTAATTCAATTAAGTCCTCAGTAACCACTGGCTTCATGATATAGTCATAAGCTCCAACTTTCATACCTTCAATTGCAGATTCTACTGTTGCGTTTCCTGTAAGCATAATTACCTGAGGCAAAGGTTTTAATTTTTTTATCTGTTTTAAAACTTCGATACCATCCATACCGGGCATTTTCACATCAAGGAAAATTATATCAAATTCCATTTGTTTAATACTTTTTATTGCATCTACACCATTGAAAGCAGTTTCAACAACAAAATCTCTTAAACGAAGTCTTTCAGCTAATGAATCTACAAAATCTTCTTCATCATCAACAAGTAGAATATTAATTTTCATCTAAGTTACTCCTTCATGCAACTATTTTGATTTCTTTTTAACCTTGTTAAGATTTTCATTTTCCTCTTCTTTATCTCGAATTTCTTTAGCAGTATCGAATTCACCAGCTTCTGCAAAAGTTGCAGCCATCATACTGCTTTCAAATTTATTTTTATACGCCTTTTTAATTTTCATCATAAGCTTATCAATCTCTACCGGTTTCTCAAGATATTCAAAAGCTCCAAGCTTCCGTGCTTCCTCTTCGTCTTTTTCTGATCCGTGACCTGTAAGCATAATTACCTGCACTTTAGGATAAGCTTTTCGAATTCTCTTAAGCACTTCCATTCCATCAATACCTGGCATTTTAAGGTCTAACACCACAACATCTGGAATTTCATCTTCTAATTTCTTTAGTGCCTGCTCACCGTCCAGTGCAACAACAGAATCATGTTCTCTCATCTTGATTCTTTCTGAGAGGGTTTCTACAAATTCTTTTTCATCATCCACTAAAAGTATTTTAATTTTTTCCATTTTTACTCTTCCTGTTATTTTAAGGTGTTTGACCTTATAGGATAAATTTATTGTTTCTCATTAATCGTAAATTTATTTATAAATCTAATATCTATTTTTCAATCGATAATTTTATTTTTACACTTTTGTTGGTTTTATCAAATTCGTGAGCAGCGTCAAGTACTTCTAATGTTTTGCTCAAATTTGATAATTCCATTGATGAAGGGTCATTAAATAATTTTTGTAAATTAAATACTTCCCCTTCAGCTGATATATTTATCGAGTAGTTGTTTTGATTGTTGTAATGATTGAAAAATATTTTACCACCAGCTTTTAAATTGTTTAAAAAATACTCAACACAATAAAATAGCGCCATTTGCAGATAAAAAGGATTAGAGACAACTTTTTTCTCCTGTTCAGCTGGCTGCATCTGTAACTGAATACTTTTTACTCTTCCAAACCGTTCTGTTAAAAAAATTAAATGTTGAATATTTTCATTAATGTCTATTTCACTACTTTGAGAATCAGGTAAGTGAGCAAATTTATTTAACTGGCTTATTAGTTTTACTCCTCGATTTTCTTGGTTTAAAATTTTTTCTAGTGAAGTATTGAACTTTTCTTTATGTTTAAACGATTCATCAGATGTCAATGATAAAATATCGGTTAGTAATCCTGATATTTCTCTTACGCTTGCAAAAACATTATTAACCTCGTGTGTTATACCCGCTGTGATTTTTCCAATAAATTGAATTTCTTTGTCTTTCATTTTAGTATACCTTGCAGCTAATTATTTCGTGCGACTGCTTCCTGTATTTTTGAGATTAAACTATCAATGTCACACGGTTTCATTACAAAATCAAATGCTCCAAGATTCATTCCTTCTTTAGCAGATTCTTTGGAGCCATATCCACTAAGTAAAATTACCGGTAAATTATAATTCATGTTTTTTATTCGCTTTAATATCTCTAAACCCCCTAATCCCGGCATCATTAAATCCAGTACTACAACACTAGGTGGATTTTCTTCAATCAGTTTTAAAGCCTTTTTACCTTCCAGGGCCGTATGGGCCTCCATACCTCTGAATTGTAATCGTTCTGCAATAATTGAGGCTAATTCTTCTTCATCATCTACTATCAGCACTCTTATGG
>JABDPB010000086.1 GCA_013042995.1 Ignavibacteriaceae bacterium | reverse complement strand
CCGCCACCCACTATTAGCAATCCCAAAAATGCCGATCTTAGAGCAGAAAGATACAAGCCGTAGACGGCCAATGAGGTTGCCATTACCAGGAAGATTGTGCGCAGTCCGTAGTGCACAGTCCGTGGTTGATTGAAATTGGACAAAATATATAGAAGCAGCACAACAGCTATGCAGCCAATTATTCTTCCATAAATAACGTGGCTCCAGCGTTCTGGTCTGAATTCATAAAGTGTCCCCTGCTCAAATGGATAATCAATTACAATATACAATACTGTTACAATAGTGAACATTACCAGGGAATTAATAAAAACCTGTAAACGCTTTTCGTCGAAAGTAATAACCAGGTAGTAGAATGCAAAGACTGATGGGATGGCGCTAAGGAGAAAGTTTAGTATTTTTTGAAAGCCATATTGGGGATCTGAAGAGTAAGTTAAAGTTAATGACAAATAAGCGATGAAGAGAACTAATATTATCAGTAAGCGTTTTGGATTATTTTCTTTTAGGAGTTTAACAGAATCAATTTTATTAACCCTGATATCGAAGAAGATTAAGAGTAAGAGCAATAAAGAAGTAACAGCTTTTACTAAAAATATATTTGTGCTATAGTTTGAGATCATACCTACAGCGAGGTTCAGCACAAATGCAATGGATAGGAGATAATCAACAATCTTCTTTTGAATCATATACAAATATAAATATTTAGCTTGCCCCTACGAAGACGGGATCCTTAGTTGTAATAAAAATGAATAACAATATTTATAACCACCACTTAAGCGGGGAGACTGAATTTATTTGAGTCCAGTTTTTGTAGCTAATAGTTATTAAGTCACATTAAAAGAATCACGTTAATAAATTTAGTAATACGAAGCGTTTTCCAATCGATTCCTATCTAAAAATAATTGCTGTTTGAATGAACGAAGTGAGTGAGTTCATTTATTTTAGCGCAGTGAAATTAAATTTTAGTGATTCTTTTTAAGTGGAAGTTCTTTTGTTACTTTTCTTCAAAGAAAAGTTGAATAGAAAAAAGTATTAATTGTTCAGCGTGGGCTGATTTTTTTTACTATTCTTATCATCAAAAAAGTAAGAAACAGAAATCGTTATTATTGTAAATATTTGATGAACATAACCCAATAATGTTTTCTTGTAAAATAGTTTACAACATCAACTAATCGATTTTGAATTTGATTAAATATTTGTCAATTTAGATTGCAATTAAATAAGAAAAAAGGTTTTTTCTGGCAAGTCTATATGCATCAATCCGAAGCTCAATCTACTGCTGTAAGTGATATAAAAGTCGTTCCTGAATCGGCTTTCAGCAAGAAAAAAGATATAAATAAAGTAGCAGCTAATCTCCTTCTTTACCTGCTGATTTATGTAGGTTTCTATTTTATAAATAAAAAAGGGTGGGTTTTTGATTCACGCTACCTATTGTTTCTGCCTGTATTTGTCAGTGCCTGGGGCATTGGAGGCCTGCTCTCAGCAAAATTCAAAATTAAACCCGATCACGAATTTATTGCCCGGGCAAAAAGATGTGCCTCTTCCCTTCTCATTTCACTCGGTGTAGTTGCAATAGCACTTCTGGAACTGGATTTGTCGATATCACGCTTCGTGGTTGTTGGTTCTCTTACTACAGCAGCTTTTATTGAAACAATACTTGAGTTTTACAGAAGTGGAAGTAAAATTGATTTTCAATTAATAAGAAATGAAAAGATCTCGTACGCTCTTTTAGTTTTAGATTTATTTATTCTCAGTGCAGTTCTATTCTTCTTTTACGAAGCACGTATTGGCTTTAAAGAGCTCAATAATAAACACGTCCTTCTATTAGCTGCAACGTTTGTAAGCTGGCTCTTTGCATCAATGATAAGTCATCAGTTCAGACCGTTCCGGGAGAAATTTAACTTCTGGAAAGCTGTCGGCAACCAGGTTAAAGCTTATCTTCTTTTAATAGCTCTAACTTCATTCAACGTATATATTCTCCTAATGCCCGAGTACTATGCTTCAGTATATTTAACCAGTGTGGTTCTTTATTCTGTTTGGTCCTTTGCTGTTGTTATGTTCATTTACATTGATAAGCTGCCTGAGAAAACAGATGAGATCAGAAGTGATTTTCTTCATGCATATGAGCTTAAAATTCCAAAGATAAAAACACTGGGTCAAAGAGAAGAATTTAGATATAAGTTTAACGGAATTAAGAATAATGACAATTCAGAACTCAGAACTAAATTGGAGCTTCTTTACTTCAAAGAATTTCCCGATATATTCGATTTCATTGAACGGAAAATTGATTTAAGTTCATTCCATATTAATAGATCCGTTGTTCTTAGATCGCGGGATCCATATAATGTAATTGTTAATCCGGAAAATGAAGTTGAGCTTTTTATTAATCTTCATAAGCTTAACGACGTAAGGCGAATAAATAATTATTTTATTGAATTGAACAAAAGATTAGTTGACGGGGGAATATTTGTTGGAAATTTTGAACCTGTAAGATTTCGCTATAAAAGATTTTTAGAAAAGTACCCCTTCCTTGTTGCCCACTTTTTTTATTTAATTGATTTTATATGGCACAGAATAGCTCCCAAACTACCGGTGATCAGAAAATTATTTTTTGCGATTAATAAAGGAAAAGATCGCGCCATTTCGCTTGCGGAAGGCTTGGGACGCCTATACTACTGCGGCTTTGAGGTTATGGACTTAAAATCGTTAGATAATATCTGTTATTTTGTCGCAAAAAAAGTCAAAGAACCTTCAACTGATAAAAATCCATCTTACAGCCCTGTCTTTAAAATGCGAAGATTCGGAAAGAATGGTAAACTAATATTTGTTTATAAGTTGAGGACAATGCATCCCTATTCAGAATATTTGCAGGAATTTATTTATGAGCAGAATGCCCTGGAAGAAGGTGGAAAGTTTAAAGATGATTTTAGAATATCCCCCTGGGGAAAAGTCTTAAGAAAATTATGGATTGATGAGCTGCCAATGATGTTCAATTTGTTCAGAGGTGATTGTAAACTTATCGGCGTGCGTCCTCTCAGCAATCATTACTTAAGTTTATACGATGAACAGCACCGGGCCAGAAGATTACAATACAAACCGGGTTTAATCCCTCCCTACTATGCCGATATGCCAAAAACAGTTAGTGAAATAATTAAATCGGAAGAAGCATATTTAAATCAATTCGATAAAAACCGAATTATAACTGATACGAAATACTTCTTCAAAGCTGTTAATAACATTCTCCTTAATCAGAAAAGAAGCTCTTAAACAGAAATAAGTAGTCACTGGGTAATAAGTAGTTGGTCAAAATAATCATTCAAATTAAGCTGATAATTTTTGTATTTCTCAATGCAAGCTTATATCTGTTAGCACAAACCGTCTATACCCCAATGTGGAATGATGTATACGATTTTCTGGATCGCCAATCTCTAAAGCAAAATATTGAACTTGATGATGAAGTTAAACCCTATTCAAGAAAATATATTGCAACACTGTTACTTGATTTAGATTCAAAAAAAGAAAAACTTCATCAGCTTGAACGTGAAGAATTAGAATTCCATAAGCAGGAATATGCTTACGAATTAAATAACTTTCAAAATGAACGATGGTATTTATTCAGTCACAGCGATTCACTTTTTTCACTCAAGGTTTCTCCGATTGCGGGCTATGGAATTTCTACAGTTGGAAGCAACTCAGGGCATCAAAGATGGATTGGCGCGTCAACTTTCGGCACCTATTCTGATTGGTTCGGTGCAAGCTTTGATATACGCGATAAAGGTGAATTTGGTGACAACGTTGATAAAGAAAAACAATTCACTCCTCAAACGGGTGCCTGGACAAAATCTGCTAAAAACGGAATTGAGTACAGCGATGTAAAAGGAAGCATAACTTAT
>JABDPB010000087.1 GCA_013042995.1 Ignavibacteriaceae bacterium | reverse complement strand
GCAATGCACAGGTAAGCAAGTTGATGGTAACAGGAGATATGGTTCCAGATGTATTTGCACTGGAACAGAACTATCCAAATCCATTCAACCCATCTACTGTGATAGAATTCTCACTACCTCAGGATGTAAAGAATGCAAAGCTAACGATATACAATGCATTAGGTGAAAGAGTAGCTGAGCTGGTAAATACATCACTTGAAGCAGGAAGATACACCTATCAGTGGGATGCAAGAACCGTGGCTACTGGTATGTATATCTACGAATTAAGAGCAGATAAATTTGTATCAGTTAAGAAGATGGTGTTGATGAAGTAGCACGGACAATATAAAGTCTAATTTAATAATCCCCATCAATGAAAGTTGGTGGGGGTTTTTTTAAGTAAGCACAGAATCTTATTAAACCTTCTTATGCATTATCAGCAGTTTGTAGCTGAACACTTCAATGTTATACCATTAAAATACCAACCTTGTTGATTCATCATAAATCCACAGATTCAAAAAGTCACGACTATGTTATTGAGGAAAGAGTTTAGGAATAAAAGATGCATCATAATCTGAATAAAATAAAAGGACTTGCAGAGTGTTTGTAGAATTATAATAATCCTAATTTCAGTAATGTGGTAGGTTTTTAGAAATTTACAAATGTAAAAGTTATATGTTAAATTTATTATTATATAGCTATGAATATTTTGTGGATATTATGTAAAAAAACCCTAAGTTATTATAAACAAAGAGGTTTTGCGGAGAGAGTGGGATTCGAACCCACGGTACCCTTGCAGGTACACACGCTTTCCAGGCGTGCCAATTAAGCCACTCTTGCATCTCTCCAAAAGTGGAGTGCAAATATAATTATTGCATAATGTTTTACAAAGAATTGAAGCTATTTGTACTTAAATCTCCAGTTCAAAAGAATTGAGGTTAAGTGCAAAAATATATAATTTGTGTCTGAAACTTTTCAAAATGAGCTTAAACTAATTTGCAAAAACGTATAGCTATAGCGTTGCCAAAAGGCGGAGTTGGTAAAACAACTACTGCTCTGAATTTAGCTGCCAGTCTTGCTATTTCAGAAAAAAAAACTCTGCTAATTGATTTTGATCCTTCCGGAACTTGCACAGCATGTATGGGTTACAGATCTTATGAACTAAAGGGAGATATTTTCCAGGTCTTCAGTTTTACAAAATCAATCGAAAATGTAATTCACAATACTGAATTACCAAATCTTGATTTCATTCCCTGCCAAATTTCCTCTAGCGAAATTGAGGAGCGTGTTGCCCGGATAACAAGAAACATATATTTATTTGAAAATATTCTGAATTTAGAACCGTTAATGAAATATGATTATATCATTATTGACTGTCCACCATATTTAAGTGGTTTAACGACAATTGCACTTTCAGCAGTTAACTCGGTTATTCTTCCTGTAAAAGCCGGTCACTTTTCAATAATGGCTTTATTAAAAATGAATTCACATATAAAATGGGTGAAAGAAAATATTAATAGAAATTTGGAAATTGAAGGTATTTTGCTGACTATGTACGAGTCGAAAACTAAGGCGTGGGAACTGACAAGAAAAGCAATTAATAGGTACTTTGAAAACCACGTAATGAAAACAATCATCCCCAAAAATATTTCTTTAACAGAAGCAGAATTTTACAGGAAACCATCGGTTATAATTGATGGCTCAGCAAGAGGATCTGTTGCTTATAAAAAATTAGCAAGTGAAATAATAGAAAAGAATTCAGAGAAAAAAGAATACTCCAAGATAGTTCCGAGTTGATATATTTGAGGAGAGGTGCCGGAGTGGTTTAACGGGGCGGTCTCGAAAACCGTTGTGGTACTTGCTGCCACCGAGAGTTCGAATCTCTCCCTCTCCGCACTGAGTAAATAATTTGAAAGCTTATGAAAGTTATTAATCTTTTTATCATAATTGCCCTAATTTGTGGAGTATTATTTTTGTCCCTGAATAAAAAACGTAATATTCATTATGAGAGAATTGAAAATAACAATAATGTTTTTTTATTTTCTTACAATAGTATTTCCATAAAGCAAATTGATAGTTTAACTGCAAATTCAAATCTAAAATTTTCTATGCTATTTACTCAAAGTGTAAAAATAAAGCCGGGATTTTTTTACCCCACTTTATCCAAATAAAAACTGCATCAGATTTTTATCAAATTTAATTACCTTTCATCACTATCAGATTTACAAGCCGACAATAAACTATTATTTTTGTGTTGTTAGTTAAGTGATTGAGAAGTTGTTTATAATTTCCCCCCAGACAGCAGATAAACATGCTACCCTGGAAAAGCCCCGATTTTTTCGGGGCTTTTCTTATTAATAAATGCCAGTTTATATAATTAACCAACTGTTTTTTTTAACTTGACTAATCCTAATAGAAATTTTTCATGAAAATTAAAAATCATATAAAGTATACAATTAAACTGGCGTATCCAATTATTATCGGACAGCTTGGTTTTATTGCTATGGGTGTAGTGGATAGTATGATGGTTGGTCAACTAGGCGCAGCTCCCTTGGCTGCTGCAGCGTTGGGTAATGGTTTTACAATCCTAATACATGTTATTGGATACGGCCTCTCAATGGCTGTTACTCCACTGGTTGCAATAGCAGTTGGTGCAAAAAAATATGATGATTGTGGAATTTATTTCAGGCAGTCGCTGCTTGTGAATACAATTTTTTCATTTATTTTGATGATAACTACAATTGTATGCGCGGACTTGATTGTATATTTTGAACAACCGGTTGAGGTTCAAATTCAAGCCACGTCTTACATGAAAATCCTGGGTATAAGCGCCGTACCGATGATGCTTTTTCAAACTTATAAACAGTTTATTGAAGGATTATCCGTAATGGTTCCTGCAATGATTATAACTTTGGTGGCAAATATAATTAATGCTGGTGCAAACTGGCTTTTTATTTTTGGTAATTTAGGTTTTCCAGCATTAGGTTTAGATGGCGCAGGATGGGCTACTTTTGCCTCACGTGCATTTATGATGATTACAATCATGGGATATGTAATGAGTAGAAAACAATTTAAAAAGTATGATGTATCATTTTATTTTAAAAGCATTAATTTTCCAGTTATAAAAAAAATCCTTGGTTTAGGATTACCTAGCGGATTTCAATACTTCTTTGAGATTGGTGCTTTTTCTTTTGCAGTAATTATGGTTGGATGGCTTGGTACGAATCAACAAGCTGCGCATCAAATCGCAATTAATCTTGCTTCTGTTTCGTTTATGGCTGCACTTGGTATTTCAGGTGCAGGCTCAATTAGAGTTGGAAATGCTGTTGGTGAACAAAATATTTCAGAAGTAAGAAAAGCAGGCTTTACAGCTTCACTTCTAGGTGCTTCGGGTATGGCATTTGCAGGCATTATATTTATACTCTTTCGAAATCAACTTCCAGCATTATATATTGATAGTGACATTGTCATCTCAATTTCATCTTCCTTACTTATAATTGCTGCATTGTTTCAAATTTCTGATGGAACGCAGGCAGTAGGTATAGGAATTTTGCGCGGCTTAACTGATGTAAAAATACCTACTGCCATTACTTTTATTGCATATTGGATTGTTGGATTACCAACTGGTTACTTACTTGGATTTAATTTTGATCTAGGTGTTCAGGGTGTTTGGATTGGACTCCTATTGGGCTTAACAACTTCAGCAATTTTACTAACAGTTAGATTCAATATTAAAAGTAAACAAGTAATTATTGTTTAGTTACTTCAAATTCTCTAAAAAGTAACTGGTTATTTTTTGGTATAGATGTAACTTATCTCTTCCAGTGACTCCATGTTTATGTCCGATATAAGGATAGTAATCTAATTCGATTCCAAGATGTGCAGCTCTTTCTGCCAGTAGAAGTGTATGCTGCCAAACTACCACAGGATCTGATGTACCGTGAAGTAATAGTAATTTTCCTTTAAGATTTTGAATGTAGTTCAAAACATTCGATTCCTCAAAACCGTCAGGATTTGTTTCAGGAGTATCCATATATCTTTCTGTATACATAACTTCGTAATATTGCCAATCAATAACCGCTCCGCCTGCTGCTCCTACTTTAAAGATTTCCGGAGCTCGTGTCATCAATGAAGCAGACATAAATCCCCCATAACTCCATCCGAATACTCCTATTTTATCAATGTCAACAAAGGGAAGGGACTTTAAATACTCAATTCCTTTAAGCTGATCTTCAATTTCAACTGTTCCTAATTTTCTAAAAGTTGCTTGTTCAAAATCTAATCCTCTAAAAGCTGAACCCCTATTATCAATTGTAAAAACTAGAAATTCTTTCTGAGCCATATAGTTAAGCCATAATGTTGCATTTCCAAGCCAACTATTTTCAACTTTTTGTCTATGTGGACCTCCATAAAGAAAAACAAGAACTGGATATTTTTTGATTTCATCAAAATCAGGTGGATAAATAATTCTTGAATACAAATCAAAATCGCTGTTGCTCTTTATAGTAAAGATTTCTGTTTTACCAATGCTGTATTCTGAAAGTGGATTACTTGCTTCATAAACTGTTCTGATCAATTCACCATCACCATTTAATAAATCAACACGATAAGGAAGAGTTAAACTGCTAAATTCATCCAAAAAATATTTTCCTTTATTCAATATAGTAACATTATGAAAGCCGCCTTCATTTGTAATTTTTTTTGATTCATACGAGTCCATGCTTAACTTATAAAAATGTCTTTCGAGTGGTGAATATTCTGTAGAGGTATAAAAAATATTTATTCCGATTTTATCGAAACCATTAAATTCAGTTACTTCCCAATCGCCGGAGTTAAGTTTTTTTATCCTGTTTCCAGCTGCATCATAAAGCGAAAGATGATTCCAGCCTTCATTTCTCGATTGCCAAATAAAAATAGCCGGCTCACCCTCGAAGAAAATCGGTCCGTGTTCAGGTTCAACGTATTTTTCGTTTATTTCTTCAAATAAAACTTTTACAAATTCACCTGTTTGTGCATCATATTTAGAAAGCTTCAAGTGATTTTGATCCCTGTTAAGCTGGTTAATAAAAATGTATTTGCTGTCGGGACTCCAGGTTATACCTGGTAAATATTGATCATTCGCATCTCCAGTGTTTAGCCATGTTATTTCCTTTTTTAGAATATTGTAAACACCAACTGTAACTTTTTCGCTCGTCATTCCTGCCATTGGATATTTGATGTAATCAACCAAAGCAGGTTTACTAGAAATATCTATAATTGGATAATCCGTTACCATTGTTTCATCTTTTCTGTAAAAGGCAAAATAATTATCGTTTGGTGCCCAGAAGATTCCTTTTTTAATTCCAAACTCATTTCGGTGAACAGTTTGTCCGTTTACAATTCCCTCACTATCATTTGTAATCTTGAGTTGTCTGAAATCATTTGAAATAAATAGATTGTTATCAACGGTGTATGCGATCCTTTTTGGATCAATAAACTCAGGGTTTTCACCGTGAGCATCAATTTCATTTAATACTGTTAGCTCTTTTGTTGAAATATTAAACAATACCAATTTGTTTAAATCCCAGAACCAAATCTCAGAACTACTATACCATGAAAAGAGAGGAAAGTTTTGTGAAGTTTGCAATTGTGAATTCTTCAAAATATTGTTCAAGTCACTTAAAAGAACTAATACATCTTTTGAATCCCCATTAACACTTTCAGAAATCAATTGTTGGTTATCGCCTAAAGATTCGATATAGCTAAAATTTTCAGTTTCCGGAATCCACTTGAGTTGCTCTAGCTTTTTAGGTGTTAGTTCTGCAGAATTTAATATTACCTGTTCTAAGGTTAATTTCTTTTGTGCAGTTGCAAATGATGTGATACAAATTAATGATATTAGGATTG
>JABDPB010000083.1 GCA_013042995.1 Ignavibacteriaceae bacterium | reverse complement strand
TCAGCAGGATTGGAAGAGTACCAAAAATCTTCTTCAAATCCTTCACCAATTACTTCATCACCAAATATTGTAAAAAATCTTTCACCAATATCTTGCACTCCGTCGGCTTCTTCAATATCAACACCTCTCATGTTTTTATCTGTATTGATTTTATTCTCAGCTATCTTTTCATTAATTACATTTTCATCCACATGCCAGATAACAATTCCCTCTCCCGGAACAGCCCAATCGAATTCATCAACATCTAAAATTACACCAGCAAGTGAATCAATATCAAAACTCTGGTAACCGGTAGTATCATTTATAAAAGTTTTTGTAATTACGCTTCCGCCAACAGAAAGTGTAACTTTTGAGCCATCACTATTCGCATCCCGGATGCGGTTTTCAATCAGATAATATTCGGAAGAATTAAGAGGAACTTTAAGAATTACTGTATCACCCATTGCAGAAGCAATGTTAGTGACGACACTGACATTCGTATTTTGCAAATCTAATGTTACAGCTTCTGCCCAACCTAATCGTAGTTTGCTCCATGGAGAGGGTTCCGGTGGATAAGTTCCGAGAAAAGCAAATATGCCCTGCCCGTCCATCAAACCAAACCTGCCGATTGCACTTAGTCCTGTTTCGGTATCAAATAAATCGGGTAAGCCTAAATGACTGGCAACACTAGCGCAAAGCAATCCATTAATTGTAATTTCAAAAAGAAACTTTCCACTGATGGTCTCGAGTTCCCTGCTTTCTGTTTCTGGAATGATCATGCTGTTTGTTATTTTGAAAGCTCCGTTTGACACGGAAATTCCATCAAAACTTTCGCCGTAAATCTCTTTAAATGCATTTAAACTTAAATAAACAGATGGGAGATCACGTTCGTTGCCAATACTTCCGGGTAAAGAAACATCTCTTCCAACACCGGCGTGAAAAACGAGGAAAACATCGTATTCGCTAAAATCAAATCCGGGATTTATTTGATCAGCAAGTTCCCAGGCTTCAATAGAAAAATCTCCAAGCCGGGTAAAATCATCTGATCCGGGGTCGGGTGAATAATTTCTCATGGTTTGAGAGACTGAAAAAGTATCGGGCAAAACTGTGTAATCGATTGTTAGTTTTCCTTTTGAAACTTTTTCAAAATAATTTTTTACGAATTGAAGGTGAGATTCAAAATATGGTTTATCGTGTGGGAGCGGATCGAGAATTTCATTTCCATAATTCTGCGTGTAAATGGACTCAAATTTTCCATTACCAAAAGTAGTTCCATCTTGATCTTGTTTGAAGCTAACCATTACAGCTAATATTTTCACAGTATCATCCGCTGTCGTAGCTTGAATAGATGCTTCGGGGAAAGGATTTAATTGCCCGATAAAAGTCTGGGCAGATAAACTGCCCATTGCTATAATTAAAAGAATTCCGGAAAAGAAGTATTTCATTTTAAATTATCAGATACCCCTTGGGAATCCCCTTTGTGTTTCGGCCACTGCACCCCAGCCTATAATAATTGTGAACCTTAATGTTTCATCCAAAGGATGATTACTCTCAATAGAGCTAATGTAACTGAAATCAAATCCATAAATATCATATCTTAAACCTGCACCAAAGGTCATGAATTTTCTGTTTCCGTAAGAAGGATCTTCGTAAAAGTACCCTGCTCTTAAGGCAAATAGAAAGTCACCAGGTGTTCCGTACCAATATTCAAGACCCATTGTGGTAACGATATCTCTCAACTCATTACTAAATGAATCATCGCCCCAGGATGTGAATATGGCTTGATACCAATCATCAGACTGTGAAGTAGTATCTCCACCGGAGATCACAGTTGAACGACTAACAAGCAGTTTGCTGAAATCAAGAGTATAAGTAAGAGAATTAAATTCATCGTTAAATATTTGGAATGCAAAACCGAGTCTGAAGTTTGTTGGTATTGGATCTGACTGTGCTTGATCCACATAAGTAATTTTTGGTCCGAGGTTACTGAGATTAGCACCAATGCTTAAAAAGTTTTTTAGTTCTAATCCAAAAATATTTAAATATGCAGGACGCCACATTCCGGCAAGATCGAAACTAACAGATGTAGCAACACCTGAACCTTCTTCCTGTCCAGTAGGTTTATCCGCAAGATTACTGTGTATTATTCTAAAATTCATTCCGACACCCCAATCAGGGTGAAGTTTAGTTGCATAGCCTAAAGTTAATGCAGCATCAAAAGCTCTAAACGTACCTACCGGTTCTGGTCCACCTTCGAGTGTTCTAACAAACTCACCAAAGTTCATGTAAGTAACACTTGCAGTTACACTTCCGTTTAATTCCTCAAAGTAGCTTCGGAAGGTCAGGTAATCGTAAAACAGATCGAGATTAAATTGTGGAAGCCAGTTACTATGAGTAATACTTACTTCTGTTCCTGATAAAAATGCAATACCCGCAGGATTCCAAAAAATTGCCGCGGAATTATCAGCCAATCCTGTTCCTGATTCACCAATTGCTCCAAATCTGGAATCCGGAGCAAGTAAAAGAAATGGAACCGCAGACTGTCCGCCACCCTGAGCATAATTTTTAGCTGGTGATGCAAAAAACATCAGTCCTATTGTTAAAAACATAAAAAGAGATTTCATTCTATTCTCCCTCCGGAAAGATTTAAACGCTTCCTTTTGTATCATTCTTTGTCCTATTGAATTATGAAATATAAGAAAATTATTTACATTAAAAACACTAAAAAATTGAGCTTATTTTATTACAGCCATTTTACCAATTAAACTTTCACTGTACTCACCATCAGTGGTTATAACAATTAATTTGTAAAGATAGGTACCGTTTGCCAGCCAATCACCGTCGGCATCTCTACCATCCCAATTAATTTTAACAAACTTCTGGTTTATATTTTTTTGCTCAATTTCTTTTATCATTCTTCCTGCGATTGTATATACTTTGATCCTTACATCAACCGGGCGATTTAAATTTTGCTGAAACGTAAAGGTAGTATTCGATTTAAATGGATTAGGATAATTATAAACATCGCGAATTACAAGATTGTCCGTACTTAAAACAGTAAAGTTTGCACCTTCGGTTGAAAAATTATTAAATACATCCCATGCTTTTACATCTAAAAGATAATCACCTTCACTAAGTTTTATAAATTGATACTTCACTTCACCGCTCTTACTGCCAGCATCTAAATCACCGGTAAAGAATTCGGTGAAATCGATTGGGTTTCCTTCATCTTCATTTAAAATTCCTTCCAGTTTATGTCCCACACCGGTACCTGTAACATTCAATCCTGTCTCATCTGAAAGTTTAACAATTAATTCTGGTTCAGGTCCAACCAAGTAAGCATTATTATATGAAGCATCATCAAAAAAAATCTCAATCTCCGGTCCTTCGCCATCGTTGATAGTTGTTGTATCAGTTCCGCCAACAACAATGTTATTTGAAAAAGCCAGCCCATCCGAAAATCCATTTAAAAAATAGAATTGTATTTTGCCTCTCTTATTTTCATAAATAATATCCTTCGGAACAACAAATTGAGCATTAAACTCACCGCTGTTTACAGAAACTCTTCCTCTAAAAATTACTCCACCAGGAATTACAATCGGGTAGTTTATTTCTTCAAGCAGTTTATTTCTTTCCGAATCGTAAACGGTTAAAATTCCTTCACCATTGTAATCATTCCATTCTGTACTATCAGGTTTAAGAATAGTACCTGAAATTCGTGCGTTACTGAGTGCTTTCAATTGGATTAGACTATCCAAAACAAGTCCATTTAAAGAATCAACATTTCCAAAGTATTGAGGTATTTGCAATCGCAAAGTTGGATCACCAAGTAGATGAAATTTTTGATCGTTTATGCTATTCCTGGTAAGCTTTGTTCTAAAAACAGAATATCCAAGTGCAACTGGTAGATTAATTTCTTCTCTTGGCAATTCGAGCAAATTACTCATGAGCACGAAATTGAGAGAATTATTCTGCCCTGCAAAAACTAATCTTGCAGAATTAAACGTTGCAATAGCGCCAGCATCCGGCAGAAACATTAATTCTTCTGCGCCACTTTGAAAATTGGGAATATCATAATAACCAAAATTGCAAGTAGCAGCACAAAGGAAAAAATATTTGTCATTTTCTAGTTGAGGTATTGCTACGCTTCTTTCAAAGATAAACTCATGCGCCCAAACCTCAGGATTGCCGTGCCCGATATAATTCACCAATAAAGTACCCTTGTTCATCGTATTGAGAATATCATTGTTACAAGTAGGTTTCCGTCTTCCACTTCCAGTAAGAATAACAGGATAATCTGCTGCATAAATTTTCTTGATATCGAATGATGGGGGAATAATATTTTGAGATAGATTTTCTGCAGGGGCAGTGTGCAAGCTTCCTTCATAACTAGTTGATGTATATCCGTCATCGGCAACTAGAGTAATAAGGTTTCTCCAGTTTCCTTTTTCGCTGTTGCGTTCATAAAAAATGATTTTATCAACATAGTTTTGAGCTTCGGTTTTATTTCTTGCAGAAATTCTTCCAAAAGCAATATCAGGTTTAAAGTCTGCTGCATCGAATCGTGCGAAAAAATCATCGGAAGTATATGAATCTCTACCAAAAATTAATTGCAGTGATTCTACCGTTTGCCAAGTTGGAATAAAGTTATCACCAAAACCTTCTACATCCTTGTAATCATAGGTTCCTTTACCAAAAAACAGAAAATATTCAGGTTTGATCTGCCAGTTATCAAAACAATATTTGAGAAAGTCTCTTATAGCAGATACATCCATAATCCCACCCGAAAACTCATTATATATTTTTTCAACATCTACTACAATTGTAGAAATAGGAATTGGTGCATTATTTTCACGATAAGTTTTCAACCTTTCTGCTGATTCCAAAAATTCCTTGTGTGAAATTATTATAAACTTAGCGCCCTCATTAACCCCTCTTAAGTTAGAATTGTCTACTGCAACAGGATTTAATGGAGATAAGAAATCATCGTTTCCCACAGCAATATATTTTGTAATAGAATCCTTCTGTTCACTAACTCTAAACCTGCAGTCACCACCGCTAAGTAATAAATGATCTGAAATTATTTTAACATCACTAAATTCTGTTACATCAAAAACTTTAATGTTGGTTGAGGGAAATCCATATAGGTAATATTCAACGACAGCTGCAGAATCTGAAGAAAAGAATAAAATATTGCTGTCAAAGTATTTTAAGTCTCTTATGTATAAGATTTCATAATAGTCCAGATATCCAATTGTAGAGGATGATTGAGCATTAAAATTGAATTGTAGCACACTCCTGTTATCAGGAAGCACACCGTTATAAGCCGCAGTTTCAGTATATGCTTTACCAACGGTATAAGAAGTTGTGTAACCATTAAAAAATTTATTAAAAATTGTAGTAGAATTTTCGGAAAGTGAAAAAGGCGCCCCAATCTCATCAGCATTTACAAACCTAAACTTATAATTTATTGGCTGTGAGCTAATTCTACCATCTAATTTATTTAGATAAGTTCTTGCAGGGACCGATAATGAAAAATCATCTCCAAAAAATTCCCTGCCCGTATTTGCAAGATTTATTTTGTCAACTTCGTAATCTACAAAAGCTTTTGTGGTATTTTGCTCAAAGTCTGCAGGTCCATTAAAGCTTTCTTTATTCTGTATTCTTTTTCCATTAGCACCGCCATAGGTTATCCAATAAAAGTTTTTAGAACTGTAAGGGTGCCTGTATTTTTCTATTGTGCTAGTATTTGAATCAAATTCTCTAAATGTAGATCCTCTTCCATAGAATAAAATATAATCGCCGGCATCAAACGTGCCATCGCTTTCACCGAATACCTGAATTGCATTTTCAACTAAATCAGCCGGCCTTGATGCTTCTGGATTTTCTGATAAGACCTTTCCTCCATTATTATAAATTTTTATTGTGCGTGGATCAATGGAAGCAGGGTCAAAACCATATGTTTCCATCATCGTTCTATCAATTTTATAAATTCCTTCTTCGGGGGTTTCAAATTTTACCCAGCTTCCGGTCGCTAACACACTGTTCACCGCTGATACTTTTTTTAACCTCTTTTCATTCTTTATCCAACTTTTTGCAGAACTATAGTTCAAAATAGAATACTTTAGCAGATCATCCTCCACACTTTCACCTGAAAATTGTGCAGAAGCAAAATCAATTTGGAAAACTATTTTTTTATATAGCCGAATTGTGTTTGTGTTTACATCGAACCTAACAGGAAAAACTCTTATTGTTTGTAATCCAAGATTTCTTGAAATTCCGTAATCTCCAAATGAAACTAGTTCTGGATAATCCTGATAAGTAAAATATTCTGCAGAAGTTTTATAAATAGGAACGTTCAATCCACCATCTATTTCATAAAATGGAAACGGAATAACTTTACCAGAAATTTCTTCGTAAATAGAAGCCAATATCCTGATTGTGTTACCTGTTTCAGAGGGAACACCTAGAATAAGTCTTCTTTCAGGAACAGCAGGTGTTCCAAATTCAACTTTATCATCAAATTGCCCGAATGCTAAATCAATATTTCTAAATACTTGGTTTTCAATTTTGTTGACAGAAGTATCTAAATAAAAAGGTGTATACTCAATAACAATTGAAGATTGCTTTGACGAAATTATGCGGATATCTTTTTGCGGAAATAATAGGCAGGAAAAACCCAGGAGCATTAACAAGATTTTGCTTTTCATAATTTTAATCTGATCCTTTTATCCAGATGATTACGAGTAAAATATAAGTTATTCTATTTAATCAAATTAGATTAAATGTGTGTAGCAAAATCCTGTATAAAATCTCCTTTAATTTGCTTAAATTTAAGGAAGTATCTGTTTACCAGTCAAGTCAAATATCATAATGCAAGCCTTATTACTAAACTCAATATTACACAAAGTTTTACTGAATTTACATTTAATATACTTTCATGACAAATGATTCATTTTGCCCTACATATTGTAACAAATTTTCTTTTAATCATTCCTATTCTCATCAATTAACGTAAAGTTTGGTACAGTATCCCCTGCTTTCATAATCCAAGTTTTTCCTTATTATTTTTCATTGCATTTATGCAAAATTCAATATGCTCCTCCAAAGGAACGCCGAGCTCTTCAGCACCTCTTTTGATATCTTCTCTGCTAACCGCACGAGCAAATGCTTTATCTTTCATTTTTTTAGTAACCGATTTTACTTTTACTTCTTCAATTGATTTAGACGGTCGAACATAGGTTACTGCAGTTATAAATCCTGCAAGTTCATCGCAGGCAAAGAGAACTTTTTCCAGTAAATAAATACGAGGTACTCCCGTGTAATCTGCATGTGAAAGAACTGCGTTTCTGAATTCTTCCGTAAATCCTTTTTCTTTTAATATTTCAGATCCCCTAAAAGGGTGTCCTTCTTCTGTTGGAAACATTTCATAGTCAAAATCGTGGAGCAACGCAACGTTTCCCCAGTAATCAACATCATTGTTAAATTTTTCTGCATATGCACGTACACAAGTTTCGACAGCATAAGCATGATTAAGCAAGCTATGACTTTTAGTATGTTCTTTCAAAATAGAAAGACAAAAGTCTCTGCTGCGATGACTATCATCCATGTTTTTCTCCAATTTTTATCTTTCAATAGGATTAAATGACGGACATAAATTTCCAACAATACAAGATAAACATTTTGGTCTTCTGGCAATACAAGTATTTCTTCCATGATTCATTAAGTAGTGACCTAAATTAATCCATTCTTTTTTAGAAAAAAGTTCTTTTAATCTTTCTTCAATTTTTTCTGGGCTCTCGAGCGCGATAAATCCCATAAGATTTGAAAGCCTTATAACATGTGTATCCACAGCTATTGCAGGAATTCCAAAAGCGTTACCGACTACAACTGAAGCAGTTTTTCTTCCGACTCCCGGAAGTGAAACTAGTTCATCAAAATTTTTAGGAACTTCGCTCTTGAATTTTTCAACTAAAACTTTGCAGCAATTTTTAATGTTTTTAGCTTTCTGCTTGTAAAATCCTGTTGAGAAAATTTCTTTTTCCAATTCTATAGTTGATAATCGAATAAAGTCCTGTGGTGATTTATACTTTTTGAATAGAGTTTTTGTAACAATATTTACACGCTCATCATTACATTGTGCTGATAGAATCGTAGAAATTAAAAGCTGAAACGGTGAATTAAAATTAAGTGCAATTCTTGCAGCAGGATATTCTTTTTTTAATTTTTTCAGAATATCATTGGCTCTTATTATTTCTCGTTCAGAATTATTACCTGTTAAATTTTTCATCATTAATTTTCAATCTATAAACAGATATATTTTTAATGAGGTACTCGTGAATTATTTCCCCACATCATTTAACGATACACCACCATACCAAACTTGTTCCGGATAAATAGGAAAAGACACTCCATACTCACAAGCATCTAAACGTCCTGCAGCATTTGCACGTACATTTGTATTTATGCAAAGCTCTTTATTTTATTAATTCATCCCGTATTTAGCGCTGTTTTTTTTTGCAAAGCAATCCCTGTGGAAACCATCTTGTCTTTTGTTTTCACAAATAAAGATACTTTTATCAAATCTATTTAAAGTTTTTCCAATATTTTGATAAGCAAAAGGCGAACTTGATTGTTCGCCTTTATTATGTAGCGCGTACGGGATTCGAACCCGTGATCTCCGCCTTGAGAGGGCGGCGTCCTAAGCCACTAGACGAACGCGCCTATGTAAAATTTTCTATCTTTTCTTCAAAAAAAGCTGTCCCGCTAGGACTCGAACCTAGACTCTTCTGATCCAGAGTCAGATGTGTTAGCCAGTTACACCACGGGACAGTATTCAAAATGCAAATATAGAAAAGCACCTATCTAATTACAAAGATAATACCAATTCCCTAACCTGTTAATCGGCCCAATAATTCAAAAGAACTCAATTTAACCGGATTGTAATTTTTTACAAATGTTTCATTTCGAAAAAAAAATTTACAGAAGAATTAATTTGGTTTTCCGTTTACTTTTAGATTAACTAAATGATCTAGTGTAATTATCTTTTCAGTTTATTTTATAGCTAATATTTACTAATATTGATAAAAGAAATATCTTATTTACTACTTTTACTATGCGTTTACTTTCACTCTCAATTATAATTTTATTTTGTTTTTCTGTTAACGGACAAACTTTTGAATATGAGAACAACTTCGGCAAATTCAAAAGGACTTCCTCTTTTTTTATAAATCCTGCAGGTGTTATTTACGTTGCAGATTCAAGCACTGATGAAATTTATATGCTTGATACTCTCGGCAGACAAATCCGCTCAATTGGGGGTTACGGATGGCGCGAAAGTGCATTCGATAATCCGGTTGACGTTTTTGCAGACGCACTGAAAGTTTTTGTAACGGATAAAAACAATCACCGCATACAAAGGTTCGATAAAAATTTAAACTATAATTTTCAAATCTCAACTCGGGAAAGCTCTGTTGAAGATGAGCAATTCGGCTATCCTCTCAGCGCTGCAATGTCCAACCAGGGAGATATTTTCATTTTAGATTCTGAAAACCAGCGAATTGTAAAATTTGATATTTTCGGAAATTTTGTTCAAAATTTTGCCGGTTACGATTATGGAGATTACTCACTAACAAATCCGAAACAAATCGGTATATCAATGCAAAACAACATCTTTGTAATCGATGAAAGTTCAATTTTAATCTTCGATCAATTTGGAAATGGAATTGGACGAGCAGAAGGCAAGCATGATTTTACGGCAATAAAAATTATTTTTAACGAACTTGTCGTAAATACTGATGAGAAAATATTTTACGCAAATCTCAGAAATCCTGAGTTGATAATAAATGAAGTTAAGTTAATCGGCATTGAAGAGAAATTAGAGATTGTATCTTCAATTGTATATAATAACAAACTTTATGTGCTGACAAAAAAACAAATTTTTGTTTTTAACAGAACAAAAAATTAAGATTGTTCTACTCTCAATTAAATAATACTTCAGCTCATCCATCTATTCCACCCTTTAAACTTATCACATTCAGGTTGTTGGTATTTTCATTACTTTTCCTCTGGACTATTGGGATTTTGTATCCGCTTTTATTTAATCAATTAAATAATGTTTTATTGCAATTTGTATTTAAAAATCTTTATTCAACCGTCTGTCATCAGCAAAGTGAAAAAAGTATTTCTTTTGGTAACCATCAACTGATGGTTTGTGCTAGATGTGCAGGAATTTATTTTGGTGCAATGATAACCGCATTTGCATTTTTCTTCTCAAAAAGAAATCAATTGAATAAAAAAGTTTTATTGATTTCATTAGCGGTTGTGTTAGTTGACGTTCTTTTAGTTTTTATCGGAAGTTATGATTATTCGAAAGCCTTTTCATTAGCGACTGGATTAATTTTTGGAAGCACAGTTTACATATATTTGATGAATGAATTAGAGCAATTTTTATTTAACTCAAAAATTTATCGCACTGAATGAATAAAAAATATTTACCAGCACTTGTCTGCGGATTTGGAGCTTCCGTTTTGACCACAATTCCAGGTCTCGAAAGTTTTGCCTGTTGCCTGCTGGTTCCTATTGCTTCAATTATTTCCGTTCGACTATATAAAAAAGCAAATACTGAATTATTGCAGTTAAATACTTCTACAGGCGTAGTGCTCGGTTTGTTAACAGGATTGTTTGCAGCAGGTTTTGCTAGCATTTTTGAAGTGTTAATGACTTACGTTACCAAAACAAACGATTTGGTTGTTGGCTATCCACAAGCCGAACAAGTAATTCGTGATTTGAATTTGGGAGATGCAGCCAAAGAATCCTTTGAGCTATTAAAAAGCATGGTTTCGGAAATAAGGGGTAAAGGTTTTTCATTATTATACACAATAATTATTACATTCATGAATGTGCTTTCTTATTCAATTTTCGGAATGCTCGGCGGTGTTATCGGTACTGCACTAATAAATAAAAGAAATAAACCAAACTAAAAAATGATAGCTGCAGCTATATTTTTTATTCACTTTTTATTTGCGACTATTATTTTTACAAAAAAGTGGCAGGATGATGGGCTCTCATCAGCCTTTTTAAATGTTGCTCTAATTTTGATTCTTTTTGCTGTTGGATGGACGATTACGAGTCTGCTTGCAAAATTTATAATGGAACCCGAAGGATTAGATCTTTATTTTGATAGAGATACATTCTCACTCACTCTTCTTACTTTTGGTGAGTCTGTTTTTTACAAAAAATATTATAAAGAACCAGCTACTGCAAGCGATAAGGAAAAACAATAAGTGCCGTCTGCTCAACTTGTGTTTGATTTGAATTTAATGCTTCAAATCGCCATTGTCTTAAAGAATTAATTGCAGCATTTTCAAGCCTCGTATCAGCTTTAATTTTTGGTATGATAGTTCCAACTGTTCCATCAGGTAGAATTGTAAATTGAAGTTTAATGTTCACTTCTTTTTTGACCCCCTCTGGATATTGCGGCAGAATAAAACTGTAAATTTTGCGAGTGCCATTTCCACCCCAATCAATATCGAAACCAAAACTCCCCTCACCTTCAGCTTCATTACCCTGCCCGGTTGAAGAAACATTTGAGGTAACAGTTTCCGTACTTATTTCAGTACTTTGTTCAGAAACTTCGTTATCATCTTCTGCAGGTTTAATTATGTTATCATCTGAAGTGTTTTCTGATATTGGAAGTTCAACTTCGTTAACTTTTTCATTTTTATTCTCTGTTTTATTCACTTCGCTGTTCTCAGATATTTCTTCTATCTGGTCAATTTTATTTCCTTCTGCGCCCGATGAACCATTTTCATTCGATATTCCAAAAGATACTTCAACAAATTCCGTTGGTGCATAATCAAAGGAAAGATTCATTACTAGAAGTACTACAACAATAAATGTATGTACTAATACTGAAATAGCATAAGACAGACCTGCGTTTTTCTTTGAGGCCATAGCAAACCTCCTACGGTTTTTCCTTTTCTGTTTCGATTGTAAACTTGCCAATTCCCACTGATTTGGCAGCATCAATTACTTTAATCACTAAGTCAATCTGGGCTGTTTTATCCGCTCTTATTAAAAGATTGTTTTCTTCTGAAATTCCTTTTAACTCAATTAATTTTTCTGGCAGTAAACCTATATTAGTTTCTTCTGTACCTGCATAGACAACTCCGGCTGATGTAATAGTAACTAATAGTTTTGTTGGTTCTGAAGTTTCTTCGGTTTCGGAGCCTGGAAGTTTAACTTTGACTCCTGTTTGAATAACAAACTGTGATGTAAGCAGAAAGAATATAACCAAGAGTAAAACTATATCTGTAAGTGAAGAATAAGAAAAAATACTAAGCGGTTGATTCGAAACATTAAATTTCATTTCAGATCCTTAAATATCTAATTCAACTTCATCATCAAAATCAATATGCTCGCCAGATGCATCTTGCATTGTATCAACAACATCATTTGCAACTGTTTCCATATCAGCAACGAATCTCTTTACAGAATTGAGAAAGTAGTTGTAGAATGCAAATGCAGGAATTCCAACAATCAATCCGAATGCAGTAGTAGTAAGCGCTTCCCAAATACCTCCGGCTAAGTCACTTGGATTTGCAGCTCCTGCCAGATCTTCAATTGTCATAAACGCTTGAATCATTCCGGTAACAGTACCTAAAAATCCTATTAGAGGCGCAACACCAGCAATTGTTGCAAGAATCGATAAGCCTTTTTCCAGTTTTACAATTTCCTGTCTTCCAGCGTTTTCTATTGCTTCTTTAACCCTTGCGTGTCCTAATCCAAATTTCTTTAAACCTTTTCGGACCATGTTTGCTATTGGTGATTTTTCCTGCATGCAGAAAGACGCCGCGCCACTCATATCTTTGTTCTTTATATATCCCCTTAAGCGAACCATAAAAGCAGGAAGATTTATTTTCGCTTTTCGTAAAACCAAAAACCTGTCAATAATTATAGCAAGGCCAACCACAGAGAAGAACAATATTGCCCACATGAGTGGACCACCCTTTAAAAAGATTTCGAATAAGTTCATAGCATCCTGCAAGATTATTTTTAATTTCTATTTTTATTGAAAAAGTCTTCTGCATGTTTCACAGAAGTAAAATCCCCTACTTTAATTCTATACCATGTTCCTTTACCTGGAAGTTCTGCAATTTCAATAAAAGCATTATATCCCTCATTTCTATATTTTTCTGCTTCTAATTCTGCGGCTTCGTAAGTTTTGTATGCCGAAACCTGCACTATATAGTAATCTTTATACTTCGTAATATTTTTATTACTGCTTCTTTGCTTTGTCTGAGTAACTGTTTCTTTTTTTGACTCTACTTTTTCTTCAACCTTCTCAACTGGTTTCTCATCCGCCAGAGTTTTCCTTTCAGGTTGCTTTACTTTTTCTTTGGGTGTCTGTTCAACAAGTTTTAAATCTTCTTTAAAGACTAATGGATCAATTCCCAAAATTTCATCATAATTTTCAGATTTAGAATAAGGGAATGTAACAGCAAATTCAAAATCGCGTTCGATAATATTTACATGCGGAGGCAGGGTTATATTTAGCAAAACCTTTTCAGGTTCACTGGAAAAAATCGAATCTTTCGAGAGGTAAAGATAAACTGCTCCAATGGCTAAAATTAAAATAGCAAATGGAATTCTAAGAGTCAGGGCACTTCTTTTCCGGTGACGGTAGTAATCATATTTCTCTTTTGATTCGGCTAGACTAATAGAACGTTTTTTAAGGAAGGCAGCTTTTTTCCTTTTTTTCCTGCGTTCTAACTTATAAGCTTCCGACTTTGATTTAACGGCAACAAATTCATTTTCAGGCTTTTTTACGCTATCTGTTTTATTCGCTTCAAGTTCTACTCTATCAGATTCCGAATCCAGCAGTTTTTCTTTACTTTTTAAATCACCCGAAATAAATGTTCTAACTTGTTCGTAGTTTCCTATTTTTTCATCACTTGCTTTTTCTTCAGTTGTAATATCTTCATCATCGTTAAATTGTTCGCCCGCGTCATCTTCCAAGTCTGAGGATAATTTTGTATCCAGGTTTTCTTTTATAGTTTCTTCATTAATTTTTTCATCGTGGGTAGATTTTATATTTTTTTCTGCTTCTTTCTCTTCAAATCTTTTTTGTCTCTGAGCATCAATTTTTTCCTGCTCGGGGTAATGAATTTTTCTTTCGAAAAATTTTCTTCCGAAATCCCAAGGCAGGCTTGACGCGTCAGCTTGCGAAATGGAAATCGTTTTTCTTTCTATTGGATCCTTACTTCGAATATTTTCCTCATTACGTGTTTCTTTTTCATCATTTATATTTTCTTCAGTAAACTCCTGCGGCAAAACAGACAAAGTAAATTCTTCAACTATTTCAACATTAACTTTTTGCAGAGTACTAATTAATATCTCAGCTTTCGAGTTAAAATTGTTCAAGATTTCAGAGTTACTTTTAAAGGATGAAAAAATCTCCTCGGCAAATTCACTCTCTGTCACAAGCGGTTTTTCAATACTTAAGCTTAAGTGAGATTGTATATCATCCTCCACTATCCCGCCAAGTTCAGGAATGGAAAAGAAATGAATATTTTTATTTTCTTCATTGAAAAATTTATCCTCAGAAAATAAAACCATCGGTATAGGTTTTTCCTTTTCTGCTGATTCTAGTACAATTCCCGATTCAGATTTAATTTTGCAATTCTTTAAACTGAAATATCCAAAATCTTTTATCTCTAATACTTCACCCGCTTTTAACCTATTGCTTATTCGAGAGAGGAATACTTCAAAAAATTGATCTGAATCAAATGGAAGCAAACCAGCTTTGCCGGCTATTTTTTTTACTAGTTGTGTTTTGCTAATCATTTACTATTTCATTTTATCAATTATTTAACTAGCAGCTTCGTCCTTAGTCAATACAAAATTAATTAAAATTATCAATCAAAGAAAAAATTAAATCCAATAGAAACATCAAATGGCTTTTCCTGGTAACCCTGCCATAAAAATCTTTTTGAATTTAAAATATTTTCAACAGTCAAAGTAAGCAAAAATTGTTCCTTTAGCATATATGTTAATTCAAATTCTAAATTGAAAAAACTTTTTAATTTTTCAGCATTTTGTAAATCAGCATACATATCGGAAAAATAATTTACCGATAAATCTGCACTCAGACCATTTTTAAAATCGTAACCGTATGTAGCTGTAGCTTTAAGATTTGGATAGTATGGAATTTGTTTGTTATTAGAGTCTTCTATTTTTATATAATCGAAACTTGCATAGAAGATACCGTAAGGACCTAGGTGATAAATTAAATTAAGGAATAAATTAAGTTTTGTTGCATTTGTCGTTGCTGCTTTAAAATATCCTGATTGGTTTGGATTAATGAAATATGGAAGATTTTCTGCCTTATAATACCTTATCCCTCCATCAATTTGATAGTATTTATCATATTCATATTTCACAACTGCTTTTATTTTATTTTTCTTTTTCAGAAAAATGTTGTTTACCGTTTGTTGTGAATAATAAAAATTATCACGCATCAATTTTCCTGCGGTAATAAACTCTGCTTGCGGTGAATATTCACCAAGCAAAACAAAATTTTCTGCTATTTCAATACCCGCTGCAGCAAATAGTGAGGTAAGCTTATTACCTTCTGAATTATAAAATGAAAAACCGAATTCAGTTTTTACTTTATCAAATAATTCAAGCGAAACAGTTGGACGAACAAAAACAAAGTTAGCACTGACATCCTTGAGTGAATCGGTCTTTAAAAATTGATTTTGAAAATCTCCTTTCACTCCTAAACCGAAATTTTCAGCCTGAAATCTTGCAAATGCATTTGTTGAAAAAAGTGATTCTGTAAAAGCAGCATCATCTAAATAAGTAAAATCTCCTGCAAAATTTATTTCGAAAATAAATTGCTTCATAAAAAGATTTTGAATTCCTGCATTTACAGTTCCAATGTTAAGTGTTCTTTTCAAATCTGGGTTAGTGGAACCAAAAAATTTAAAACCATTACGCTGATGTTTACCGCCAAGTGTAAATTTTGTTCCCGGCAAAAACATTCCGTTTGTTGGCAACAAATAGTTGAAATTTAACGCGCCAAAAATTGATTGCCTTTCACTGTTGTTAACATATGCAAGTTGATTTAGTTGGTTTATTCTTCCTCTGAGCATTCCTCTTTCAAATGGGAAAGTATAATTTATTTGAGAAGCCGGCAATTTATAGCGCCCGGATTCAACTGAAATAAATCCGCGGTGGTAATGTGCTGAATCTAAAATTGACAAATCTCTTTCAACAGGATTTGAAATATTGAGCACCTCAAGTTGCTCGGGTTTTATAGTTGGTTTTAAATATTCTTCTGAAATAATCGAAACTATATCAGCAGGAATTTTTTCTACTCTTCGCACAACAATTACATCTTTACCCGTAATTACAAAATTCGGCAGCTCAACGTTTGGATTTTTATCCTCCTGCGAAAATGCAGTAGAAGATAAAATTAAAAGAAAATATATAAGTATTAATTTCATTTTAACTGATTCAATTTTTGTCTTGCTAATTTTCCTAATTCGCCTCCCTTATTTTTCGCAAGAACAGTACGGTACAATTCTTCGGCTTTTCTATTATCATCCAGTTTTACATAACAATCACCCATTAACAGGTAAGCAAGCGAAAGCCACTCATCGTAATTAGAATAGACTGTTCGGACTCTTACTAAAGCAGATATTGCGTCAGTAAATTTTTTTTGTTCGAACAAAGATAATCCGTAATAATACTGCGCACGTGCCCCTAAATCATCAACTCTTTTTTCTGCAATATTTAGGAACAAGTCATCAGCACTATCAAATCTCGAAACCGCAAGATCAATCATCCCCATTTCAAATTTCGCTTTATCTGCGAACAAAGTTTCCTGATGGTAAAGTGAAAGCTCACTAAAAGTTTCGTATGCATTTTGCAATTCATCCATCCTTACATAAACCATTCCTTTCATAAACAATATTTCAGGTAGTCTGGGCGAATCTTTCAATTTTGAAGTTGCGCCATTAAACAAATTAATTGCAGATTGAAAGTTTTCATTTGCTTCATAAATATTTCCAAGTTCAATTACTGAAACAGCAGCCGATTCAGAATTCGGATAGCTTTCAAAAACTTTATTAAAATAAAAAGAAGCTTCCTCCAGTTCGTTTAAATTTTGAGAACTTTTACCAAGCCAGTAGTATGCTTCCGAAACAAATGGGCTGTTCTGAAATTTAGCAATGAATTCCTGGTAGCTTGTTTTTGCATTTTGATAATCTCGCAAACTGTAGTAAATCTCTCCTCTTTTAAAGTATATTTGATCGGAGAATTTTAGTTTGGGATTTTTCTCCACGAAATTATCAATCAATTCAACTGCAAGTTTCGGTTTGCCCATTGCTACATAGCTGTATTGAATTCCGTTTATTGCATCGAAAACGTACTGCGAGGAGGGATATTTTGAAACTACTTTTTGGTAGTTTACAATTGCCGAATCGTACTGCTGCATGTTAAAATATGCATCGCCAACTGAATAATAAATTATCGGCGCTAAAGAACTTTTTTTATAGACCTGCAAAACGTTTTTGTAATCGTTTATAGCTTCTTCATAATCACCCTGCTGAAATTTTATCCAACCAACAGTGTATAGTGAATTTTCTGCGTACTGCGACTTAGGAAAATTTTGTTGAAGATTTTGGAACTCTCTAATTGCTTCAAAAGTCTCACCGGATTTATAAAGTGCCTGTGCATATTGATAAAAAGTATAAGGATCTGTAGTGGAAAATCCTTTTGATTCAAAAAGCTGTTTAAATATTCTGCTCGATGCAGCAAAGTTTTTACTTCCAAAATAACTGTCCGCCAATCTTAATTTAGCATCGGTTGCTCTTTTATCTTTAGAATATTTTTGAAGAAACTCCGAAAACTGGTATGCAGCATTATCATAACTGCCAAGATTAAAATGGCAGTAGCCTTTTGAATACAAAATTTGTGGTGCAATTGTCACATCACTCGCTTGAATTGAATTATAACGACCAAGTGCTTCCTGATATTTACCTAAAGCAAAGTAACTCTCAGCAATATAGAAGCTGACTTTGTCGGGTTCAAATGCTGCATTAATATTTTCTGTTTCAATCAATTTTTCTACTGCGTTCTCAAAATCTTCCAGTTGATAAAGTACAATACCAAGTCCTAAAAGCGCACGTTGATGAACATCCGTATTGGATTCTGTAATTCTTATTGCTGGTTCAAAATGTGCTTTCGCTTTTATGTAATTTTTTTTACTAAGTTCGATTTCCCCAATAAGTGTAAATGCACGTGCCCGGGTAAGAGGGTCATCAGAAGATGTTGCATTTGTTAAATAATTAGTAGAAGCATCAAGCTTGTTCTGATCGAAATTAATTACCGCCAACTGATACTCAACTAAAGGAGCCAAATAGTGGGAAGGATAGCGATTTAAGAATTCTTTAAAGATATTAATTGCATCTGAATTGTTGCCTGCGTACCGCCTCGATTCCCCCTTCCAAAGCAAAGATTTTATTGCAATCGAATCACTTCCTTCAGACAGAAAATTAAAAATGTTATAAGCATCTTTGTATTTTTGCTGTTGAAAATAAGACCAAGCCAAACCATAGCGTGCATTACTTGCAACAGAGCTGGAAGGAAATTTTTCAATGATTTCTGAATACCTTTTTACAGCATTATCATACTCTTCAACCCTGTAATAAGAATTGGCTAGCAGATACATACCTTCAACAAGCGATTCATCGGAAAGACTGCTTAATTCAGGATCATTTAGTTCCAAAATTGATGTATGATATTCATTCAGTTTGAAGTAACAAATTCCTATCCTTAATTGAGCTTGAGTTGTGAGTGGACTATTTGGAAAGTAGGATAACAGCTGATCGTAATATTTTACTGCGTTATTAAAATCACCCTGCTTTTCGTAAACACCTGCCAAAGCAAAAATTGAATGATCGCGGTGAGTACTGCCCGATTTATCTTCAATTGCTCGTAGAAGAAAATCTACTGCATCTTCTAACCTGTCTTCACGTGCATAGGATTCCCCAATCCAGTAATACGCAGAGCCTGCGAATTCACTATCTGGATAATCCTTTAAAAGTGAAACAAGATTTTTTCGGCTACCAAAAAAATTTCCAGATTCAAAATAAATCAGACCTAAATTAAAAAGCGATTCTTCCCTGAAATACGACCAAATTATTTGGTTCGATATAAATTCAAAACTGGCAGCAGCTTCTTCTTTCTTTCCCAATTTTAAAAGTGATTCAGCTGAATAATATCTCGCAGATGCATATAGTTCATCTTCAATTCCGTAATCTTCAATTATTTCTTCAAAAATCCTGTTAGCCTCTGCATAAAGTTTTAAATGGTATGCTTCCATTCCACGAGTATATTTTTCGGCAACAGTTTGGGCATAAATGTTTGAGAGCAAAAACTGAATTAACAGAATAAGAATTATGCTAGTTGATTTCATCTGATGAATACTCTGGTTTTGATTTCAGACGAAAAGGATAGTATTAGGGTTTCATGCATCATATTGGCATAAAATGTGAAAAATAAGTATAATTACTAGTCAAATATTAAATTTAGATTTCTATAAAGTCAAGAGAAATAATAAAATACAATATTTCACTTAAAGATGATTGTTAGAAATTTATACTTTCTCTACAAAATACAGTTAATTAGATATAGGAAAAAATTTATCAAATGTATAATTTTCAATTTTAATCAAGAATTCATTCAATAAAATGAGGTTTAAATATGAAACTAGGCAAAACAATAGTTCTTTCACTTTTATTATTATTTTTCGTTCCCTCCATCAGTTACTCACAAATCTTTAAATTGGGGGTTGGTGGTGGTCTTACACAGGTCCTTGCCCCAGAAGAACTGACTAAAGATGTTTCGGAAGGTGGTCTTGGATTTTCAACAAACTGGAATTTGGGGTTGGTTGCAAAAATTGATATTCCCATGGTTCCTATTACTCCACGTGGGTTTTTGTTCTATCATTCACTATCTGGAAGTGGCAATGTAGAAACTTTGGGTAAAGGTATGAGCATAAGTAGTGCTAAGTTAGAAAATACTCAATCAATTTTTGAATTTGGAGTAGGTGCTCAATATAATTTTATACCTGTTCCTGCCGGTATTGATCCCTATATTGCTTTGGATATTGCAATGAATAGTTTTGGAGATCTTAAACAGACATTAGCAAATTTGGAAAATAAATCAAATGGTGAAACCAGGTTCGGTGGTGGAATTGGATTGGGTGCAGAAGTTTCAATAGTACCAGTGGTTAATGTTGACTTGATGCTAAGCTATAAGCTTTTCAATTTGATTGGAAAAGATGATGGTGAAGACACAATAAGCGCATTAACTTTAGATGCTTTTGTGATTTTTAGCTTTTTATAAAATCACTGATAAAACTTGTATATAAAAAAACCCTCAGCTCATGAGGGTTTTTTAATTAATACTAAACTTTAATTTATCAAACTTAATTCGTATTCAGCAGTTTTTCTGTAAGTAGCATCACCCTTAGCTTTCTCAAACATTTCCTTTGCTTTCACCATATCGCCCTTACCCTTATAGGAAATGCCCATGTAATAATACGGTCCGCCCCTGCTTATTTTCGAACGATGCTTTAATGCTTTTTCGGAAGCATTTATTGATTTATCAAACTCTCCAATTTCTGAATAAAGTTTTGCCAGTGAAAGATAAGCTGCATCATAATCACTGTTTTCAACAGATTTTGCTAAATATTCAATTGCTTTTTGAGAATTCCCATTTGACATTTCATTGTTACCCAACTTGGCATAAGCAAGAGAAATATTTTTCTTAACTTTTTTCTTGACGCTTGCCTTCTTAGTGGATGCCAACACTTTTTCAAAATTATTTATCGCCTCAAGATAATTGCCCATAGAAAAGTAGACTCCACCCAAAGCATTATAGCCGCCTTCAAAACCATTGTTTAGCTTAAGACTTTCTTCAAAAGAATTCTTAGCTCCTTCTAAATCACGCGATTTTTTTTGTGCTACTCCCTTCTGATAATACATCCTATAATCTTTTTCTATTGCAAGCGCTTTATCATAACTCTCAATGGCTCCTGAATAATTACCAGCTTTTAACAAACTGTTTCCCTCATTATAAAGTTTTCCTGCTTCAACATTCATTTCCTGTGCAGTTATAAGTGCATAACTTAAAAGGAAAATCACTACGGTCGAAAACATTATTTTTTGCTTCATAAGAACAAACCTCTTTTCTTTAATGAATTTGAGTTTTGTGCGGAAGGCGGGACTTGAACCCGCACGCCAATTAAGGCACTACCCCCTCAAGATAGCGTGTCTACCAAATTCCACCACTTCCGCAAAATCGAAGGCTAAAAATAGGCTCAACTGTTTTGAAAATCAACACAAAGATTGGACATGAATTTTCCCCCTCCACAGAAAAGATAATTTTAATTTTGCCGGTTCGGTTTCCGTTGGTGCAGTAAAAGCCGTCTCAATTCATCTTTGAAACGTTTTTCAAAAACGACATATCTGGCAACTTGATCTGTTGTAAGAATATCATTTAATGTTTTTATATAATCTGCACGCTTAGCTTCAAAAGCTAAATGCAAATCAAGAATTTCATCAATCATACTCTGTAGTTCGACTTCTGTAACTAAACGTGCACTTTTAAGTGTGGCTTCCAGGTTATCAATTTTTGAATCGATATTATTTCTCATTTCTTCATGCTGTTTTTGAAATTCAGCCCGACGTGAAAAAAAGAGCAGCGTGGTTTCTTCATTCATTTCTAAAACTTCAATCAATTTTATTTTTTCAAGTTGAGACATTCTTTCTCGCATTTCACCATCACGACCAAATTTCTTTTGTGGAAAAATTGAGACTGAAAAAAGGATTAATAAGATTAGAGTCAAATAAAAATTTTTCATAATTCTTCCTCCTTTTAAAATTTCTTGCTGATTAATTCATAGTAAATGTTATCGAATTCTTCTTCAGTAATAAAATCTTCAATATTTTTTATTTCTACATTGAATGCATCAGCAATCAAATATTTGTCCTCAACTTTTGATAATTCAGTTTCAATATTTGTTTTAATTGTTTCAATATACAATTCATTTAAATATTCTGTTGTAGTATTTCCATTTAGGCTTTTTAGTACTTCAATTTTTTCATCTTCAGTGAGTGATTCTGCAAACTGAATCATATTTGTGGTTCCACCTTCAGAATAAATTAAACTAATAAAAATGAATGAAAAGACTAGCATTATAACTGCCGAGAAAGCAGAGGCATATTTTTTTAAAACAAAAGCTTTTGAATGAGTTTGCTGCTTCTGCCAAAATTTCGGAAGTATCGAATTAAAATAAAGCGGGTTCGATTCTAAATTCTTCAATTCACTAATCTGTAAATTTACAAAAGCATATCTTTTGAAATCTTTTTGCAATTCTTTTGATTCAGCAAGTTGCTTTTCAAACTTTACTTTCTCTTTAGCAGTTAACTGGTTCTCTAAATATTTAATTATTTTTTCATTTGTTTTCATATTCATCCATCAACTCTTTCAATTTATTGAAAGCGTGAAAATAATTTGCTTTAAGTGTTCCAACTGCTTTACCGGTAATGTCAGCAATTTCTTCGTACGAAAGATCATCAAAATTTCTAAATATAAATATTTCTCTTTGCTTTGCTGGTAAATTTTTAAGATATCTTTGCATTTTCTCGAATTTTTCTTTCTGTTCAATATTTACAATTACATCATCACTCGCAGAAATTTCTTTATTATTCTCTGAATCAAAAGAAATCATCCTTTTAATTTTATTTTTTTTCAAAAGATTCAGATTTCTCGTTGAAGTTATTTTATATATCCATGTATACAGAGCAGATTTATAATTAAATGACCTCAATTTTTGATACATTACAAGTAAAACCTCTTGCACAATCTCATCAGCATCATCATGGTTGCCAACCATTCTACGAGCATGCCAGTAAATTCGATTTTGATGCCGTGAAACAAGTAAATTAAACGCCTGCTCATCGCCCGAAATAAATTTTCGCACTAAATCATAGTCATCTGTTTTATTCAGCATTCTATACTTTTTCCCGATACATTCCATTGGACAAACTTTCCACCTGGAAGGTTTAAATAGTTACGCTTTAAACCGATGCGTCTGTTGAATTGTCCAATTAACTGAAAACATAAAATAGATTTAATCAAAAATACTAAAGGAGTAACTATAATGAAGAATCTAGTTTTATCATTATTTGCAGCGATCTTTCTCGCCTCTACAATCAGCATTTTATCTCAAGGCTATGGTTATGGAAATAATTTTGGAGACAGAGATGGTTTAAGAGAACGGAATAGAGACAGAATCCACGAAAAGCTTAATTTAACTGAGAACCAGGAATCCCAAATTGAAGCATTGCGAATCAATCATCAAAAGCAAATGATAGATTTCCGCGCTGATCTTGAGAAAAAGCAATTGGAAATGCAGGAGTTAAAAAATAATGGTAATTATTCCAGAGAAGAATATATATCCTTAACAAAAGAAATAAGTAAAGTTAAAAGCGAAATGCACTTAGCAAGCGCTAATCATCAGATGGATGTTTACGATTTGCTGGATTCTTCTCAAAAGGAAATATGGAATCAGTTTTCGAAAAGGAATCACAAATTTGAAGGTAGATACAGAAAACATCGAAAGATGCCAAGATTTGACTAATAAATTATTGATACAAAGATATTTAAAGCCGGTTCTTCTGCCGGCTTTTTTATTTAGTTTAAATCCCCGGTTAATGGTCTGAGCACTATTTCTTCAGTAACTAAATTGTCTTTTTGTAAAAATGAAGAAACAACAACCCGAGCCAGACTTTCCGGACTCATCATCAACTCACCTTTTTCTTTTCTAATCTGCTGCGACCAAATCGGTGTTTCAGTTGCTCCTGGAATTATATTAATAACTCTTATGTTATGTTTACGTACTTCTTCACGCAAGACTTTTGAGTAACCGAGCAAGCCTTGCTTAGAAGCAGAGTATAAGGCACTGTCAGTAAAAATTTTATCAACTACCACTGAAAGCACATTCACAATAGTTCCTGATTCAGATTTTTTAAATACTGGCAATACCGATTTGATTGTGTAAAGCGATCCAATAAGATTTGTATTAATTATATCATTAATTTCATTAACAGAATTATCTTCCGCCGATTTAAATGAAGTTACACCTGCGTTATTAATGAGACAGTTAAGCTTAAAATCAGAGGTGATTTTTTTACAAGTTTGTTCTACATTTGCTGAAGAAGCAACATTACACGGAAATACGTGAATGTTGTCTTCATACTCATCCAACTCTTCTTTTAATCTTTCCAATTCATTTGCTCTTCTTGCGGAAACAAAAACGTTGCAGCCCACTTTTGCAAATTCAGAAGCAATTGCCTTTCCAATACCGGAACTTGCACCGGTTACCCAGATTCCCTCTTTTTCCATTTTATTTTAGATTTTTATGTGATATTAAATCAAGGAATTCAGTTCGTGTCCGTGCATCCTCTTTAAAGACACCATGTACCGCACTTGTTGTTGCAGATGAATTTTGCTTTTGAACGCCGCGCATCATCATACACATATGAAAGGCTTCAACAACAACCGCAACTCCAGTTGGTTGTAAATATTCTTCAAGAGTATCTGCAATTTGTTGTGTCATTCTTTCCTGTACTTGCAGCCTGCGGGCAAATACATCGACTATCCTTGGAATTTTACTCAGTCCTATAATTTTACCATTTGGTATATAGGCAACGTGAACTTTACCATAGAATGGAAGCATGTGGTGTTCGCACAAGCTGTAAAAATCTATATTTTTTACCAAAACCATTTCATCATATTTTTCATTGAATAATGCATTGTTCATGACATCTTTTATATCTTTATTGTAACCTGATGCTAAAAATTCATAAGCCTGAGAAACACGCCGCGGCGTTTCGATTAGTCCTTCTCTGTCGGGATTTTCTCCTAATTGGATAAGTAAATCTTTTACTAATCCTTTTACCTTTTGATTATCCAAAATCTATTCTCCTTTGTATTCAAAATAATTATTTTCAGTTTCATAAAGTTTTACAGAGTATAATTTACCATCCGGAATTTTGTCAGCCAGTTCAGTCCAGATAGCAGTTGTGATATTTTCAGAAGTAGGGATAATTTCTTTCATAAAATCAGTATCAATATTCAAATTTTTATGATCAACTTTTGAAATGACATATTCTTTTATAATTTCTTTTAAATGCTTAATATCTAAAACAAATCCCGTCTCCGGATTTGTTTCGCCAGCAACTGTCACTTCAAGAGTGTAGTTGTGCCCATGCCAATTTGGGTTGCTGCACTTACCAAAAATTTTAAGATTTTCTTCATCACTTAATTCTGGTTTAAATAGACGATGTGCTGCGGCAAAGGTTTCTCTTCTTGTTATATACACTTTTTTATTCATTTTAATTCTTTTAACGCTTCTATTAATTCCTTGTTATGTTTGTCCACCTTAACTTTTGGAAATATTTTGGCAATCTTGCCTTTTTTATCAATTATAAAAGTAGTTCGTTCAACGCCCATATATTTCCTTCCGTACATACTTTTCTCTTTCCAAACTCCGTATTTTTTTAGTACTTCTTTTTTCTCATCACTCAAAAGATCGAAAGGAAGATTATTCTTATCTTTAAACTTCAAGTGTGATTCTACAGAATCAGGACTTACTCCTAAAATAACTGCATTTAAATTTCTAAATTTCGGAAATTCATCCCGAAAGTTACAGGCCTCCTTCGTGCATCCAGAAGTGTTATCCTTTGGATAGAAATATAGGACGATATTATTTCCTTTAAAGTCATTCAAAGAAATATCTTTACTGTCCTGATTTTTTAACTTCATTGCTGATGCTTTTATTCCTTCTTTAGCTGCCACTAAATATCCTCAAAACAAAATTGATATGGTTGGTAAATTTAAAATTAAATGTAATTCAATTTAAGAATGATTTAATTGTTTATCCATTTTATCAATGATAACCGAAAAACAAATTAAAAAGTTCACTTTGAAAAATGAAGAAATGTAATAATATTTTTAGATAAAGGAATTAGTTTATGAGCCCCAGTTTTTTTGTCCAGTCTTTAAATCCTTCTTCCAACTGCTGAAAAGAATCAATAGCAAAGAGGATTGGCTGTAAGTGCCATACATCGTATTCTTGAGTTACGATTTTTTCTGGATCAAAAGGAATAACTTCAACCTGATCTGATAATGAATGTTGTACTTCCTGATGAGATGAGAGAATACCTGCGCCATATATTCTCATTCCTTCAGGATTTTTAATCAATCCAAATTCAACTGTAAACCAATGAAATGTTTCAAGCATTGTTCTCACTTTTCCCTTTGCATTCAATGCTGCTTCACCAAACTTTTGATAAAAAGAAGCAAAGTTTGTATTTGTAAGCAGTGGCATATGTCCAAAAATATCATGAAATAAATCAGGTGCAGGAGTATAATCAAGTTCATCTTTTCCACGAATATAATCTGTTGAAGGAAAAACTTTTCGTCTAAGCATTTCAAAAAAATTCTGCTCGTGAATTAGTCCAGGTACACGTGCGACCTTCCATCCTGTAGTTTTAAAGAAGATCTGACTCATATCTTTCAAATAAGGTATTTTTTCAGAAGAAAGATTCAGTTGTTTAGTTCCATCCAGGTATTCATTGCAGGCTCTTCCATGTAGAAATTTCATTTGTCTTTCGTATAAGTATTTCCAGGTCTCTTGATCAAATTTCGGATAATCAGGATAAACAATTTTATCATGCTCTGGAACAGGTGCATCTAATTTTTGCGGGATACATCTCGGATCAATTTCTTCATTTGATGCTTTTTCGTAAGCAGATACTGCTTGATTTTCAGATTTATTTCCTTTTTTCTTCTCTATCATTTTCGATCACCTGTATAATTTACTTGAAAGATTTTTGCTAAAAGTTAATTATTATCAATTACAATTACAATAATAAATAAAGCCAAATATTTTACTCAAACTAGATTAACTTCTTCTTCTAAAATAATCGCAAATTTTAATTCTACCTCTTTTTTAATTCGCATTGCAGTTTCTAATATTTCTACACCTGTTGCTCCATCATGATTTACAATAATTAGTCCATGTTTCGAATACGTACCGGTATTTCCAATACGCCTTCCTTTCCATCCACATTTTTCAATAAGCCAACCAGCCGAAATTTTGAATTTATTTTTATCAACTTTAAATGCTGCAATATCATCGTATTCAGATTTAATAATTTCAAATCGTTTTTTATCTACCACCGGATTTTTAAAGAAGCTGCCTGCATTTCCAATTACCGATAGATCGGGAAATTTACTCTTTCTTATTTGAACTATAATTTTTCTAATATCAGATATTGTTGGATCGTCAACGTTTTCTTTATCTAAATATTTTTTAATTTCACCATAGTCTGTTTGTACAACTTGATTTTTTGTAAGCCTTAGTCGAACATAATGAATAATAAATTTATCTTTTAATTCTTGCTTGAATATACTTGAGCGGTATTCGAATTTACAATCATCTTTAGTAAATGTTTTTTTTTTAGAATTTTCAATGAAAATTCCATCCAAAGAATGAAAAGTCTCCGAAAGTTCCTGCCCGTATGCACCAATATTCTGCATAGGAGCAGCGCCAACTGTTCCCGGAATAAGTGATAAGTTTTCAATGCCGCCGTAATTTTTTTCAACACAAAATTGAACTAGCTCGTCCCAGACAGCTCCTCCTCCAGCATTAATTAGAACAGAATCTTTATCTTCTTCAACTATATTAATTCCAGTAATAGAATTTTTTACAACCAATCCATTAAAATCCTTAGTAAATAAAATATTACTTCCGCCGCCTAAAATTAGTTTCTTTTCATTTGCTGTTTTTTTATCTACAAGAAGTTCCAGCAATTCATCAACAGAAAAAACCTCTGCAAAAAATTTTGCGAATGCTTTTACTTTAAAAGTGTTTAGTCTATGTAAAGAGTGATTGTTGAGAATTTTCACAAGAGAAAAATAATTTGTTGATATTTAACACATAATTTATCTTTACAAATTGAAATTTAACAATTCGTAACATATTCTTTTGCTTAAACTAAATTGAGGTTATTCAATAATTTGAAGAAAAAATATCACTTTGAGCAATCGGGAGCAATTCCATTCAGAATAAAAAACGGAAAAAAAGAAATTTTACTTGTTACCTCAATAAGAAAAAAAAGATGGATAATTCCTAAAGGTTTTATAGAATATCATCTAACACCATTTCAATCTGCTAAAAAAGAAGCATTTGAAGAAGCCGGAGTTAGAGGAAGCAATTCAACAAGAGCACTTGGTTATTATAAAATAAAAAAATACGGCGGCGATATAAGAATAAAAATTTACTCTCTAAAAGTATCCCGCGTTTATAAAGAATATCCAGAAAAAAATTTAAGAAAAAGAAAGTGGTATTCAATTGAAAATGCCGTCAAGAAAGTTGATATCCCCCAAGTAGCAAAAATTATTAAGAAAATGGGCAAGAATAGTTCAAGCAAATAATAATATAGAGTATTCAACTTTTTATCAATTCCGAATAGACCTCCTTTATAGTATCATAATCAAAACCTTTTGAAATAAGAAAAGCAGTAAGCTTGTTCCTTATTTCTTTAATATCCGAATATCTTTTTTGAAGCGATTCATACTTCTTTAATCCAACTGCAAGTGCGTTTTCAAAATTTTCATTGTTAGATATTTTACTTGATAATACTTCAGAAATTAAATTGGAGCTAATCCCTTTTTTAATCAATTCTGATTTTAGTCTCCTTTTGCTCCACTTTTTGGTTCTCAACTTCTCTTCCGCAAAGACACTTGTAAATTCCTTATCATCTAAGTAATTACTATCAATAAGCTTCAATATCACATCATCAATTAACTTTTTATCATAATCTTTGTTCCAAAGTTTATCTCTTAGTTCTTTAACGGAATGTTGTCTTCTTCCAAGTAACCTAAATGCTCTTTGTTTAATGTGAAATTTTTTGTTTTCTTCAATTAAAATAGAATAGCGGTCTTGGGAAATTTCATCATGTTTCTTCAGGCCGCTTTTTAAAAAAACTTCAACTGCAAGTATCAAAACCGTTTCATCATTTAAAAAAATAGTTACATCATTTTTTCCTTTTTTTACAATTCTTGTAACATGCATTGCTTTTAACTTTTAGATATATCAGATTTTAAAAATCTGTTACATCAAATACTTATCTTTACTTAGATTTCTTCGAAACTGGTTTTTGCTTTTCTTCAGGTTCTTCTTTTTTAACATCACCATTCTTATTCATTCCCAGCTTTTCACGAATCTCTTTTTCTAGTTTTGCTCCTAATTCAGCCATTTCAGCTAATTTTTGCCTAAAACCTTCTCTGCCCTGAAATCTCTCTTCATCATAGGTAAACCAAGCGCCGCTCTTCTTTATTATTCCCTGACTAACACCGAGGTCAATCAAATCACCTGTTTTACTTATTCCTTCATTATAAAGAATATCAAACTCTATCTGTTTGAAAGGAGGTGCAACTTTGCTTTTCACAATTTTAACTTTCGTACGGTTTCCAATTACATTCTCACCATCTTTGATTGCTGCAATTCTTCTGATATCAATTCTGAGCGAAGCGTAAAATTTTAAAGCATTTCCGCCAGTTGTAGTTTCAGGATTACCAAACATGACGCCAATTTTGCTTCGAAGTTGGTTAATAAAAATTACAGAGGTTTTAGATTTTGAGATAGCCGCAGTTAATTTCCTAAGTGCTTGTGACATCAATCTCGCCTGCACTGCCATTGTTGCATCACCCATTTCTCCTTCAATTTCAGACCTTGGAACCAGTGCTGCAACCGAATCTATTACTATAACATCAAGAGCATTACTTCTAACCAATGTGTCAGCTATTTCCAAAGCCTGCTCCCCAAAATCGGGTTGAGAAATTAGCAAATTAGCAGAATCAACTCCAAGTTTTTTAGCATAGTTAACATCTAGAGCGTGCTCCGCATCAATAAAAGCAGCAAGTCCGCCCATTTTTTGAGCTTCAGCAATTATGTGCAAACATAGCGTAGTTTTCCCGCTTGATTCGGGACCGTAAACTTCAATAACTCTTCCTCTTGGAATTCCTCCAATGCCAAGTGCATAATCTAGTGAAATTGCACCCGTTGGAATGGATTCAATATTGTTAATCACCCCGTCTCCCAACTTCATTATCGAACCTTTACCATAGGTTTTTTCTATGCTGGAAATGGCGTCTTCAATGATTTTTAATTTTTGTTCTTTTTCGGTTGGCATTATTCCTCCATCATTTTAATTCGTAAGTTTTTAAATCGGTGTAAGTAGCTCCTTGTTTTGATAATTCACTTTGAATCAGCGAAACTTTACTTGCAATAAATCTTAATTCATTGAATTGATGAGACTTTATTCTTTGAATAAACTTCTCAGAAACGTCCTTTTTTATTCTTAACAAAGTTAAGTGTGCTCTAAATTTTCTTCTTTCCTTTTCGATTCCGAATTTTTCAAATCGCTCATTTAATTCATCTACTATTTGTACAAATGAATGATCAGAATTTACATCAGCCCATAAGATTTTAGGTAATTGATTTTTGAAGAAGAATCCGAACCTAGAAATGGAACAATTAAAGGATGAATAATTTGTTAAAAAATCAAGCTCGCTTAAAATCTGTACTAGATATTCATCTTCAACTTCACCTAAGAACTTTAAAGTTAAATGAATTTTATTTTTTGTTTCCCACTTAAATCTTAACGGTTTTTCAGCAGCGATATAACATTCTTCAAGCAGTTTACTTAAAACGTCGTTGGGAATTTTTAATGCAACAAAAAGTCTAATCATTTGTTGATATACCAAGGAGTTGTCTCCGCACAAAATCTAAAGCAGCTTGTGCAGTTCTTTCCTTGTTTAAAATTCTATCGTTACCATAAGTAAATTTCCTTGCAGTGCAGACTTTATCATCACAATATCCTATGAATACCAAACCAACAGGTTTTTCAGATGTAGCCCCAGTAGGTCCCATAATACCTGTTGTTGCCAATCCAATATCAGCACCGCTCGTTGATTTAACACCCTCTGCCATCTGCATAGCAACTTCTTGGCTAACCGCACCGTGCTCAGCAATTACATCTTCATTCACTTTTAATATTTCTACTTTGGAAGCATTACTATAGCAAATTACTCCACGCTCAAAATAATTACTGCTCCCACTTATATTTGTAAGCATACTTCCTATCAATCCCCCTGTACAAGATTCAGCAACAGCTATTTTTAATTCACGTTCTGAAAGCAATTTACCAATCACCTCTTCGAGAGATTGATCATGAGTTCCGTAAATATATCTGCCAATCTTAGTTCGAAGTTTTTGTTCAGTTTCAGAAAGCTTATTCTTTGCAGATTCTTTATCAGTTTCCTCCACTGTAAGCCTTAATTTAACTCCAAATTGATTAGGAAGGAATGCAAGCATTGCACCTTGCAGCAGTTCATCTAAATCGCCCAATCTCTCATAAAGTATTGATTCAGGAATTCCAGTTGTTATTAAGATTTTTCTTTCAACAAAAACTTTCTCTTCACCTTTAAATTCCTGAAGTTTTTTATGTACTGTTGATTCCATCATTCCTTTCATTTCGTAAGGAACACCGGGCATAACAATAAAAGCTTTTTTATCCCTTTCGACCCAAAGTCCTGGAGCAGTACCGAATTGATTTCTAATTACTTCAGCAACTCTAGGAACTCTGGCTTGATCAATATTGATTTCCGTCAATGATCGATTTCGTTTCTCAAAGAGAGATTTTATATCATCCAATACTTTTTCATTTTCTACCAGTTCAGTTTCGAAAAAATTTACTACACATTTTCGTGTAACATCATCGTGTGTAGGACCTAACCCGCCAGTAACAAAGACAAGATCGGTGCTATTCCAAGCTAAATTAAACTCATCTAAAATTGCGCTTTCATTGTCACCTACAACAGAAATTTTTTGTACTGGAATATTCAATTCACTTAAGCTATTGCCAATATACGCAGCATTTGTATTTAGCGTCTGCCCAAGTAGAATTTCATCACCTATTGTAATTATATAAGCCTTCATTTATATATAAAAATTATTAAAATTTACCAATCAAATATACTATTACGTGCATTATTATAAGAGTGTAAATTGCAGATATTACATCATCAATCATTATTCCAAATCCGCCTTTTAATTGCTCCAATTTTCCTGCAGGTGGAGGTTTAATTATATCCAATATCCGCCAAATAAGAAATGCTGCAATTGAAATTGGAATAGTTTTTGGTAGTGCAATTAATGAAATCCAGGTTCCAACAAACTCGTCAATCGTGCATTGTGCTGGATCTTTACCATAAAAATTTTCGAACTTATTGCCAATAGGAATTCCAATCAAAAAAAATAAAATAGAGATAGGTAGTATTATATAAAGCTGCTCAAAACCCGGAATAAAATAGATCAGCAATGCAACCAAGCTTGCAACTGTTCCAGAAGCTACAGGCGAATATCCTGAATAAATACCTGAGCCAATGATTTTTTCAAATAAATTAATTTGCAATCTTTATCAATTTTTTAATAATTGGCCAATTTCTTTTTATATATATAAAACCTGAATGCAGTGTGATGACAGTAATTGTAAGCGCTATAAAATAAATAAGATTTTCACTTAGTAACAGGCTAATTATATTTTGATATTTCAAATAAATTTGTGGAGTAGATTTTGCAACAAAAAGAATTATTAGGTAGTAAAGAAAAATCATTTGAATTAAGGTTTTCCACTTAGCATAATAGCTTGTTGAGAAAATGAAATTTTTTGTATCAGCATAAACTCTAAGTATAGTAACCAGTAGATCTCTTGCTACAATAATTATAACCATCCACCAAGGAATCAAATACATTAATGCAAATGCAATAAAAGCAAACGAAGTAAGAATTTTATCAGCAAGCGGATCCCAAAATTTCCCCCAACTAGTAATGTAATTAAATTTTCTTGCAAGCCAACCATCATACCAATCTGATAATGCTGCTACAATGTAAATAAGTACGGAAACTTGTTTCATCCAAATCTCTTCAGAGAGAAAAAAATAAAGGAAAATGGGCGAAAGTATAATCCTTAAAATGGTAAGTTGATTTGGAAGAGTCATAAAATAATATAATTATAAAAAAGAAACTTGTAATTGTAAGAATAGGAAATTACAAGAGAATTTTCAAAAGGTATGATGTAAATTTATTTAGATTAAGCTTTGTCCCGTTAATTTTTTGTAGATATCTAAATATTTTTTGCTTGTTTTATTAATAATATCTTCAGGCAAAGGTGGGGGTGGCGGTTGCTTACTGAAATTGATAGAAAAGAGATAATCGCGTACAAATTGCTTATCATAACTTTCTTGTCCTTTTCCTTTTTCGTATTTGTCTAGAGGCCAAAATCTTGAAGAATCAGGAGAAAGCACTTCATCTACTAAAATTACTTTATCATTGAATGTTCCGAATTCAAATTTTGTATCAGCAATAATTATCCCTTTAGTCAGTGCATAATCTGATGCTTTTTTGTATAGATCTATAGATGCTTTTTTAAGTGCATCGAAAGTTTTCTTATCTGTAATTTTAATTGCTTCATCTGCAGAAATGTTCTCATCGTGATCACCAATTTCTGCTTTGGTAGATGGTGTAAAGATTGGCTCTTTTAGCTTTTCTGATTCCTGTAATCCATTCGGTAATGCAATTCCTGAAATTGAACCTGTACTTTTATAGTCCTTCCATCCAGAACCTGAAATATAACCTCTAACAATACACTCAATTGGAATAACATTAGCTTTATTTACCAACATTGATCTTCCATTTAATTCTTCAAAATACTCTTTGCATTCAGAAGGGTATTCATTTACGTTTGCAGTTATAAAATGGTTTGTGATGATATCTTTCGTGAATTTAAACCAGAACTCAGAAATTTTTGTAAGCACCAGTCCTTTGTGAGGGATTCCCTCATTCATTATTACATCAAAAGCTGAAATTCTGTCAGTTGACACTAGTAATAAATGATCACCGACTTCATAAATGTCCCTGACTTTTCCTTTTGCAAATAATTTTAAATTTGGGAAGGAAGTATTTAGTAGTGATTCAGGACTCATACAGTTCCTTTATAATAAATGAGAAAAAGTACACTAATTTTCATTTTATTTAGAGCATTGGTGGATTCATTTTTAATTGGAATTTATCCGCTTATGCCATTGTAAAATACGAAATAAAATTCTTATCCTGTAAATACCCACAAAATTAAATCCCGTTTTTTCGATACCTCTTTTAGAACTTAAGTTCTGAGGATTTGTGTAAATAACTAATGGTAAGTTTTTTGATATTGCTATACTATGATTCAAAAGTCTTCCATAAATACCCTTCCCTCTCATTTTTTCACTAGTCCAATAGGGACCTAACATCGTTCCATTCTTAGTTAGCCATCCAAACTTTTTATTAAATGCGTACCAGGATTGAATGTAACCGTAAGCAACTAGTTCATTCTTTTCAATTAAACAGAGTAAGAAAGCTTGTCTTGATTTGATGCGGAAATATAAAGGATTAATAAAAGGAAACAACTTTAAAATTCGTCGAAAATCTGAAGGTATATCTTCTAGTGAATTATATTGTACTATATCCGGATAAGTTCGAAAAGTTATTAAATTAACTGATTTTAGAACAAATATTTCATATTCGCTGGAGCTAAAAACAAATTTTTGAATATTTATAAACACACTAAATAGATAGCTAACAAATGACATTTAACTCTCTTTAAATGTTTTATTTATTTCTATTAAATTATTAAAACCTTCAATCTTTGGACCTAAAACCGGAAACATTTGTTTAAATGGAATTAGATTTGTGCGAACTATTGGAGAACTAATTGTATTAACAACCTTTGCGAATTTTGATAATTCTAGGTTCAGCCGACAAAATACTTTTCGGTAACCCATACGCGTTAAAAACTCATCAATACTTGTTTTGTGAACTAATGTTCTGTGTCCGTTTGTGATATATTTTGTATTCATACTGGTTAAATAATATTTAGTTATAATATAAAACAGTGCGTTATTAGGATTAAATTTATGCATCTCTGGATCAGATTTTGTACTACCTAGTAACACAGCATCATCTAAAACAACACATGCAGCAAAAGCTGCTAATTTATTATCAACAAACGATCCCCATAGTTCATAACCTCGGTACTTACTTAAGCGTTTAACGTAACTGTAATATTCATTTTTTGAAAAAATATTTTTATCCTTCACTCCGTAGGATTTTAGGCTTTTAACATAAAGATTATAAGCTAATTCAGGAAATTCTCCACTATTAATCTTCTTAACTTCACAATGCTCTAATCCTTTTCTAATTCCTCTCCGCCCACGGGAGTTTTTGATATTCTTTATGTCATAATTTTTGCTATCACAGCAAATCCACCACCATTCCGATTCAGAGCTGTCCCATTTGTCAGTCCAATGTGCAAGAATAGAATTCGATTTAGCCATTTCTACTGATAATTTTAACTTATCTAAGGAAAGATTTTTATGTGGCATCTGTAGTGGTGTTAAAATTCTATTTTGTACATGCCATGGAACATCATTGATCAAAATAATATCTCCATAGCATTTTGCCCACTCTTTTAAACAATTATAATCTGAAATAGATTTATTCATAATAATAATTTTCGCTTTAGAACCATTCAAAACTATTGATTTAAAATAAGACTTTAAATTTCTAGAATTAACTGTGCAGGTATAATTTGATCTTAAATTAAAAAGCAGTACAAGATATGAAAGGCACCGTCGGTATAGGTGCCTTGAGGTGGGCAGAGACGGAATTGAACCGCCGACACATGGATTTTCAGTCCATTGCTCTACCGACTGAGCTATCTGCCCAAAATCTAAAAACAAAAATACTTAATTTAAATTAATACTCAAAAATTGCTATTCAACAGTAACACTTTTTGCTAGATTTCTTGGTTGATCTACATTTAATCCCTTTTTTACTGCTATATGATAAGCTAATAATTGTAAAGGAATTGAAGTTAAAATTGGAGTAAGCATCTCAATTGTTCTTGGTACTTTGATTGTGTAATCAACAATTTCATCAATCTCTCCATCTGCATCATCTGCTATAGCAATAATTCTGCCGCCTCTTGCTTTTACCTCCTGAATATTGTTTATTACTTTTCCGTAGGTAGAATCTTTTGGAGCAATAAAAACAACTGGCATGTTTTCATCGATTAGAGCAATAGGTCCGTGCTTCATTTCAGCAGCTGGATAACCTTCAGCATGTATATAAGAAATTTCTTTCAATTTTAATGCACCTTCTAATGCAACTGGAAAGTTATAACCCCTGCCCAAATAAAGAAAATTTTGCGCATTTTGAAAGTCTTTGGCAAGGCGTTCAATTCCTTCATTAAGATTTAAAATTTGTTCTATTTTTTTGGGGATCGCATTTAGTTCTGTAGCAAGTTCAACTGCTTTGGTCTTGCTTATTCCTTTTCTTTTGCTAATTAATAAAGTAATCAAAGCTAATACTACAAGTTGCGATGTAAATGCTTTAGTTGAAGCTACCCCAATTTCTGGTCCCGCATGTATATAGACACCGGCCATACTTTCACGCGCAATAGTACTTCCAACAACATTACAAATACCGAGTGCCAAAGCTCCTTTATTTTTAGCTTCACGTAATGCAGCAAGTGTATCTGCCGTTTCACCGCTTTGCGAAATCACCAGAAAAGAATCATGAGATGAAATAATAGGACTTCTATATCTAAACTCAGAAGCATACTCAACTTCAACTGGAATTCTGGCATATTGTTCGAGCATGTATTCGCCAACCAGTGCGGCATGCCAGGAAGTGCCACAAGCACTAATTATTATTCTTTTAGAATTTATAAGTCGGTCTACGACGTCGGTCAATCCACCCAGTTTTGCAGAGCCTGATTCAGCTTGCAATCTTCCACGCATAGAGTTGCGGACTGATTCAGGTTGCTCCATAATTTCTTTAAGCATAAAGTGATTGAAACCACTTTTATCGATCTCATCAAGGCTCATATTTATTTCATGAATTTCTTTTTCAATAGTTTCATCTTCTATGGTCTTAACAGCAAAATTATTTATACTTACTTCAGCAAACTCACCATCATCTAAATATATTACTTGCTTTGTATGTGCAAGAATTGCGGATACATCAGATGCTATAAAATTTTCACCTTCACCCAAACCAATTACTAAGGGCGATCCTTTTCGTGCTACGATAATTTTATCTGGCTCTAGAGTGTAAATCACCGCTAAACCATAGGTTCCGTCTACCTCGATTAAAGCCATCTGTACAGATTTGGAAAGATTATAACCTTTATTCAAAAAGCTGTCAATTAAATGAGCAAATACTTCGGAATCAGTATCACTTTCAAAGGTATAGCCTAATTTTATTAAAGCATTTTTAAGAACTTGAAAGTTTTCGATTATTCCATTGTGAATTATAAAAAGATTATTTTTTGAATTTGTGTGCGGGTGTGCATTTTGTTCATTAGGAATACCATGTGTTGCCCATCGTGTGTGTCCGATTCCTAAATTGGAATTTAGATTTTGCTCAACTAGTTTTTCTTCAAGTAGAGATACTTTACCTTTATTCTTTACAACAATCGCATCATTTTCTCTTACAATTCCTATTCCCGCAGAATCGTAACCGCGATATTCTAAACGTTTTAATCCATCAATTAAAATTGGTACACAATTTTTATCACCTATATATCCAACAATTCCACACATTTATAGCTCCTTATAAATAATCATATATATTAACAAAAATATGCTTTAAAAATTAAAAAGAATAGATGGAAATCTTATTTTACTTTAGCGAGTTTCTGAGTAATAGTTTTTGTTTTATCAGGAAACTTTGCTATTAATTTATAGAAGTAAACACCATTACTAATTTCATCTCCATCCTGATCACGACCGTTCCATTTGATTTTATTAAAGTTTGTAATCAAATCTGCGGAAGGGACATTATAATCCCAAATAAGTCTGCCTGCAATGGTGTAAATTTTGATATTAAGTTCAGTCGGCTTTTCAGTTCCTTTTAATAAAAACGTAAAATGAGTTTCATCTTTAAATGGATTAGGATAGTTGTAAATATCAGTTATATCATTTTCTGTAAAGACAGAAAATCTATTTCTTGATGAAGTAGAATCAAAAAAGTTACCTGATGCATCTTTAGCGAGAACTTCCAAAACATGATCTCCATCATCTAATTCAGGTGCCCAGGTAACAATCGCTTTAGACTCAGGATATGGAGTATATGAGAAATTAACCTCTGGATTCGAAAACCTTAGTATACTAGTTTTCTTATCATATGTATGGACTAGAGTAAAATAACTAGTGTCAATCGGAAGAGGGCTTTCATCCTCTAGGGTAATAACAACTTCGGGTTCCGAAGAAACAATATCTCCGTCGATTATTTCTACTCCATCAAATGTAATATTGAATTGCGGACGAACGGAATCTCTTGCAACAAAAAAAGTGTTATCAATTAAATTATTAAAATAGAAATACTCTCGTTTTGGCTGATCACCAAGAACAAGAATTTCATTTTCAAATAAAAGTCTGTTTGTTTCGATTACATATGAAATCTCATTTGAAATACTATCGGGTTGAATGTTTACAATAGAATTGTGAATTATGGTGTCCAAACCGTTTAGATAAAAATCTAAATGCAATGAATCTGCACTAAGCTCACCATAATTTCTTGATCTGAAATTCATGGTTACAGGAAAACCCTGCAACAAAGAATCTTGTTCAAAATTTAGATCCTCTCTCACAAAATAAACATCGGAAAGAGTCTGGTAATCAAAATTTACACTGCGCAATTCCATTGGTTGTGTAGTTGTAAAACCCGAATCTGTTAATTCAAATTGTAACTTAAGATGATTATAAGTATCAGCTTTAATATTACTTAAGTCCAAATTTGTAGGAATATTTGTTTGTAGTGTGTCCCAAATTTTTGTCACGGAGTTTTGACCTGATAAATCAACCCTGAATGTTCCTGTTGGGCTAGGATTATTTAAATTATATTCAACACTATTCCACGAAGCAGCCGGACCAACTTGTTTGCTAGTTATCCAACCATTTGCATCAACATAGTTTCCAGCAAACCGACTGAATTTTGGTTCAAACCCCGACGATCTGTATACAGAGGCATAAATGTCATCATTTTGCCAATCCCAACACCAAGAATAGTAACTTTGAAAATTCGGATTGTAAGGTAACATAACTACCCATTCTTCTTCAAATAATCCATCACTCAGTTTAATTCTTCTCATATAATTTGCTTCAACGTATTCAACAGGATATATGTAATCGCCATGAACAAAAAAACTGGTTATCCCTTGTGTAAAGCTTGAACCTGAAAGAACAATATCAGGTCTAACGAGAGCCCAGTTATTGGAAGGATCAAAAGTTCGTAAAGTATATTTGTAATTTCCTAAAGAGTCTATCGTCGTCAAGTTGTAAATATAATTACCATCAGAATTAATATAAAAATATCCATTTTCCGAACGGGAAGTATCCCATCTTAATAAGCCTGAGGGTACATTTACTGTATCAATTTGCTCTGTACTAACATTTATTCTAACCAATTTATTTGATAGCCCAACGGCAATGTAAATGTGACCATCACTATGGTATGTAATTGTATTTCTTATTGAACCCAAAAAATCCGAAAACTGTCCGTATACCTGACCTTCAACAGTGCCATTGTTTCCAGTTCCTACTTTATATAACCTAGTTTTTTGGTTTAACCCAGCGGTTGCCCAAATATTTCCGAAATATAAATATGTACCATCAGTTGTTAGTGCAGTAAGTTTCAATGAATCCGGTAATTGTGGATCAGGATAGAAATGTGCAAGTAAAGTGTTATTGGATGGTCTAGCCGGAAGTGGATCTGTATTCAAAATTAAACTTTTTGATGAATCAGAATAGATGATGTTATACGTGTTAAATGAGTTTAATATACTTTCTTGTGCAAAATATCCGTCTTTCGGTTGATTCATAATAGTAAAACTTCGGGTGGGACTCCAATTACCAAATTGAGTCCCATCAAAAATTCTTGCTCTCCAATAATATACCCCCTGAGGAAAGGCGGTAGAAGTCCAGTTTAACTGCCCCTCATAGGGGATTATCTCACCCGAATTTATAAGTGGCGATGCAAAGTTAGATGATGTATCAATCTCAATGAAAGTATTTAACTCTTTGTTTATGTAATGTCCAATATCAGCAAATTTAAATTTAACTTGATTACTTTGAGTGGAATAACCATCGATTGGTTCAAGTGCATAAGGTTCACTTATATTGAAAATTATAAAAAAGTTACTTGCAAAATTATCTGTACGATCTTCCTCTTGAATAATTTCAGTATCGTTTACCTTTGCTATTAAATTATAAAGACCGCCTTTATTTGGCACCCAATTAAAGTAGACAGAATCTTTTTCACCAAAACTTCCCAACTTAGTTGATCCTACAACATAGGATGTATCCGCTGATCCAGCAGATAAATCTACAACAACAGAATCATTTGGAAAGACCGTACCCCAATTTCTGATATTGATTTTAACAGAAATGGTATCGCCAAGTAGTGGATTTTCTGGTGTCAACTTAATATCTGACGAGTTTATTGCAAAATCAGGATACTCCGGTAATGCAATTTTTAATGCAGGATCTCCCAAGTATGTTAACAATGCCATCTGGGTCCCATAAATCCCACCCGCTGGCACACTATTTTTTGAGTTAAGAATCGCTTTACCAATTATATAGTTTCTTTGGTTGAAAATTTGACTAAAAAGTTGATTATTAATGGCCTTACCAACTCCCCAATAGGTGAGTCCCGAACTTCCATAAAATCCAATACTTCCCTTTCCTTCAACTTCGTTAAATATTTCACCAAATACTTTTTGATTATCAAAATGAGCTGTGTAACAAGTTACACTTAGAATTACTGGGAGTCTTCCATTATTTTCTAATTGGTAAATATCATCTTCAAGAAATACTAAATCCCATTGAAAGCCTCCACCGTGACCATAATAATTTAGTAGAACAGTTCCTTCATTTATTTCATTTCTTATTTCGGGACCAGAACCCTGAAATGGTTCATGTTCAGGTTTACTTGGAAAATTAAATACTTTAGAACAATGAAAACCTTGCGGACTAACGTATGTTTCGCAGAGAGCAACACTTGCATCATTAAATCCAAACTGAATTTCATCTTCCAAACTAAGCCCAGAAGCAACTAATAGAATATCTTCATTCCATTCTTTTGAAGGGTCATCCGGATAATTAATGAGTTTATTTAGTAAAATATTTCCTTGTTCTATTGTTTCCATTGACAGCCTGCCAATTGCTAAATCGGGAGAAAGATCGTTGCCTGCAACCGCAACAATTAAATTATCACTAGCAGCTTGCCCATATTGAGAAGCCCAGAATGGAATGGAAGGGACAAAATTTGGTCTGCTTGATTCAAGTAGTGCTCTATAATCATAACTCATATCACCAACGATTACAACATAGGTAGGAGCTGGAGATTGCCATTCTTCAAATGCATATTGCACAAAATCTTTCAAAGCATATGGATCTAAAAGACCGTATGAAAATTCATCGTAAATCTGTAATATATCAACTACTTTAATCCTGGGATTTTGAATACTCTCATCAGGAAAATTATTTTCTCTCAAATTTGCAAGTCCCTCAGCAATACTATTAAAATCAGGATGAGTAACAATTATATAATCAGCCCCATTATCTAAACTTCTAAGAGTTGAAGGAGAGTCAGCTATTATTGAATCTACTAATTGATAGTAATCAAATGAAGCACAAAAATATTCAGTTTCACCTCTCATTGTATCTACAAAGGAAACGTTATCAGTAGTAACGTCATATAGGATCATTTTATTTTTTGATGGTACGTAAATGCGCATATCATCAGCTTCCCACTGCCACATCCAAAATCTATTTCTTCCGGCATAATCAAAACTTTTAAAGTTATAATATTCGTCATGAATTCTATTCAATCTCCAGTAATCAAATTCATACCAGTTTACTCTTATTTCGTCATTATCGGCGGGAGCCGGATTTAGATCTCCTCTGACCTCAACTTGAAGAAGATTTCCCATTGGGAAAATATTAATACTATCAGAAGAAACGTAAAAACTCTTCTCAAAAATTATGTCTCTCTGACCTGCCCAAATAAATTCTCCGATCGGTTGGTTTGTAATTGAAATATATGCTTTGTGGTCTAATTGATAAAATTGATTATCTGTGATTCCATGCAATCCAACCTTTAGATGAACATAACTAGAATCAGGATTTCTATCTGGAAATTCATTAAATCGACCAGCAAACTTATTTGTACTCTGTCCGCCAACGGCAGCTACTTTATCCCAGAACCAATAATCCCTATTTCCATTTTGAGCTAATCCAAGTCTTTCAAATAGAGAGTCTTTTTCAAAATGAATTGTAGTAAGATTTGAGTAATAAGTTTTTGTGTAGTTGGAAAGGTTTCCGGCTGTCTTCACATAGTGTAATCCGGTTGAGTCACTTTGATACGAAAACCAGTACACATTAGATAAATTAAAAATATTCATCGTACAATAGGGAGACTTAGAAGGTGGTAATCCAACAAACTGGAAATAATCTCCAGCATTAAAAATAGAATCGGTATTGTTATCTAAAATATGGATTGGCGTTCGCTGTCCATCGCTGTAAAGTTCCAGTTTTGATATCGAAGTTGAAGAACCCAAAGGTACTCCTGCAGATATCAATTCCTCATAAGTTATTCTATAAACACCTTTAGTTTTTATATATATTTTAAAATAATTCTTTAATGGATCATACCAATAGGGATCTTGAGCTGAGGGAGAATCACTCAAGTTTAGCTTTCCTATAAAGTTTTTTGCTACATCATAGTTAATAATAGAACTAGATAAAAACTCATTTGTCATTATATCTGAATGAGGAGAAAAACCTGCGGTTGATTTTGGATTATAGTCTATTCTTATTTTAAGATTGGTGATTACAATCAAATCGCGAGTTACCGGATTAAATTGAAATGGGGATATTTTAAGAGGGACAATTTTTGCAAATCTAAAAGTTATTGCATCACCGAATTCTGCTGGAATTTTTGGGAAAAAACTATTACTGGAATAAACATTTTGATCAATTAATTCAATTTTATATTCTTTAAATGTAGGGTCGTCTACTGGATACGGAATTATAAACTGATTCTTTTTTAAAGATTCATTTCTATTTAATAGATTTACTTTAGGTTGGCTTTCAAAAGGAATCCCTATATTAACTACAAACGAAGGTAACCAAGGTTCGCCTGGATTTCTAAAATAATCGTCCCGGCCATTTATTTTTTGATAGGTTCTACCGTCTACTACTGTATCAACTAAGTTATAGGAATTGCTAAAATCTACTTCGAGTATAATGTAATTGGTAGTAGATTCAATTACTTTAAATTGTTGAGGAAAGCTGAAATTGCTCGAAAGAATTACTAATAAGAATGCAAAAGTGAATAAGTATGAGTTTCGCATTAAAATCCTCTAAGGTTGAAAATTCGAACGAAACATAGCATTTTGGCAATATTCAGACAAGGGGAAAATAACTATATACTTAATGATAGAAATATAAATCTAATATCAGTAAGGTGTTATACAGTATCCTTGGTCATAATCTATTACTAAATTTCAGAAATGGAAGTTTATAAAGATAAGCTAGTAATTAAAGGTTTCCTTCATTGCTTATGATTACTTTAAAAGTCTTAAAGAAAATCTTTGCTTCCGAGTAAAAGCTAGCCTGTTTATAATATTCAATTTCCATCTTTACTCGTTTTTGCGGAGATAACAATTGTCGCCCATTAATTTGGGAAATACCGGTTATGCCTGGCCTAAAATCAAAAACTTCACGTTCTTTTTCAGTATAAGTATCAGTTATTGATGTAATTTCAGGACGAGGCCCTATAATACTCATTTCACCTTTAAGAACATTAATAAATTGCGGAATTTCATCTATGCTGGTTCTTCTTAAAAATTTTCCGACTCTTGTAATTCTTTTATCATTTGGTTGGGTTAGCTGGGGACCTAATTCTAGCGCATTATGTACCATGCCTCTGAATTTTATCATTCTAAAGTTCTTACCTTTATATCCTGTTCTTTTATGAATAAAAAAAACCGGACCTTCTGAATCTATTTTAATTGCAAGTCCAATAATCAGGAACAAAGGAAGCAGAAAAATAAGACTAATAAAACTTACTATAATATCTAAGACTCGCCTAATTTTCTCGCCCATTTTTAATAAAATTTCATTGGAAAGTAACAAAAGAAATTAATTGATTTGTAAATTTAAATTAAGAAATAATAATATATCTACTCGTACGTAAAAGAACGATATACGGTTAACATTTTTTTTACTGATTCTTCCCAATCATATTGAGATATTACTTTTTGTCTTCCGTTTTTTCCCATCCTTTTTCTTAAATCTGGATTTAAAATAAGTTTTTCAAGCGAATTTACAATTGAAATAATGTTGTTTTTTTCAACTATAAGACCGGTCTCGTTGTTTGTTACAACCTCTGGAAATCCGCCTACATTAGAAACAACAACAGGTTTCTCGCAAGCACAAGATTCAAGTACCGCTACGCCAAAACTTTCTTCCTCTGAGACAGCTACAAAAATATCAAGCATATTATGGTATTTGGGAATATCATCAGGGTGTATAAAACCAGCAAAAATTGTTTTGTCTTTGATTCCCAATTTTTGAACAAGTTTTTCAAGTACTTCCCTTTGAGTTCCTTTTCCGACGATTAACAACTTCAGAGATATATTTGAATATTTTGCACTTAATATGTGAAATGCTTTTATTAAATATTCAATCCTGTAGTTTTTTTCTAGAGTTTTTATCGTACCAATTACAATATCATCAGTAGAAAATAAACTATCAAATCTCTTGGAAACAAACTTGCTAGTATCTATACCGAATGGAATCAAATCGATCGTTTTATTACAATATTTTTTGGTTTCTAGCATTAAGGAATTGCTTGTTGCCAAAATGAGATCAGCTTTATTTAAACTATAATTTAATACTTTTTTATAGATATTTGAGTAACGGGGGAAACTGTAAATATCCGAACCCCAAACAGAAATTAAATAAGGATGAAAATTTGATAACGCACCAACTAACCCATAACTAGAAGCATAATGTGAATGAACAATATCAGGATTGAATTTTTTAATTACCTTACGTACCTCATGAAATGATTTAAAGTAAATAAGCTTACCAATATTTGTTTCTTTTTTGCTTTGCAATTCTCTGGAGGCATTTAGACTTTCAATAACTATTTCAGGTTCATCTGAATATAGGTCCATATTAGGAGTGTGCAGAGTAAATATACCTACTTCAACATTAGTTTTAATC